>CAZCMX010000025.1:0-9578 GCA_964499985.1 uncultured Mageeibacillus sp.
GACGGCGCTTGTGGGTCAGTTCGGCCAGCGGGTTGGGCTGGTCCATGAACTGGGAGAGCTGGGAAGAACCAAAGAACTCCTTGATCGCCGCACTGACGGGACGGGTATTGACGATCATCTGCGGGGTGGCCGCGGCCATATCGGTCAGGGTGCCCATGCGTTCGCGCACGACACGCTCCATGCGGGAGAAGCCGACGCGGATCTGGTTTTGCAGCAGCTCGCCAACCGAACGCACCCGGCGATTGCCGAGGTGGTCGATATCGTCCTTGCTGCCGACACCATATTCGAGACCGATCAGGTAGCTGACTGACGCAACGATGTCTTCGACGGTCAGATGCTTGGGCATCAGGTCGGATGACTTGGTTGCCAGAAGCTGGCGCAGGACCTGGTCCGGATTGCCGCTGGCCTGGACCTCATGGATGATCCGCTGCAGGACGCCGGTGCGGACCTTCTCCGAAATGCCAAGCGCCGCCACATCGAGATCGGCAACCATGTCCTCACCGAGCTTGGCACGCAGGTACTCAAAGGCGTCGACCCGGTTATTGCCGATGACGCGCAATTTGTTTTCATTCTGGATGATGGTGTCGCCGACGACATTCATCGGGAAAATCGTGACCGAATTGATGCCGGCTGTCTGGATGGCATCGGCCATGGCCTGGGTGATGATCTCCCCCTCAGCCACCAGCAGCTCGCCATTGTCATCAACCACATTTTCAGCCGACTTATGGCCGATCAGGCGGCGGGCCAGGCTGAGCTTCTTGTTCAGCTTGTAGATGCCGACGCGGGCCAGATCATAGCGCTTCGGATCGAAGAACATATTGTGCAGCAAGGTCTCGGCGCCCTCGACAGAAACAGGTTCACCGGGGCGCAGCTTGCGGTAGAGCTCCTGCAGGCCCTCTTCACGGGTGCGGCAGCCATCCTTGAGCATGGTCTGGGTCAGGCTGTTCTCCTCACCGAAGGTCTCGATGATCTGCTCATTGGTGCCGAAGCCCAGCGAGCGCAGGAAAACCGTCAAATGGAATTTTCGCGTGCGGTCGACGCGGACCCAGAGCAAATCGTTGGCATCCGTTTCGTATTCCAGCCAGGCCCCGCGGTTGGGGATGATCTGGGAGGAAATCAGTTCCTTGTCGGTTTTGTCAGGAGCCTTGCTGAAATAGGCGCCCGGCGAACGGACCAGCTGGCTGATGATGACACGTTCGGCACCATTGATGATGAAGGTGCCATTATCCGTCATGATCGGGAATTCACCAATATAGATGTACTGGTCTTTGAGGATATCGTCGCGTTTATTGTGGAGGCGGACCTTCACACGCATCGGCGCGGCATAGTTGGCATCGCGCTCCTTGCACTCCTCGATGGAATACGTGGGGCTCTGGGTGTCAAATTCCTTGTCAATAAAAGAAAGCTCGATATCGCCGGAGTAGTCCGTGATTGGCGACACATCGCGCAGGACCTCCATCAAGCCTTCATCCAGAAACCACTGGTAACTGTTCTTCTGAATCTCGATGAGATTCGGGATGTCGATGACCTCATCGATCCTCGAGTAGGACATTCTCTCGGCTCTTCCCAGCTGGACGGGACGCACCATCAATGATCACCTCACGCACGTTCTAGGCCGTTGGGGCCTGCTGGCCGGAGCATCGGGATCCTCCCGAAAGGGATTCTCTCGAAAAAGATTGACGACTCCCCGGCGGATGCTATAATTGACATAAACCAATCGGTTCTGCACCTGTTTGAAAGCAGCGAAAACTTCCCCACCTTCTAGGCGCGTTATAGTATATTATCACCGGTCTTTTTGGGTGTCAACGAAAATTGACACTTTTTTTATGGCGTTCGCAGACAAGAAGAGCCCCCGGCTGGCGATGGTGATCGTCCAGCGGGGGCTCGTTCAATGGGTCAGAGCAAGATCTGGTTCAGGCTGGCTGCCGTCCTCAGGGTACGAAGCGCAGGCCCAGGTCGTTCATTTCATAGGGATAGGCCGTGGCCAGTTCCTTCAGGTAAGCCTGGTAGGCCTCGTCAGCCAGGACCGAACGGACATTGATCTCCCATTCGACGCCAGAGGGTTTGACGAAATACATGACATGGAAGCCATAGTTGGTCTGCACCACACCGGTATCACCCGGTTTGCGGACCGGATCGAAAATCCAGTTGTTGAAGGTATCGACCATCTGGCCCGGATAGATGTCGGTATAGAGCCCGCCATCCGCAGCATTGCCATCCTCGGAATTGGCCTTGGCCAGTTCGGCAAAAGCATCCTCGGTCTGGGCACCAGCCCGATACTGGGCCAAGATATCGTCGGCCTTGGCTTTGGCTGCGGCAATCTGGTCTTCGGTTGCCGTGGCTTCATCGGCCATGATCAGGATATGGCGGACATTGACGCGCGGCTTGTCATCGATCGCACGGCTGATGAAATACAGGACGGTGCTGCCACCCTGGCCGGACTCATCGACGACAGTCATATCGCCTGGTTTCCTGGCCGCATCAAACAGCCAGGTCGACTGGACCAGGGAGCTGATGCTGTAGAAGCGGGTGTCTGCCATCAGAGAAGCGTCCGAGCTGGCATAGGAGTCCTTCTGGTCTTCTGTGGCATTGGCCAGAGCCTGGGCCTTGAAGGAATCTTCGTCGGTGACCAGGGTTGCCATGGCCTGGGCCTTGGCCTTGGCATCGGCAACGGCCTTCTCCTTGTCCGCATCAGTGGCACCTTCAGCCACAGTGGCCGGGAAGGTGAAGATCCGGTAGCTGACCTTGTCGTAATCATTGCGGTGCCCTTCATAGTAAGCCTTCAGATCAGCGTCTGAAAATTCGAAAGAGCCCTGCTTCTGGGTGGCGTATTTCTGGGCCAGGAGCAGCCGTTCAAAGGCCGGGCGGAGACTGTCGGTCGTGGCGCCCTTGCCAAAATACTGGGCCATGAAATTGGTCAGGGTCAGCTTGGCGGTATCTGCCTGCTGTTGCAGCGAGTCGTAGAAATCCGTGATTTTCTGCAGATCCTTGTCGTCAAGTGACAGACCGGCTTTTTTAGCCTCGGCAGCCAGCATGACATTTTGCTGGACTTGCTTGGCAGCCGCATCGATGACCATGTCCTTATACGTCGCAAAGCCTTCGACATTGCTGGGCATGGCCAGGGAAACCTCGGCCTTCGCCGGGTCAGTCATATCGATGCCGTAATTGCTGGCCGTCATATAGAAATAGTAGTTCAATTCGGCGACTTTGACAGATTCGCCATTGATTGCCATGGCTGACAGGGTTTGCTGGGGCAGGCCGCTATTGAGGGCAAACCAGCCACTGGTCACCAGGATCGCCAGGACCAGGACGACCACGAGGATGATCCGGAGGACCGGATTGCTGGTGCGAATCGGCTTTTTGCCGCCATTTTTGTCTTTCATGCTGTTCAGGCGGGCCTTGCGCTCAGCCCTGGCCTGCTCAGAATTCCAGTGCATGTCGGTTTTAGGTTCACTCATAGAGGGGCTTCCATCCTTTATCATTGTCGAAATTGTGAATCCCTGAGGTTGCACAAGCATCTATTATATCATCCTGTCAACCGGTGACAATGACATTCACAAGAAAGTCAGACCAGCACCCTGGTGCAGGATCAATTCAATTACCCGGCCGAGTCTGCTGGCGGACCAGAAGTCGAGCCTGATGACTGGGCCACTCTGGGCGGGGCCTTGAAGCCCAGCTCGGCAGCCTTTTTATAGAATGAGGTGCTGCGCAGCCCAGCCTGGCGGGCTGCCTCGCGGCCCGTGATCTGACCCATCGACCATTTCTGGCAGATTTCCCGGAAATGTGGTGGTATGGCGACTGGTGGGCGCCCGATCCGCCGGCCCTGGCCGCGGGCAGCCTCAATTCCCTGTTTCTTGCGTTCGGATTGGAACAGGTAATCCAGGCGGGCAAATGTCTTGAGCATTTTCAGGCTCTGCCGCCCAGCCTGGCTTCGGGTGTCAAAATTTTCTTCGAGCAGGACCAGCTCGGCACCGCGTTGCTCAAATTCATAATACACTTCAAAAAAATCACGGCTCTGGTCACAGAATCGGTCAATGGCAGCTGCATAAACCACATCCCCTGCAGTGAGCAGGGCAATCAGTCTCTGGCGTTGTTCACGTTCCGGCTGGCGGGGGCTGATCCGGTCGACAAAAATCTTGTCAAATCCGCCAATGGTATCCAGCTGCATGGCCTGGCGGCTGACATCTTTTTCCGTCTGGTCCAGCAGCATATAGGCATAGCGAGCCATGTCAGTCCTCCAGGAGCTTGAGTAGTTCGTCGGCGTGTTCGATCCAGATTGCCGGATGAGCCTGGCGCAAGGCTTGCCGGGGCATCCGGGTCCAGCCCACCATGACCGGCTGGCAGCCCGCGCGGACTGCACATTCCAGATCATGGATGCTGTCGCCCACATAGAGGATCCGTTCAGGCCGGGAAAGGCCGAGCCGTTTCATCGCTTCGAATAGCGGTTCCGGATTCGGCTTATGCAGCTTCGTATCTTCCTTGGTGATGACAAGGCCAAAATAGCCGGCCAGGTCAAAATCAGCCAGGGTTGGCTGCAAGGCCTGCAGGCGTTTGCTGGTGACGATCCCCAGCGGAATGCCCGCCTGCTGCAGCTTGGCCAGCACAGCCGGCATTTGCCAGAATACACCGATGCCATGGTGCAGATTTGCATGGTTATAATCCAGATAGGAATCCATCAGGACCTTGGCCAGCTCTGGTGGCCAAGGGCTGAAGGCCATTTCCAGCGGGGTGCCGATCCCGGCCAGGATCGTGGCCTCATCCAGCGGATGGCCGAGATGACGCCGGAACGAGTACTGGAAGGATTCGACGATAAAGGGGATCGAGTCAATCAGGGTTCCATCCACATCAAACAGGATGGCCTCCCATTTCGGGGAATTATTCATCATCATCCAAAGCCTCCGGTTCAGTTTCTGGCACGACCACGACCTCGATCTTGGCGATCCGCTTGTCGTCCATGGCCAGAACCTTGAACTGGAGATTGCCAAACTCAGCTGTTGCCTGCTCATTTTCCTCGGGTATCCGGCCGAGGAGACTGATGACCAGGCCAGCCAGAGTCTCATAATCTTCGTCGGGGAAATCGACACCCAGCATTTCGCCGACTTCATCCAATGGAGTCATCCCCTCGATATGATAAGTGGTCTCATCAATGCGGGCAAATGCGGGTTCCTCTTCGTCGTATTCATCCTGGAGATTGCCGACAATCTCTTCGATCAGGTCCTCGATAGTGATCAAGCCAGCGGTGCCGCCATATTCATCGATGACAATGGCAATCTGGGCCCGCGCCTTCTGCATATCGCGGAAAACAGCATCCGAGCTTTTCGACTCGGGAACCAGATGGGGTGGCCGGATGATCGAACGCAAATTGAAGGATTCATGCGGTTCGGCAGCCAGGCGGAGCAGATCCTTGATATGGAGGATGCCGATGATATTGTCGATGCTGTCCTCATAAACAGGAATCCGGGTATAGCGCTCATTGAGCGCCACCGCCAGAACCTCGTCGAAGGAGGCATCGACGTCGACTGAGACGATATCCGTCCGGTGCGTCATGATCTCCTTGACCGCCATATCGTTGAATTCAAAGATATTGTCGATCATCTCTTTTTCTTCTTCATGGATGCTGCCCAGCTCCCGGCCAACATCCACCATCATGCGGATTTCCTCTTCCGTGACACTGCGGTCCACCCGGTTGGGATCGATCCGCAGCAAACGCAGCACCAGATTGGTCGACAGAGTCAGCAGGCGGACAAAAGGATACATGACCTTGCCCAGAGTCGTGATGGTGCCGACCACGGTCTTGGCCAGCTGCTCCGGATTGTTCTGGGCCAGGCGCTTGGGGACCAGCTCACCCAGGACGAGGGAAAAATAGGCCAGGATGAAGGTGACAATCACCACGCTTGCCGTATGGATAGCGGGCAGGTTAATGCCGATCAGACTGTACAGGCGGTCAGCAAAATTCTCTGCTGCAAAGGCCGAGGATAAAAAGCCGGCCAGGGTGACACCGACCTGGATGGTGGCCAGGAAACGGCTCGGTTCCGACATCAGGCGATGGATTTTAGCCGCTGAGGGGTCGCCTTCTTCAGCCCGCCGGCGCATTTTATTGTCATTTAATGAGATGATGGCAATTTCCGTGGCGGCAAAGAACGCATTGACCAGGATCAGGATCGCAACAACGAGCAAATCGAGAAAGATCGAGTCATTGCTGCGCACTGGCGCAGCTGCAGTAGTCAGTGAAAACCATAGACTGCTGTCTTCCACTTGATGGGTTACTCCTTACATGAGACCGGCAAATCACCATGATTTTGAGACCGGCACGCCTGTTTTCGGCGGATTTTACAGGATCAAAGAACTTTCTCATCATATCAGGTTTACCCCTTCAGCGCCAGCCGGCCGAGGGCGTTCCGCGAAGCGGCAGGCCCGGAAGCGGTATTCCCGGACCCATTGTTACGCACGTTGCGGTGTTTTCAGGTATAATAAATGATCAAATCGCCTGTGGAGCAGGCCAAGATTTGAACCCGAATTGAACACGAGGAGAATCCCTATGCACAAGACCCGACTTCGCACTCTGGCTATTCTTCTTTCGCTTCTGATCAGCCTTACTCTGGTTGCAGCCGCCTGCAAGCCGGCCAATTCCTCCCGTCTGGTGGTCGGTATGGAGCTGGCCTATCCACCCTTTGAAACAACCGACAGCTCCAACCAGCCGACCGGCATCAGTGTCGATTTTGCCAGGGCGCTCGGTGAAAAGCTGGGCCGCGAAGTGGTGATTGAAAATATCGCCTGGTCCGGCCTGATCCCAGCCCTCGAGACTGGCAAGATCGACCTGATCATTTCTTCGATGACGATCACTGAGGAGCGCCAGAAAACCATCGACTTTTCCAATCCCTATGCCATGAGCAACCTGGCCCTGCTGATCGGCAAGGATTCACCGGTCCAGTCCTATGCCGACCTCGCTCAGCCGGGGCGGATCCTGGCCGTGAAGAAGGGGTCGACCGGCCATGTCTATGCCGAGAAGAATCTGCCAGCGGCCAATTATCGAGTCTTCGACAAGGAAAGTGCCTGTGTCCTCGAGGTGGTCCAGGGTAAGGCCGATGCCTTCACGTATGACCAGCTGACCATATTCCGCAACTGGCAGGACAATGCCGAAACCACCCGGGTCAACCTGGCATCCTATCAGGAGAAGCCGGAATACTGGGGAGTCGGACTGAAGAAAGGCAATGACAAGCTCAAGGCAGACGTCAATGCCTTTATCAAGGATTTCCAGGCTAATGGCGGCTTTGACCGTCTGGCTGAAAAATACCTGACCGCTGAGCAGAAGACCTTTGCCGACCTGGGCATCCCCTTCTTCTTCGATGTCGGCTGACCGCCAGCCATCCCGGCTGAACCAGCTTTTACATGTGGCCATCGTTGCCGGACTGCTGGGGCTGTTTTTCGGCTTTGCCGTGTGGCGACTGGACCATGCCTGGCAATGGGAAAGGCTCTGGACCTACCGCAACAAATTCGCCTTTGGCTTTCTCATCACGATCCTGCTCTCAGCCGCTTCACTGGCTGGCAGCCTGCTGCTTGGTGTGCTGGCGGCTTTTGGCCGCAGCTCGCGACTGCTATTTGTGCGCTATCTGTCCCGGGTATACATCGAGGTGATCCGCGGCACCCCCCTTTTGGTCCAGACGATTTTTTTCTTCTATTTCATCGGCACGGCCTATCGGCTGGAAAATCGCTACTGGATGGGCATCCTGATCCTGTCTGTCTTTGCCGGCGCCTATGTGGCCGAGATCATCCGCGCCGGGCTGTCCTCGATCCCGACCGCGCAACTCGAAACTGCCCGGTCGCTCTGTTTCACCCCTGCCCAGACCTTGCGCTATATCGTGATTCCCCAGCTGGCCCGGATCGTCCTGCCCCCGCTGACGGGCCAGTTTGCCTCCCTGGTCAAGGACTCCTCGATCCTGTCTTTCATCGCCGTCAATGAACTGACGAAAAACGTCCTGGAAGTCGATGCCCTGACCTTTACGACTTTTGAAAACCTTGCCATCCTGGCGGTCCTCTACCTGTCCATCACCTTGCCGATCTCTCTGCTGACCCGGCATCTGGAAAGGAAAATGTCCTATGCAACTTGAAATCCGGGGGTTGACGAAAAGTTTTGCCGGCATGCGAGCCCTGGATGAGCTGGACCTGACGCTTCATGATTGTGGGTCACTGGCTGTGATCGGACCATCAGGTGGTGGCAAAACCACCCTGCTGCGCATCCTGGGCGGTCTGGAGCAGCCAGACCACGGCACCGTCATCCTGAACGGACGTGAAATCGATTTTTCCTCGGAAGCTGCCCTGATGGCCCATCGCCGCCGGGTTGCCGTTGTCTTCCAGGCGTATAACCTTTTCCCGCACCTGACCGCGGAAAATAACCTGGTCCTGCCACTGGTCAAGACCCGGGGCCTGGCCCGAAGCACTGCAGTCGCCGAATCCCGGGTCCTGCTTGAACGCTTTGGCCTGGCGGAGCATGCCCATAAGCATCCCAATGAATTATCGGGCGGTCAGAAGCAGCGCGTTGCGATCGCCCGTGCCCTGGCCCTGAAGCCGGAAATCCTCTTGTTCGACGAGCCGACTTCGGCACTCGATCCTGAGATCACCGCCGGGGTCCTCGATGTGATCAATGAACTGCGCCAGGAAAACCGTGACCTGGTCCTGGTCACCCATGAAATCGGCTTTGCCCGCCATGCCTGCGACCAGGTGGCCTATGTCAGTGAAGGCCAGGTCAAGGTCAGCGGTCCGAGCGAGACCATCTACAGCCAGTCAGATTCGCCCGAGTTCCAGCGTTTTGTCAGCCGGATCATCCACTGGAAAGTCTAGTGGGGCTCGAGATTGACGATGACCTGGTTGCGGCCCTGGTTTTTTGCCCTGTAGAGCGCCTGGTCGGCCCGGCCCAGTGGCTGGTCGATGGTCCGGTCCCCCTCCAGGAGCTGGGTCAGGCCAATGCTGATCGTCAGGTGAATCGGCCGGCCGGTCCATTGAAACGGATGTTTTTCGATGGTCAGCCGGATTCTCTCCGCTGCTTTTTGCAGCTCTGGCCAGGATGAGCCCTGCATCAGGACGGCAAATTCTTCCCACCGAGCCGGCCCAGGATATCCATTTCGCGCAAGCCAGTCCGGATCACCCCGGCAAATTGTTGCAGCACAGCATCGCCACCTGCATGGCCATACTGGTCATTGATGGTTTTGAAGTAGTCCAGATCAATCATCATCAGGCCGGTCGGCACCGGATGCCGCTGGAACGACTTGAGGACAAGCTCCAGCTGCTCGAGGAAATGGCGCCGGTTCCACAGACCGGTCAGATGATCCGTGGTGGCCAGTTCATAGAGCGACGCATTGAGCTTGTTTTCAGCTCGCAATCTCCGGTTGAGCAAACGATATGCCTGCAAAACCAAAAGCATAACGGCCAGAAACAGCAGGCTGATCAGGCTGATCAACAGGATCCGCTGCAGATCCATGGCTCGGCGATTCTGGTCGCGATCCCTGGCAATGGCCTCGAGCAGACGGCTCAGGCCCTCGGAATAAGTCCGCTTGTCTGTCTGATACGTTGTGCTGGCCAGG
>CAZCMX010000025.1:9678-26700 GCA_964499985.1 uncultured Mageeibacillus sp.
GGCCAGGCTGGCCAGTTGGGCGGTCTGGCTCAGGATCTGGTCCTGGTAGCGGATATCGAGTGCCAGGCTGTCGAGCCGGTTGCCCTGCGCCAATACCCTGGTGGTGCGGGAAAATGTCCAGAGCCCCAGGGCACTGGCGCTCACAAAAAGCAAGCTCGCTGCCAGGAGCAAGGCCATATACAGGGGCAGAAAGCCAATTTTGCGGTAAGGCATCCCAGATCCTCCTGGAAACAGGTGGCCAGGCCGGGCGCGGCGATACCTGGTCGATCAGGGAAAAGAGGTGGCCGCCTCCGGGAGTCGACCACCTCTTTCATGCAGGGGCAAGCTGTGGGTTTTAGTCTTCGTCTTCTTCCAGGAGTTTCTTGGCGTCGGCGATGACTTTGTCGGCAACAATCTGGGGCGCCTGCTCGTAGCGGGCAAATTCGATGCTGTACCAGCCACGGCCACTGGTCATCGATTTGAGATCCGTGGCATACTTGGCCATTTCGGAGGTCGGAACTTCAGCGGTGACGACCTGGATGCCGTCGTCCGGATCAATGCTGATGATGCGGCCACGGCGCTTGTTCATATCGCCCATGATATCACCGAGATAGTCGTCCGGAATGAAAACCTTGACCTGGCTGATCGGTTCGAGCAGCACCGGGGATGCCTGGGGCAGGCCGGACTTATAGGCCAGGCGGGCCGCCAGCTTGAATGACATTTCCGAAGAGTCGACATCATGATAGGAGCCGTCAACCAGGGTCGCCTTGAGATTGACGACGGGATAACCGGCGAGGACACCCTTGGAAATGGCTTCCTGGAGGCCCTTTTCAACGGCTGGATGGAAGGATTTCGGCACGGAGCCGCCAAAGATCTTCTCTTCGAAGGTCAGTGCTTCGGTCGGGCCGGGTTCAAATTCGATCCAGACATCGCCGTACTGGCCATGGCCACCGGACTGCTTCTTGTGCTTGCCCTGGACTTTGACCTTCTTGCGGATCGTCTCACGATAGGGGACCCGGGGTTCTTCCAGGGAGGATTCGACATGGAATTTCGAGCTGAGCTTGGACCGCAGCACGTCGATCTGCTGTTCACCGAGACCAGAGACCACAATCTGGTGCGTCTCCGGGTCATTGCGGACCGTAAAGACCGGATCCTCATCCTGCAGCTTATGCAGGCCGGTGACGATTTTGTCTTCCTCACCCTTGGTCTTGGGCAGGATCGCCATCGACAGGCAGGGGACCGGGAATTTGATCGGTGGCAGCGTCACGACCAGGGACTTGTCACAAAGGGTGTCATTGGTCGTGGTGACCAAAAGCTTGGTCACTGCACCGATATCCCCGGCATTGATAGCCTCGGTCGGAAGCTGCTTTTTGCCGACCATCAGGAAAACACTGCCAATCCGTTCGTCCTTTTCCTTGGCCGAATTGAAAACCGTGGAGTTGGCCTTCAGGCTGCCGCTATACACTCTGAACATCGAGATGCGGCCGACGAAGGGGTCGGCAATCGTTTTAAAGACAAAGGCCGCCAGCGGGGCTTTTTCGTCAGGCTTGAGCACCACGGTCTGGCCATCGGCAGTCTCGGCCGTGACATCATCGGACTCGGCAGCCGAAGGCATGATGTCGACCAGATGGTCCAGGGTCGAACGGACGCCCCAGTTCATCAGGCCGGAGCCGACATAAACCGGATAAACATGGCCTGTGCGTGCAGCGTCGTGCAGGCCATGGTAGAGTTCCTCTTCAGTAAATTTCTCACCGGCGAAATATTTCTCCATCAGATGGTCGGCACTCTCGGCAACGGCCTCCATCAGGGGTTCTTGCAGCTCGTCGATCTGGGCCTGCATGTCTGCCGGCATGTCGATCTGGATCCGCTCGCCAGTTTTGGGATCGAAGGTGTAGGCCAGCTGGGCAACCACATCGACGACGCCCGTCATCTTGCCATCCTTGATGATCGGCAAGGCAAAGGGAACCACTCGGTTGCCAAAGCTATTGCGCAGGGAGTCGAGGGCTTTGCGGAAATCGGCATTGGCCTCGTCCATGCGGCTGACAAAGAAATAACAGGGCAGGTCCTTTTTCCGGGCCTGGCGGACGGCCTTCTCGGTGCCGACGGATACACCATCCTTGGCGCTGACCAGCACCAGGACGCTGTCTGCGACACGAAGGGCCTGCATGACTTCACCCACGAAGTCAAAATCACCCGGGGTGTCGAGCAAATTGAGCTTGACATTTTTCCATTCGCAGGTAGCCACGGCGGTATTGATCGAAATTTTGCGACGGATTTCCTCGGGATCAAAGTCCAGCACGGTGTTGCCATCGGCGGATTTCCCAAGTCGATCGGTGACCTTCGCGTTGTACAGGACAGCTTCCGCGAAAGCCGTTTTGCCAGATCCGCCGTGGCCTAGAAGAGCCACATTACGGATATTCGTTGCTGAGTAGTTTTTCATACTCAATCATTCCCCCTTGCCAATTTCGAAGATCGATGTCGGGGTCGGACGTCACTTGCGGGAGTTTTGTGCAAAACGCCCGGCCGGCAGGCACCGTCCCCGTCATTATACTATGCGAATTGGCCAACTTGAAGGGGCAATTTTCAGCATGAAAAAGTCAATTTACCGCCAGCCGCTGCAGGTCGGCGAGCCATTCCCCCAGGAAAGCGACCACCTCGGCCTCCGTTTTCGCCCGCATGGCGATATTTTTCCAGTGCGCAGCCTGGGGTGTCCCGCGCAGATAATACGCCAGCTGGGAGCGCATTTCCGGGACCGCCGTTTGCTCGCCGACCCGTGACACCAGGCCGTGCAAATGGCGAAGCATCATCGCTGCGCGATCCTCGGGGGTGGGTCTTGGCCCCGGCAGGCCCGAAAGCTCGGCGCTGATCGCCTGGAAGATCCAGGGATTGCCCTGGGCGGCGCGGCCGATCATGAGTCCGTCGACGCCGGTTTCCCTGAGCATCTGGCGAGCCGATCCGGCATCGACGATATCACCATTGCCATAGACGGGGATCGTGACCGCCTGCTTGACGGCGGTGATGATCGACCAGTCCGCTTTGCCGCTGTAGAACTGGTCGCGAGTCCGGGCATGGATGGTGACGGCAGCAGCCCCGGCCTCCTGGCAGAGACGGGCGAATTGCGGGGCATTGACCGACTGGTCATCCCAGCCCTTGCGGAATTTGACCGTCAGCGGTTTGATCTGGCCCGAGGAGCCGCTGCCGGAGCCTTTGCCGGTATCAGCTCCGGCGGATGCGATTTCAGTCAGGGCCCGGACAGAAGCCGCGATGATCCGGCCAGCCAGAGCCGGGTCCTTCATCAGGGCACTGCCCTCGCCGCCCCGCACCACCTTGGGTACCGGACAGCCCATATTCAGGTCGACCAGGTCACATTGCTGCAAGACCGGATGCTCGTGAATACGCAAAATGGCCCGGTAAAAGTCATCTGGATCGGCGCCGAAGAGCTGGATTGCGACCGGCCGCTCGGCTTCTGGCATGATTTCCAGATACCGCCAGCTGCGCTTAAGCTCCGGGTCATAGCAGATGCCACGGGCACTGACCAGCTCGGTGACCACCAGCCCGGCGCCCATTTCGCGGCAGATCGCCCGGTAAACGGTATCTGAGGTGCCAGCCATCGGAGCCAGCGCCAGATTATTGGCCAAAGCAAGCGAACCGATGCGCATCGGATGAATCAGCGCGTCGGAGCGATCTTCAATCGGTTTGGCATGTAAAGGCAGTGGATGATCCATAGGAAGTAAGATACACGATCCTGGCGACAATGGCCAAGAGAAATCGACCATGGACGAGAAACTGGTTACAAAAGTGGTTACTCAGAAAAAGGAAAAACCGCTGAAGCTTAGAGCTTCAGCGGCTTCCAATGGCGTCCCGGACAGGAATCGAACCCGTATCAACAGCTCCGGAAACTGTCACCTTATCCATTAGGCCACCGGGACAAGAACGCTCATGCATTATACCAGAGGCAGCGATCCTGCGCAATGCCACCTCGCGAAGACCAATTCAAGGGCTCGTAACGGACCACCCGGCCTGGCACCGCTGGATTGCCAGCATTTCCGGCAGCCCGCAAAATCCCTGTTTGCCAGAGGTTTCCGGCCATGTTAGTCTGAATAAAAGGAGACGCTGCCTTGAATTTGATCAATCAGAAATTGAGAGAAGTCTTGTCCGCGGTCCTGCCGATCGTTATCCTGGTCTCGCTGACCGGACTGACCCTGGTTCCACTGGGCTGGCTGGCCCTCAGCCGTTTCTGGCTGGGCAGCCTTTGTATCATTGTGGGGCTGACCGTCTTTCTGGCCGGGGTTGACTGGAGCGTCTCGCCGATGGGCGATCAGGTCGGCGAACAGATCCTGCGGCGAAACAGCCTGGTCCTTGTCATATCAGCCGGATTGTTCCTGGGCTTTCTGATCTCGATCGCTGAGCCTGATTTGCATATCCTGGCCAGCCAGGTCAGCCTGGTCAGCAGTGGCGCCATCGACAAATGGTTCCTGGTCCTGGTGGTTTCCGTTGGCGTTGGAACCCTGGTTGCCACGGGTCTGGTCAGGATTGTCTTCGGTATGCCCCTGTATCTGCTCTTGACCGGCCTTTACCTGGTCGTTTTCATCCTGGGCACCCTGGCCTCACCGGAATACCTGGCGATTGCCTTTGACGCCTCCGGAGCAACGACCGGGGCCATGACCGTCCCTTTCATCCTGGCGCTGGGCCTCTCCATTGCCCGCAAAAAAAGCAGTGGCAAAGCAGCCGAAAAGGACAGCTTCGGCCTGGTTGGCGTCGCATCTGTCGGCGCGATCCTTTCCGTTCTCGTGGTGAGCCTGAGGGTGCCCCGCAGCGAAAGCGCCCAGGCCATCACCTTTCCCGAACCAGCAGGCCATTTTTTCCAGCCCTTCCTCGACCAGTTGCGGATCCAGGTTCCGGAAGCCGCCCTGGCGATCACCCCACTGGTTGTGATCCTCTTGCTCCTGCAACCGATGGTCTTGCACTTGAAACGCCCGGTTCTGTCGCGAATGGTTCGAGGGTTCTTCCTGGACTGGCTGGGTCTGGTTCTGATCTTCACCGGCGTCAATGCCGGTTTCATGGCCGTCGGCCGGAGCATCGGCGCCCATCTGGCGCGGCATAACCTGTTCTTGCTCCTGGCCATGGGCTTTGCCCTCGGTTTTCTGACCAATCTGGCTGAACCGGCCGTCCATATCCTGACACGTCAGATCGAAGAGGTCACCAGCGGCTCCGTGCCCCGGCTGGCTGTGCAGGCCTTTCTGGCCATCGGAGTCGGCCTGGCTGTCGTCCTGTCTGTCCTGCGCGTCCTGATCCCGCCGCTGCAGCTCTGGCATATCCTGCTGCCGGGATATGCCCTGGCCCTATTCCTGGCCCACCGCGGCGCCAAGCTCTTTGTCGGCATCGCATTTGACTCCGGCGGTGTGGCATCCGGCCCGATGACAGCCACCTTCATTCTCGCTTTTGCCCAGGGTGCTGCCAATGAATTCCATTCGGCCAATGTTCTGGTCGACGGTTTCGGGGTTATCGCTCTGGTCGCTCTGGCCCCCTTGCTTTCGTTGCAGCTGCTGGGCCTCTTCTACCGGCGCAAAGCCCTGGAAAAAGGAGGAATCAATCGTGATTGAGTCATGTCCCCCGGGGACCCGCTGGTTTTTTCTCACCGTGATCGTCGAGCGCGGGCTGGGCAGCAAGTGGCTCCGGGAAGCGCGCTCGCTGGGCATCAGCGGCGGCACCATTCTGCTGGGCCAGGGGACAATAGGCACCCGGCAGACCGGTCGCCTCGACACCTTGTCTGAAGGCAAGGAAATTCTGGTCCTGATCACCAGCCAGGAGCAATTGAACCGGTTTATCGAGGCCTTGCGGCATTCGCGTCTGATGGTGCAACCCCGTCGTTGTGTGGCTCTTTCCATGCCGGTTACGGCTTTGACCGGCTCATCGGTCTGCCGGATGGCGCCCATGCCAAATCCGATCGGAGGAGAATCTTTCATGAAACAGGCAATCTGGATCATTGTCGACAAAGGCGAAGCCGAAACAGTTGTTGAAGCCGCAGAAAAGGCGGGCGCCCTTGGCGCAACCGTCATCAATGCGCGCGGGGCAGGCAAACATGAAACCAGCCATTTGTTTGCGATGGCAATCGAACCCGAAAAGGAACTGGTTCTCCTGGTTGTTGACCAGGCCGTGGCCACTCGAGTCCTCGACCGGGTCTGCCAGGATTGCCAGATCAATGAACCTGGCCGGGGAATCGCCTTTGCTGTCCCGGTCGAACAGTATCGCGGCCAGATGGACGGCTGATGCATGATCATCTTCATCATGATGCTGGTCATCATCTTGATTTACACCCAGAAAAAATGACGGCAAACCCAATTAAAGCAAGGAGGCGGTCTTGATGAAATTCCAGCCAGCCACAAAAATGGGCTACTGGGCCATTGGCCTGGAAATTGCATTTCTCTTATTGATGGTAGCCAAGTTCTCCCGGCTCGGCTTGCCTTTACCCTCTTTCGTGATCTTTGGCCTGGGCATTGCCGGTTTTATCGTGGCGGTGATTGCCCTGTTCCGCAAAGACCGGGCATTGACCGTCTGGCTGGCCCTGGTGATCGGTCTGCTGCCGGTCCTGTGGACGGCCGGGGAATTGCTCTGGCCACATTAATGCCGCATCAAAGCCGCGATAAGGCTGCGATGAATTCTGCAACAGGAATTCTGCGGCATAGCTCGGCCAGCAGGTCAAAGGGGATCACCTGTTTGGGCTTGAACCGGATACAACTTTTGCCCATGTCGAGTTTATCTGGAACACGAGCGGCATAGGCGGTCCGAAACCAGTCCAGGTGCCGGGGCAGCGCGTAGAGTGCCATATGGTAGACAGCGATATGGTTCTTTTGAGCTGCCAGGCTGACGAAAGGCAGAGCCTGCCGGGGATCGACCTGGTATCCGGGCGGATAGATGGCATGGGGCACGACAAAGGTGATCATGCCATAGGCCATGGTTTCTTCGAGTTCGGCTGGCAGATTGGCGCGCATGATCGCACGCAGTCGGGCCACCGCTTCGCGCTGGCTTTCCGGCAGAGCAGCAAGATAGTCCTCTGATGTATGGGCCTGGATATGCATATCCATCACCTCAGAAATGCAAAACCGCCCAGACTGGTGCAATGACTGGGCTGGGCGGTCTTTTCATGGAGCGGTTGCTCAGTGGATGTCGCTGGCGAAAGCCCGGACCGGGCTGCCCTCCGAGCCGGGGATCAGGAGCGGGACCGCACACAGATAGATTCTTTTACCGACCAGACTGGCCAGATTGGCTAAGGATTCGACAATGATCATGCCATTGCCAAGAATGGTCTGGTGCATGTAGCGCTTGTCGAAACCAGGGCGGACCA
Source organism: uncultured Mageeibacillus sp. (assembly GCA_964499985.1). Taxonomy (GTDB): domain Bacteria; phylum Bacillota; class Clostridia; order Saccharofermentanales; family UBA5734; genus UBA5734. Next base: position 17,003 of record CAZCMX010000025.1, read on the forward strand.
CCTCGCGAACGGTCGGCAAGTCGAGACCGAACAGGCGGATGCCCTTTTCGATCAGGAACTCGGAAGTGCCCGCTGCAAAGGACGGGATGTCCTGGAAAAAGGCTGAGGTGCCGCCACGGTGCTCCCAGTCGGTCGACAGCAGGACAAAATCGCCGGGCTGCCAGATGCTCCAGTCGGCCGTGGCCAGATCGAGAGGCTGGTCGGGCTGCCAGGGTACGGCAATGACCGCTGCCGGGCCCATGAACCGGTCGAGGGGCATGGACTCGATGGTTGCCCCGCCGGCCACAAAATGGCGCGGGACATCGAGGTGGGTGCCGGTATGGCAGCCGAAGGCCATCTGTGTCAACTGGAATCCGTCCGCTTCGTGGGTCCGGGGACGGCTGATCTGGCAAGGGGGATCACCGGGGTAGACAGGCATCTGGTCGTACAAGGGCCAGGACAAATCGTAGAACATGGGTATCACCTCCTGTTTTGATTACAGTTTAACACGTCTCTTGGTCCGAAAACGGTCACCTGCGGCAAATGACAGCAACGGTTCGCTCGTCCGTGACTCAGCTGGCCTGAGGCATGGCCAGCTGGTCCATCAGGCTGAACAGCTCGCGCAGGTTTTTCGTCCAGTCGGGGCGCGATTTGGCTGCCGCACGGTAGACAAGATAGGGCTTGGTCCCGGCATTGAACAGGATACGGCCCTTGAAAGCGGGCGCACCGAGCAGGCCGGACAGCAGCTGCATGTCGGGCTTTTTGTTTTCGGCATAGGTCAGGACGAAATTGTCCTGGACGACCTCGACCTTCTGGATGCCATGGCGGCTGGCCTGGGCCCGGACGAGGGCAATATCGGTCAGCCAGCTGACGGCATCCGGCAGCTCGCCAAACCGGTCGACCAGTTCGTCCTGGACGTCGAGATGGTCGCGGGCACTGCTGATCGCGGCAATCCGCCGGTACATGTCCATGCGCTGGCCTTCGTCCGGGATATAGGGTTTGGGGATATAGGCATCGATATTGAGATCGATCGTCGCTGCGATACCCTTTTCCCTGACCTCGCCCTGCAGCTCCTGGATGGCTTCCTCGAGCATTTTGCAATAGAGGTCATAGCCAATTGCATCGAGATGGCCATGCTGCTCGCCACCCAGCAAATTCCCGGCACCACGTACTTCAAGGTCTCGCAGGGCGATCTTGAAGCCAGCCCCCAGTTCGGTGAAATCGCGGATCGCAGCCAGGCGTTTTTCGGCGATTTCGGTCAGGATCTTGTCGCGCCGGTAGGTGATATAGGCAAAGGCCTGGCGGTCGGAGCGGCCGACCCGGCCGCGCAGCTGGTAGAGCTGGGCCAGACCGAGGCGGTCTGCATCCTCGATAATGATGGTATTGACATGCGGCATGTCGATGCCCGATTCGATGATCGTCGTACAGACGAGGATATCGGCGCCACCCTCGATGAAATCAGCGATCACCTCCTCGAGGCGTTTCTCGCTCATCTTGCCATGGGCAACCGCAATCCGGGCTCCGGGCAGCAATTTGCCCAGCTGGGTCGCCTTCTCCTGGATGCGGCGGGTATCGTTGAACAGATAGAAGACCTGGCCCTGGCGGGTCAATTCGCGCAGGATGGCTTCGGTCATGATCGCTTCATCATACTCCATGACATAGGTCTGGACCGGGCGTCGCTCATGCGGTGGCTCCTCGAGCACACTGATGTCGCGGATGCCGGACATGGCCATATGCAGGGTGCGCGGGATCGGGGTCGCTGACAGGGTCAGGACATCGACGTCCGGATAGCTGGCCTTGATCTTTTCCTTATGGTCAACGCCAAAGCGCTGCTCTTCATCGACGACAAGCAGGCCGAGGTTTTTGAAATGGACGTCCTGGGACAACAGGCGATGGGTGCCCACGACGATGTCGACTTTACCCGTGGCCGCCCCGGAGACGGTCTGCTTTTGCAAAGCATCGCTGGCAAACCGGCTTAAAAGGCCCACAGTCACCGGGAAACCGGCCATGCGCCGCTTGAGGTTTTCGAAATGCTGCTGGGCCAGAACCGTGGTCGGAGCCAGGAAGGCCGCCTGCTTGCTGTCCATGACGCACTTGAACACGGCGCGGAAAGCCACCTCGGTCTTGCCAAAGCCGACATCGCCACAGAGCAGCCGGTCCATGACCTTCTGCGACTCCATGTCGCGCTTGATCTCCGTGATGCTGGTCAGCTGGTCCGCTGTCTCGTCATGCGGGAAATTCTCTTCGAACTCCTGCTGCCAGACTGTATCGGGACTGAAGGAGAAACCACGGTGCGCGGCGCGTTCGGCGTAGAGCTTGATCAGATCGGTCGCCAGCTTCCTGATCGATTCCCGGGCGCGCTCCTTCTGGCGAGCCCATTCCTGGCCGCCGAGCTTGGACAGCTTCGGGTCGCGACCCTCAGCCCCGACGAATTTCTGGATCTGGTCGAGACTTTCCATCGGAATGTACAGGCTGTCCTCATTGGCATAGGTGATCAGGAGGTAGTCCCGCCGCACTCCGCCGGTCTCGAGCTGGACCAGGCCATCATAGCGGCCGATCCCATGTGCTTCGTGAACGACCATTTCCCCGGGCACCAGATCGCTGAACAGGTCGATCTTGATCCCGCTGGTCTGGCGGCGCCGGCCAGTCCGCTCGCTGCCGAAAATATCCTGCGACCCGATCAGGGCCAGCTGGGCAGCCGGCCAGACAAAGCCGGTGCGCAGGGCACTTTCTGAGACGGCGATCACCTGGCCCTTTTCCCGGAACAGCTCCTGCAGGCGCTGCCGGCGGCTGTCGGAACCGGCAAACAGACAGGTCTGATATCCGTTATGGGACATCTCGAGGCAGTCGGCCACCAGCTTTTCCTCACGACCGCGATAGCCATCGGCCGGACGGCCATTGATGTCGAGGTTCAAAGCCCCGGGCAGACCATTGCCGGAGGCCCCGATCTGAGCCAGGGCAATGACCGAGCCCTGCTGGTCGATCCAGCGCGCGATGTCGACCCCGCGCAGCTGCGCTGCATGGGTGATCGGCAAGACCTGGGCTTTGCCGAACATGGTGCGGTAGCGTTCATCAAAATCGGCCTGGGCGGCATCGAGCCGATTGCGCCAGCGCAGCGGCTCATCAAGGAAAAAGGTGCAGCCAGCGGCTTGGGCATGGTCCAGAATGGTTGACTTTTCGGGCGTGAACAGGGGCAGCCAGCGGTCGATCCCTGAAAAGGCCACATGCTGGCGGTATCGGTCGAGATCACGATGGGCCAGCTGGCGCACCGCCTCCGCTTCATCCCGGAATGCGCCATTGGCAACCATTTCCTTGAACACCTGGCTGGCACTGATCTCCATCTGGGCTGCAATCTGTTCGTACTCGGCCGCGCTGGCCAAAAGCTCACGCATCGGCGGGATCACCGCCTGCTGCAGCATGTCCTGTGAGCGCTGGCTCTCGATATCAACCGTTTTGATCGCATCAATTTCATCATCAAAAAAGGACAGGCGGAGTCCGACCGAATCATCGCGGTCGCCCGTATCCGGCAAGCCAATATCGATGATATCGCCACGCACGGCAAACTGGCCGGCGCCCTCGATCAGGCGCATCCGTTCATAACCCAGCTCGAGCAAGGCATGGGCCAGGCTCTGGGGGGCGACCTGCTGGCCAACCGCCAGGGTCAGGGTGCGGGTCTGGAGTGTTTCCGGGCTGGGCAAGCGCTGGAGCAAAGCTGCGGCTGGAACGACCAGAGCTGCAAAATCGCGGCTCTGCAGACGACCGAGGATCGACAGCCGGGACTGTTCCTCCTCATGGCTGGTCGCCTCGGCATCGGTCAGGTTCAGCTCACGCGGCCGGAAGACCAGGACAGGGCCAGTGAGCAAAGCATCCAGATCGGCAGCGACTGCCCGGGCCCTGAGCTCGTCCGAAACCAGAAAGCATGGCCGGGACCCCGTCGGGGCCAGCAAGGCCAATGCCAAAACCAGCTTCTGGGTATCACTGGGGCCAAAGACATTGACCGGCTGCTTGAGGCCGCGTGAAAATGCCGCAGCCAGCCGGGAGAACGCGGGATCTTTAGGCGCCTGGGCCAGGAGTCTGCTCAAATCACTCGGTTGCATGGCTGTCCTTTTTCTGGTTGGCCTGGTTCATCGCGGCCTCGATGCCATCCCGCAAGGTTTTTTCAACCGCATCGGCCGCGCGGCTGAACGCCTCGAACATCTGGTTTTGCTGGTCCTGCGAAATGTCGGACAGCACATAGCTGACCAGCTCCCAGTTGGCCGGCAATGGCCCGATACCCACCCTGACGCGCGGGAAGTCCTGGCGCCCCAGCTGGCTGATGATCGAGCGCATGCCATTGTGGGTACCGGCTCCCCCGCTGGGCCGCATCCGGATCTGGCCGGCCGGGAGGTCGAGGTCATCGTATATGACCAAGGTCCGCTGCGGCGGGATTTTGTAAAACGCCATGGCCTCGCGCACACTTTCACCAGACAGATTCATATAGGTGGTGGGCTTCAATAAGACGACCTTCCGGCCAGCGATCGTGCCTTGGCCGGTCAACCCTTTGAAACGGATCTTATTGAGCGCAATCTGGTGGCGCTGACTTAAGATCTCCAGCACCAGGAAGCCACAATTATGCCAGGTCTTTTCATACTGGCGGCCGGGATTGCCAAGTCCAGCCACCAGCCATAGTTCTTGTTCCATATCTTGACTGTTTTCCTTACCTGTTGGCGGTCCTGGCCGGTTGGCGGTCCCGCTGTGCTCAGGGATTGACGCGCTGGTTTCTCAGCAGGCCACGCGTCTTGACCCAGTCTTCTTTATTGGTCTGGTGGGCCCGGGCAATCGCCAGTGCATAGTCCGGCACATTTTCCGTGATCGTCGAGCCTGCTGCGACATAAGCATTTTCCGCGACAGCAACCGGCGAAACCAGGCAGCTGTTGCTGCCAATGAAGGCATGGCTGCCAATCGACGAACGCGACTTGTTGACCCCATCGTAATTGGCCGTGCTGGAGGATGAGCCGATATTGACATTTTCTCCAACATCGGTGTCGCCGATATAGCATTGGTGGACCAGCAGGCAATCCTCACCGAGCGTCGAATTCTTGATTTCGACAAAATTGCCCAGCTTGCAGCGCAGACCGATCTGGGACCCCGGACGGATATGGGCATAGGGGCCGATTTCGCATTTCGACTCGATCCGGCACTGGGTGGCAGTGACATGGTCAAGGATGACCTCGTTGCCAGTCGTGACGTCCACCAGATGGGTATCTGGTCCGACCAGGCAGGCCTGGCCGATATGGGTGTGGCCCTTGAGACTCGAGTTGGGCAGGATCGTGGTGTCCATACCAATCGAGACCCCCTCTTCGATCCAGGTCGATGCCGGATCCATGATGGTGACGCCATTTTGCATGTGCCGGTCAAGGATCCGCTGGTTCAGGATATACATGGCCTGCTGCAGCTGGCGACGGTCATTGACGCCCAGGATCTCCTCGAAATCGAGTGTACAGGCGCCGATGGCATGCCCGTCCCGGATCAGGATTTCGATCGTGTCGGTCAGATAGTATTCCTCTTGTTCATTGCGGCAGCCAATCCGGCCGAGCGCCGATAACAAAAGCGCGGTATCAAAGCAATACATGCCGGCATTGACTTCACGGACCGCACGTTGCTCATCACTCGCATCCCGATGCTCGACAATCCGTTCGATATGACCCTGGCCATTGCGGATAATCCGGCCATAGCCAGTCGGGTCTGGAGCCATTGCGGTGACAACAACGCCAGCCAGGCGCTCCTGCTCGAATTGCGAAAGAACCCGGCGCAAGGAATCCGCGGTGATCAAAGGTGTATCGCCACAGACCACCAGGGTTGCCCCTCTGCGTCCCTCGAGAAAATGAGAGGCTTGCAAAACTGCATGTCCGGTCCCCAGCTGATGCTCCTGCAGGACAAATGCCACAGACTCACCCAGCACGGCCCGGACCTCTTCCTGCCGGTGCCCCACGATATATACCTGTTCCTCGGCACCCGCATCATCAAGAGCGGCTTTGACCCAGCTGACCAGTGGTTTGCCTGCAGCCTCATGGACAACCTTTGCATGGGTAGACTTCATCCGTTTGCCTTCGCCAGCCGCCAGAACAACAGCACAAACTTGCATGGTTCCATACCTCCAGGAGCGTTTCTTTCCACCCGCCATTATACCAGATCCCCCGGGCTCGACCTAATGAACTTTTTGTGTGGAGATGTGGAAAACAGACCCCCTGCAAATGTGGATAAAGTGGATAACTTTGTGTATAACTCACAACCCTGTTTCACATGTAATATTCTTGTAAAGAGATTGCAATGCAAGCGTTTCACGGATTTTACACGAATCTGATCAAACTCGGCTGGTTTTACAGTTATTTTGCAAAACGATTGGAAACAGCACCCTTGGGCCGCCATGACATTTCATTTTTTGTGCAGTGGGTCGCTGACCGAACAATCATTCGCCAGCAAAGCTTTGTGGATAAATGTGGAAAAACTCTCGGCCATGGTGCAAACGTCACGGGCGACCGCCCATCCGGTCCCCAGAAAATAACCGCCCACTCCCACTTTGCCATCTTTATTTCCTGCCCCTCCGTGAATTAAACTTTTAAAATAACCCCGTAATAAATAGGCACCCCCCTGTTGACAAATGCCCTGGACGCGTCTAAGATTGATCCTAACTCAATCAGACCAAACCTATGACTGAAGCGAGTACATCCGGATGGGTCATCCCAGAGAGTTGCCGATGGTGAGAGTGCAGCATGAGACGCCGGGTCGAATGGATTCAGGAGGGCAGCCCGAAAGTTTACGAGTAGGCGCTGACGGGGACTCGGCCCGTTATCCGGCGAGTGCGCATGATGGTGCGTGAACAGAGGGGGTCTTTCTATTTCGTGAAAGACCAATCCGGGTGGTACCGCAGGAGTGGAAGCTCTTGTCCCAGAGAGGACAAGGGTTTTTTTGTTTTTTCCAGCCCCTGGGGCGGCAAAAGCACCACACAAGGAGGTCCATGATGAGCCAGTTGAATCAAGTGATCCGGAAAATCAGCGAAGGTAAACATCTGAGCGAGGCTGAAGCCTTTGCAGCAGTCAATGAGATCATGAGCGGCGAAGCGCAGCCGATCGAAATTGCGGCCTTTTTAACGGGCCTGCGTGTCAAGGGCGAAACGGTTCCGGAAATCACCGGGGCCGCCCGTTCGATGCGCGATTTCGCGATCCGCATCCATCCAGCAGTCGATTTCCTGGTCGATCCAGTCGGTACCGGCGGCGACCAGACCGGCACAGTCAATATCAGTTCGGCGGCAGCCCTCGTTGCCGCAGCAGCCGGGGCCAAGGTCGCCAAGCACGGCAACCGCTCTGTTTCCAGCAAATCCGGCAGTGCCGACTTTTATGAAAAGCTGGGGCTCGACATCACCCTGAGCCCGGCCGAGGTCCAGTCTTGCATCGAAACCTATGGCTTCGGCTTCATGTTCGCGCCGACCTTCCACCCAGCCATGCGCTTTGCCGCCCCGGTCCGGCGCCAGCTCGGGATCCGCACACTGTTCAATATCCTTGGCCCGCTCTCCAACCCAGCGTCGGCCCAGGGCCATGTCATCGGCGTCCACGATCCGGCGATCATGCCTTTTGTCGCTGAAACGCTCAAGGCGATCGGTGTCCAGCATGCCCTGATCGTTCATGGCTGCGACCGCACCGATGAAATCACAATCAGCGGTGAAACCGCAATCATTGAACTGAAAAATGGCGAGATCACAGCCAATGTCATCCGGCCCCAGGATTTCGGACTGACCCCGGCCCCTCTCGAAACAATCAAGGGCGACAGCCCGGCTGACAATGTCCGTATCGTTGAAGCCGCATTCCATGGCCAACGCGGTCCGGTGCGTGATGTCATCCTGATGAATGCAGCCGCCACGATTTATGTCGGCCGGCAGGCTGAAAGCCTGCAGGAGGGCTTTGCCAAGGCCGAGGCAGCGATCGATTCCGGAGCGGTTGTTCGTCTGATCGAGCAGCTGCGTCTAGTCCGTCATCACGAGCTGGAGGTTGCCCTGTGAGCACAATGATCACTGGTACCATTCTCGACCGCATCATCGAGCAGAAGCGATTCCGCCTCGAGCAGCGCCAAAACACGATCCCCCTGCCAGCTTTGCGCCAGAAAGCCGAGCTGCTCACCAAGATGGCCTCCGGCCAGGAGCAGCCAGCCAGCTTCGCCGCTGCCTTGCGCCAGCCGAAAAGCCTCGGCCTGATCGCTGAGATCAAGCAAGCCTCGCCCTCCAAAGGCATCATCGCACCGGATTTCCGGCCGGTTGAGCAAGCCCTGGCCTATGCCCAGGCAGAGGTCCAGGCCATCTCAGTCCTGACCGAAGAAGATTTTTTCCTCGGCTCAGATGAATTTCTCCAGGCCATCCATGCTGCGGTTCCCCAGCCGATCCTGCGCAAAGATTTCACCATCGATCCCTACCAGATCTACGAAGCCCGCCTGCTCGGCGCTTCGGCGATTCTTTTGATCGTGGCCATCCTCTCTGACAGCCAGCTGCGCGAATTCATCGGCCTGGCCCAGTCGCTCGGACTCGACATCCTGGTCGAAGTCCATACCCTCGACGAGCTGATGCGGGCGATCGATTGCGGCGCCCAGATCATTGGCATCAACAACCGCGATCTCAAGACCTTCCACGTCGACCTCGGCGTGACCGAACGGCTGGCCGGAATCATCCCCAATGACCGGACGGTCGTCTCGGAAAGCGGCATTGTCACCGCGCGCGACATGGCCCGCGTCTATCGGGCCGGTGCTCATGCCGTCCTGGTCGGGGAAACCCTGATGCGCGCCGGTGGCAGTCCGGATGCGGTCGCCGCCACCATTCGCCAGCTCTATTCGGAGATGCCAGGATGACCCGGATCAAATTCTGCGGCCTGCGCCGCCCTGAAGACATCGCCCTGGCCAACCAATACCAGCCAGACTATATCGGCCTGATCTTTGCACCCAGTAAACGCCAGGTTTCACCTGAACAGGCCGCCGGCCTGGTGGTCCACTTGGACCCGTCCATCCGCCCTGTAGGTGTTTTCGTCAATGAAGCGATCGACCGGATCGTGGCAATCGTCGCCCAAGCCGGACTGGCTGCGGTACAATTACATGGCGACGAAGGCCCGGCTGAATGGGCCGCTCTGCGCCAGCAGCTGGCGCCGGGCACCGAGATCTGGCAGAAGCTGGCGGTTCCGGTCGATCCGGCCGCGGCCACCGAGCGGATCGAGGCCTTTGCAGCCACCCTGGACCAGCTCGGTCCTGAGGCCGCGCAGCCAGACGTCATTTTGCTCGATACGGAAGTTGGCGGCCAGTCCGGTGGTACCGGCCAGACTTTCCCCTGGCAGCTGCTCGCTGATTTTGCCCGCCACCATACCATTGCCTGTGCCGGCGGACTCAATCCCGGCAATGTTGCCGCCGCCATCTCCGCCCTGCGCCCGGCGATCGTCGACTGCTCGAGCGGCATCGAACGCCACCTGGAAAAACAAGCCGACCTTATGGCAGCCTTTCGCGCCGCCGTTCAGCATCAAGACAGTGAGGACATGAACCATGACACGTAAACCTGCCCCCCATCCTGGCGACAAGCCCGGTCGTTTCGGCCCTTATGGCGGCCGCTTTGCCGCTGAAACCCTGATGCCCGCCCTGCTCGAGCTGGAAAAGGCCTATGCCGAAGCGATTGCGGATCCCGCCTTTATCGCCGAATACAAGCGGTTGCTCGC
>CAZCMX010000025.1:26800-29215 GCA_964499985.1 uncultured Mageeibacillus sp.
ACGGCCACGCTCAAGGACGCGACGAGCGAGGCGATGCGCGAATGGACTCGACGCGCCGACGATACTTATTATGTGATCGGTTCGGTCATGGGCCCGCATCCCTACCCGACCATCGTGCGTGATTTCCAGCGGGTGATCGGTGACGAAATCCGCGCCCAGTCCCTGGCCAGGCTTGGTCGCCTGCCCACCGCCCTGATCGCCTGTGTCGGCGGCGGCAGCAATGCCATGGGCACCTTCTATCCCTTCATCCACGACACCGAGGTGCGCCTGATCGGTGCTGAAGCGGCTGGTGAAGGCATCGATACGCCACGCCACGCCGCAACCATGGCCTTCGGCAAGCCCGGGGTCTTCCATGGCATGCACTCGTTATTCCTCCAGGACGACCGTGGCCAGATCGCCCCCGTCTATTCGATTTCCGCCGGTCTCGATTATCCCGGAATCGGTCCTGAGCATGCTTGGCTGCATCTCTCCGGGCGCGCTGAGTATGCGGCAGTCACCGACCGGGAAGCTGTCGATGCCTTTGCCTGGCTTTCCCGTATGGAGGGGATCATTCCGGCGATCGAGAGCTCACATGCAGTCGCTTTGCTGCGCAAAATGAGCGCCGAATTCGGACCGGAGGATATCGTCGTCGTGACCCTTTCCGGCCGCGGTGACAAAGACGTGGCCGCGATCCAGGCCTATCAGCAGGACCACGGTCTCATCAGGACCGACAACCGGGAGGAATGACCATGGCACTGACTAATCGCATCGAAATCACCCTGGCCCAGCTGGCCCAGGCAGGCAAGAAGGCCCTGATCCCATTCATTGTTGCCGGTGATCCGGATATCAGGACATCGCTCGCCATTGCCCGTTCCCTGCTTGAAAACGGTGGCGATATCCTGGAAATCGGCATCCCGTTTTCTGATCCCAGCGCCGATGGCCCGACCATCATGGCCGCTGACGCCCGCGCCCTGGCCAATGGCACCTCGATTGTCGATGCCTTCCACATGGTCCGCGAGCTGCGGCAAGTGACCGCTAAGCCGATCCTGTTCCTTTTGTACTACAATACGATTGTCCAGATGGGTCTCGACCTGTTTTTTGCCACCTGCCGCGAGGTCGGCCTGGATGGAGTCATCATCCCGGATTTACCGGTCGAAGAGCAGGACGAAGCAGCACCCTTTGCGGATGCCCAGGACATCATCATCACCCGCATGGTCTCTCCCTTGTCGGGCGAGCGTCTGCCGTCACTGGTGCAAGAGGCCCGCGGCTTCCTCTATTGTGTTGCCGCCCTCGGGGTCACCGGTGAACGCAGCGAATTATCCGCTGACCTGAGCCGTTTCGAACAGGCTCTGCGCACGGTCTGCCCTATTCCCCGAGCTCTCGGTTTTGGGATTTCCACACCAGAGCAAGTCCACGCCCTGGCAGCCAGCTGGGATGGCATCATTGTCGGCAGTGCCCTGGTCCGCCGGATAGGCGAAGGATTTGCGGAAGGACTTGACACCCGCCAATTGGCCCAGCGCCTCGGCGACTATATCGCCACCTTGCGGTCTGCCCTGGATGAGGGTTCGCAGGCCAACCATTAATCCATCCAATCCTGACTCGGAGGTCCCCCATGGTTGAAAGCCGCCTGCCCCTCTCGCCTGACCGCGCAGCCTTTCTCGAGCTGGCCCGCACCTACCGCATCGTGCCGGTCTCGGTCCGCATGCCAGCAGATACGGTTACCCCGATCTCGCTCTTCCAGCGCTTCGACGACCAGAAGCAATCCTTCCTCTTGGAATCGGTCATCGGCGGCGAGCGCTGGGCCCGCTTCTCAATCATGGGCCGCCGGCCGCTCCTGCGACTTTTGAGTCGCACCAGCCAAGTAGAGCTCGCTTTTGGCGACCAGCCATTGGCTGCTGTCGATGCCCATTCGCCCATCGACCTGATCCGCGACCTGCTGAAAAACCACGCCCTGCCGCCCGCCCCGGCCGAAGAAGGTTTCCGCTGTGGCCTGGTCGGCCATTTCAGCTACGATTTCATCCGCTATCTCGAGCTTTTGCCCGATGATAACGAGGATACGCTGAATCTGCCCGACTGTGAGCTGATGGCGCCCGCCGAGGTGGTACGCTACGACCATCTGAAAAATGAAATGACCCTGATCTGCAATGTCCTGGTTTCGGGCGATCCCGAGCACGACTACAACCAGGCCTCTGCCAGCCTGTTTGGCCTGATCAGCCAGCTCTTCGGACCGCAGCCGGGCCATATGCCGGTTGCCCTGCCCCATGCCAGCCGCCGCTCGATGCAGCTCGACTTCAAGTCCAATGTCAACAAGGAAGATTTCCTGAACCAGGTGCGCCGGGCCAAGGACTATATCCGCAACGGTGATATTTTCCAGGTTGTGCTGTCGCAGCGCTTCTCGGCCACCTATAAGGCCGATCCCTTCGCCATCTACCGCGC
>CAZCMX010000026.1:0-28267 GCA_964499985.1 uncultured Mageeibacillus sp.
CTAAATCATTCAATTACGACAGCCAAAAAGGACCGGGCCACCACAGACCGGTCCTTTTTGCAAAGAGGAGGAGATGAAAAAGCGAGTGAATTGGCGAAAATCAGTCAGTCAGCCTCAGCGCGGCCAGCGGGCTGGCGGCTCTGGCAGAGTGGGAAAAACCGTATGCGGATCGGCCTGGTACCAGTAGGCAACCGAGGCGACGTCGTCCTGGCGTTCGAATAAGCCGCGTTCCTTGCAGACGCCGATCTGCTGCAAGGTCACCTTCAGGTCCGAGCTGAAGTGGATCGGGTCCGGGATATGCCAGCGGTAGAAGCCGCGCATCGGCGGACAGTCATTGTTGTAGTAGGGATTGATGACTTTGTCATGATGCGAGTAAAAGGGGTAGCCCATATAGGGCGTGCAAAAGGTCTGTTCGATGGTCTGGCCGTCGCGGGTCGCGGCAAAACTCCAGGCGCCGCCGAAATAGTCCTCCGTCCCGGTGCCACAGATCGTCGGGTATTGTGCGTCACCATCGATGAAGAACTTCATTTCACCTTCGCCCCACCAGTAGCGTTCGAGCGAGGTCAGAGCCAGATATGTGCCGATATAATAGCCATGGCCACGGACCTGGTCGAGCAGGCAATAGTCCTCCTTAAGATTGGTCAGGCGCTGGCGCCGCCATTGGGCGTGGAAATAGACGGTGTTTTCCGGCAGCTCATCGTACAGGCAATAATCCACCTGGTAGAAAAACCCGCTGATTTCGGCGCCATGCTGGTTTTCCACAGTGATCCTGGCTTGCTTGCGGAAGGGCATCGGGAAATAGCTGTTCATGCCGCGCTTCGGATTGACCACGATCGGCTGGGAATTGACCAGCGTCTCGGTCGCGAAGCCGCAGCAGAAGAAATCGCCCAATGGCACCTCGACCGACGGAACCGGTTCGTCATCCCAGTAGAAGCGCAGGACCAGGTCGCGCAGGACAAACAGGCCATGATCGGTCTGGTCGGTGACGGTGATCCAGATATGCTGGATCACGCCAGGCCCGGACATTTCGGCCAGCGTCACGGTCGAGCCAATTGGCAGCTTCAGGCAGGGGCTGCCCTTGCGGGACGGGCCCAGAGGGCTGGCCGCCATGCCACCCTTGCCCGGTTCACCGGTCGGATTCTCGGCATTGATCGTGCGGGTCCGGCCCGGCTGGATGCAGAATAGATTACCCAGATGATTGCCAATAAATGGTTCCATGAAAACCTCCAAGATTCGGTGGGTGCTGCCGCCCTGCAGGTGCAAGGACCTGGCCAGGACGAAGAACCCACCATTTGTTTATTGCTTGACGCCACCAGCCATGATGCCTTCCATGATGTTTTTCTGGAAGACCAGGACGAAAAGGATGATCGGGAAGACGATGATCCAGCCCATGGTGCTGATTTTGTCCCAGGGCAGCTGGTAGCTGCTTTCGCGGGGAATGGTCGTGATCGCGACGCTCAGCACCTCGATTTTCCGGGCATAGAACAGTGGGGTGAACAGGTCATTGAGGCAGGTGATGAAATTGATGATCGACACCGTGGCGATCGCCGGCCGCATCAGGGGGAAGGTGACATGGATCATTTTCTGGAGGAAATTGGCACCATCCACCTCGGCCGCCTCATCGATCGATAGCGGGACTTCCCGGATGAAATTGTAGAGGATCAGCATGGTGAAGGGGATCAAGGCACTGGTGTAGAGCACAATCAGGCCCGGGAAGGTGTCGACCAGATCGACCATGCGCATGAAGTCGTACAGGGGGCGGGCTGTGACGATGCCAGGGATCAGGGCGGAGAAAACCAGGGCACTGAAGGCGATCGTCAAGCCGCGGCTATTGAAGCGCGAGAATGCATACGCCGCTGCCATGCAAAGCACCGTGGAAATCACGAGGGCAAAAACCGTGATCAACAGCGTATTGTTGATCTTGGTCATGATGTCGAGGCGATTGAACAAGTAGAAATAATTCTCCAGGGTGGCAGCAGATGGCCAATAATTGATCGGCGAAGCAAACAGCTGGTTTTTCGGGGTGATCGAGGAGATGAAAATCCAGTAGAGCGGGAACAGGATGACAAACGCTACGATGAGGGTCAATGCCCACCGGACAAGAAAGGCCAAGGTTCGATTTAGGGTGGATGACATGGCTTTGACCTCCGGTTAATCCAGTTTCTTGATCGCAAACAGGTTCAGGCTGCTGATGACGACCATGACGGCGAAGAGGAAGACAGCAATGGCCGAGGCATAGCCGAGGTTGAGATTGGTGAAGGCCTCCGTCATGATCCGGTACGACAGGAGTGTCGTGTAGTCGGCCGGCCCACCGGAGGTCATCGAATAGACGACGTCGTAGCTGGTCAGGCGCCAGAGGGTGAAAAAGATGCTGATCGTCAGGACGGTTTTGGTGATCATCGGCAGCGTGATATGCCAGAAAATCCGCAGCGTCTTGGCGCCATCGATCCGGGCGGCTTCATAAAGCTCACCGGGGATGAACTGCAGGCTGGCCAGGACCAGGATCGCAAAGAAGGGAACGTCCTTCCACAAATCGACTGCAACAACTGCCAGGCGGGCTGAGTCGGCATAAACCAGCCAGTCAAAATGAAAACTGCTATTGAAGCGCCGGATCAAATCATTGATCAGGCCGTATTCGTCATTGAAAGCCCAACGGGCAGCCAGGCCGGCAACGACCATGGGCATGGCCCAGGGGATCAGGACTATCGTCCTCAGGAATCGCTTGCCCCGGAAATTGACATTGAGCAGCAGCGCCAGGGCAATGCCAAATACAATGTGAAAGAGCATTGAGACAATGGTGAACAGAGTGGTGAATTCAATCGAGACCAGCAGTTTGGGATCACTGAAAATCCGGAAGAAATTGTCCAGGCCGACGAATCTGGGGCCCCCCGGGCGCAGCAGGCTGATATCAAACAGACTGTTGCGAAACGTCATCGCAACTGGGTAAAGAG
Organism: uncultured Mageeibacillus sp.; assembly: GCA_964499985.1. Classification (GTDB taxonomy): domain Bacteria; phylum Bacillota; class Clostridia; order Saccharofermentanales; family UBA5734; genus UBA5734. The sequence goes on from CAZCMX010000026.1 coordinate 2,952, forward strand.
TGGTGAATCCCCTGACGAGCAATACTGGCACAACCAGCAGCCAGGCCAGGAGCAATTTGTTTTTCGCTTTCATAACCGTATGACCCCGTGCGTGGATTGGCAGGCAGGCCATCCGGGAACAGCCTGCCTGCGGCATGAATCAAATCAACTCAAGCAAATGAAGCTTAGGGTTTGTAGCGGTCGACTTCGGCCTGAGCTTTGGCGCAGAAGTCGTCGAGGGTGATTTCATCCGAGATGTACTGCTGGAACAAGCTGCCCATCGCGCTGATGAATTCCATGGACTGTGGTACCATCGGACGGCCACGCAGGGTGGCATTGTTCAGGTAGTCACGGATCACATCGAGACCTTCCGCTTTGAAATCAGGGGCATTGAGAACATCCGAGCGGGCCGGCAGGCGGTTGGACATTTCGAAGTAAGCCTTCGAGCCTTCGGCCGATGCAGCATACTGGAGGAATTTCTTGGCGGCGTCCTTGTTCTTGGAAGCAGCATTCAAAGCATACTGCCAGGTCGCCATATAGGCACTCTTGGTTTCGAATTTGGGCATCGGGATCAGGTGGATGCCATCCGGTCCATATTTGCCAGAATCGAGGAAGGTCTGCATGGCTCCGGTGTACATGATCAGTGAGCCATACTTGCCGTCAAAGAACTTCTGCATCATCGGATCATAGATGTCAGCCAGCTGGGCTTTAGGCGTGTAACCATCCTTGGCCAGGTCATAGAGGAACTGAACAGCTGCCTTGGACTTTGGATTGGTCCAGTCATAGTAGTCGCCGCCAAACAAGTTGACGAAGGTACCGATTTCGTTGAAGACATAGGTCTTCTCCCAGGCGCCGCCATAACCGAAATTGCCGTCTTTGGTGGCTGCCTTGACGAAGGCCAGGAATTCTTCCTGGGTGGTCGGTACGGCCAGGCCGGTCTCCTTGACCTTCTGCTCATTGATCCACATGGCGAGGATTTCCATGAACATCGGGACGGAATAGATCTGGTCACCCACCATCAGCATGTCTTTGATATAGGTTTCCGGGAAAAATTTCAGAACATCCGGGGTCAGGACATCGTTCTGGACGGGCTCGAGGAATCCGGTTGTCTTGAAAGCAGAGATCATTTCATCGTTCAGGGTCAGGATATCCACGCTGTCGTCACCCGATGAAAGGATGGTTGTGACTTTGGCCTGGCGGTCATCCGGGTTGCTGGGCATGGCGATGACTTCGATGTCGATGCCGGTCGCCTTTTCTGCGTCTGCGATGTACTTGTCAAAGGCTTCACCAAAAGTGGTATCAATGGTCATCAGGGTCAGCTTGCCACCGGCAGCAGCGGTCGTTTCACTGGCCGCCGCGCTGGCCGCAGTTGTCTCGGCAGCGCCAGGGACAGCGGTTGTGGTTGAGGCAGCCGAACAGCCGGCCAGAAGAGCCAGAAGCATGCTGATGCAAAGCAACAGGCTGGTGAGTTTCCGGAACTTGATCATGGGGATAACCTCTCCTTCGTTTCTATGTGTGGTTTTTCCCTTAAGCTTAAGTGGAGTTCATGGCATCAGGATACCGGATCTATCCTAATGTAAAAATACAAATATCCCGGCACTTTTTATAAATTGTTTGGTTGATCTATCAGGAAGAGTTGTCTGGCGCCCACAGGGACTAGTACAATTCAAACAAAGCCTTGGCCCGGGAGGAAGCATGCCATTCGTCCGTCTGACCCGATTTTTCTACCAGCGAAACAGTGCCTTCCGCCGAAAGATCCTGGTGGGCTTTCTATTGTCTTCCATCCTGCCGGTTTTACTGATTGGTAGCCTGGCCTATTCCTTCTCCTACAAGATCGCGCGCGACAGCATCATCCAGTCGATCACCTATGCCAATATCCAGTTGAGCAACACCATCTCCAACCGGTTCCTGCAAGGTGCCAATGCAGCCGATATCTTGCCAGCCTATCTTTTCCCTCTGGTCCAGGCCAAAGGCCAGTCGATCGTCAGCCAGCTCGATCGAGTCAGCCAGATCCGAAGCTATCTGGCCATCCAGCGTGACGCCTATCAGTTTTACCAGATTGTCGTCTATCTGAATCCCGATTATCTTGCCAGCAGCGAAGGTCTGACGTTCAAAAGCACAGCCCAGTTATCGGAACGGGGGATCGATCTGGCCCAGCTGCGCAACAATACCAGCGCCTGGAACCTGTCATTGGACCAGACAGCATCCGTTGTCGTCAAACAGCGCAACAATATCGCTGACCTGATTTCAGTGTACCGCGGTCTCAGGCGGACAAACAGTCCGGATTGGGAGTATCTGTTCTTCATTGATCTGGATGCAGCTGAAATCGGGCAGCAACTGCAGCAGGCCAATGCGGGCTCTGGAATCCACAGTTATCTGGCCGACCAGGAGGGCCGCATTGTGGCTGATCCCGAGCAAAGCCGGCTTGGCCAAGTGCTCCGGCCCAGTGAGCTGGAGCTAATCCGCCAGGCCGGAGCCGGACCGCAAATGTCAGGCAGCACATTGGTCCTGTCGCAGAAAATTGCCGCCAATGACTGGCAGATCGTCACCGAGGTCCCCCAGTCCTATATCATCAGCCGGTCCAGGATTTTGGTCAGCCTGATCCTGGTCACCTTGCTGATGACGGTTTTTTTCACAGTTTCCATGGTTATTTTCCTGTCGAGAAATCTCAGCCAGAAGGTCCGCCAGCTCAGTGGCACGATCAGCCGCCTGTCGACGACAACGCCAGACCAGCTGGTCCAGGACCTGACCCCCTTTACCCACCGCGATCCCCGGGCCATGGATGAAATCGACCAGCTGGCCATTGTGTTCCAAACCATGTTCCGGCAGCAGCACGAAAATGCCAGCAAGCTCCTGGCGATCAGTGTCCAGAAAGAGCGCCTGGAATACCAGCTGCTGCAAGCCAAGATCAATCCGCATTTCCTGTACAATATTCTCGAGTCGATCCGTCTTTGCAATTCTTCCGGTCATCTGCCTGAGGCCCAGCGGATGCTCGTCAATCTTGGCCAGTTCTACCGCCTGAGTCTGCGCAAAGGAGATGATCTGGTCACCATCGAAGACGAGCTGGAAATTGCCGAATTATACCTGGATCTGGAAAAAGTCAGCCGCAAGGATGCCTTTAGTTGGACAATCAGCAAGGATGAGTTCATTGAACAGTTCATGATCCCCAAATTCACCTTGCAGCCAATCCTGGAAAATTGCATCCTGCACGGCACTCCACCGGGTAAACAGCGGCTGGAAATCGCCCTTTCAGCTGTGCTGGAAGACGAGCGCATCCGCATCACCGTGCAAGACAATGGCCGGGGGATTGAGCTTGAGACACTGGCCCGGATCCGGGAAACCCTGGCCAGCAAAACAATCCAGACCAGCCAGTTCTATGGCCTGAATAATGTCAATAAACGTCTGGCCGCATATTCTTCGGGCGAGGCCCGGCTGATGATCGATAGCCAGCCCGGCCAGGGAACGACCGTCACCTTGACCTTCGATCAAATCCTGAAAGAAATCGAGTGATCTGCATGAACGATAACCAGCCCAAGCGAATCCTGATCGTCGATGACAATGCCATGGCCATTGACGCCATAAAAAGCAATGTCGACTGGCCAAAACTGGGTTGTGACTTGGCCGGCACATTTTCCAATGCTCCGGAGCTTCTCGAGCAGCTTGGCCAGCTCGCGCCAGATCTCATCATTTCCGATATCCGCATGCCCGGCATGACCGGTCTCGAATTGGCCAAGTCCGTCCTGGCGATCAATCCGGCCATCAAGATCATCCTGGTCAGCGCCTATGATGATTTCGACTATGCCCGGCAAGCCATCCGGGTGGGGGTCTTCGATTATGTCGAAAAACCGATCCATTTCGATTACCTCAGCCAAGTCATCGCCAAAGCCGTGGAGAAAATCGATCAGGAACGATTGCTGCTGGCGGAATTCACGCGCAATCGCCAGGCCATGGAGCAGAAGTTCTATCTCGATTTGCTAAACTACATGCCTGCAGAGGGTGAATTCGCGCTGGCATCAACCGCTGAATATCTGGATGTCCCCATTGCCTGTCCCCAGTATCTCTGTTTTATCGTGCGCATCCTCAATGCCCAGCAACGCCAGAGTGTATTCGGAATCCAGCATTACCATGTCCAGCTCCTCAACCTGATCGCCGACGTCAATCAGCTCTTTGCCGATTGCCGTCTCCTTCGCCAAGTGACGATTGCCAACCAGGTGGTTTTTTTCCTGGGCCATGACCTTGCCCTGTCCCAGTCACTCTATCAGCTGGCCCTGTACCGGTTGACTGATTTTTTCAATAACCACCAGGATTCACCCCTGGCCTTTGCGATCGGCATCGGCAATGAGGTGCCCTCATTCTGGCAATTGCCGCTTTCCTTCAACGATGCGAAAACCGCTGCTGATTACCGGTTCTTCTTCCCGGAGCGCAATGTCTACAGCATTCGTGATCTTCATCAAGGGACTGGAAGCCCCCTGATTTTCACCGATTTTGCCGAAGAAAAGATGCTCAGCCTCTTGTTTAACAAAAACATTTCCGGGATTGAGGATTTTATCCGTGAACTGGAAAATGAGCTGGCCCATTCCGGATTGGACCGCAGTGGTGTTTTCGCTTTTGTCTATTCGATCATTGCCAAGCTGCTGCAGTTTTTTCAAAAAACCGGCATCACTGCCGAATCGGTCGATACCGAAATCGCCCGGACCTTTGCCAATCTGGCGACCTTCTCGACGACCGCTGAGGTTTGTGCCTGGCTAGGCCAGATCCTGATGATGTCTTGCCAGATTCTGCAAGACTCCCTGGCCTCATCGCATCAGCAAGTCAGCCAGAAAGCATTGAATTACATCGAAACCCATTATGGCGAAGCCGCTCTCAACCTGACCCAGATCGCTGAGCATGTCAATATGAGCCCCTCCTACCTGAGTGAAATCTTCAAGAAAGAGCTGCAGATGACGGTCTCCGAAGCCATGACCACTGTGCGGATCGAAGCCGCCAAAGCCTTGCTCAAATCGACCAACCTCCCCCTCAAAGACATCAGCGAGCGCGTCGGTTATGCCAACCAATACTATTTCAGCGCCTGCTTCAAAAAGCAGACCGGGCAGACGCCATCATCGTTCAGGTGAGGCCAGTTCATTTATGGGGCCAGCTCCCACTGCAGCCGGTCATTGGGTTATAATCCTGTTGAGGGCTACAGCATGATCAATCTATTAAATGGACAAGGTTTTTCCGCATACGGTCTGGTGCTGCAGGAAAACGCTGGTCAGGCACCAGGGTCTGAATCAGGTTGGGTTTTGCTGGAGCAGCTGGAGGCTGGAGAGGACTTGACTTTTTTATACCGCCTGGACCAGGGCGAGCTGTTGCTCGAGCGGGTAGACGGAATCGCATTTCTCAGCCTGGCGTTCAAAAATGATTTCAGTGATTTGAAAACCTTTTTGCTCGACCACAAGATCATCCTGGCCAAACCGCTCAGCTTCTGTGTCCAGGCCCTGCTGGGTCAATGCCGTGTCCGGATCTGGGGCAGGTCCAAAACCAGTCGCCTGATCCGGCAAAGTCCTGCCGACCTGGCTCAGGAGGCCCTGCGCTATCCTGTCCAGCTGCTGCCCCAGTTCAATATTCATAGTGTCTTCACGCTGTTTTACCAGGAAAAGGACCGCGGTTTCAGGTTCAGTGGTGAAAAGCATGCTTTTTGGGAGCTGACCTATGTCGACAAGGCAAAGATCATAACGGAAGTCGACGGCAAGCGTTTTGAGCTCAGTCAGGGCGATGCCCTGTTTTACCGCCCTGGGCAATTCCACACCCAATATTCCGAAACAGGCGTCGCCGCAAGCTTTGTCACAATCACCTTTGGCATGGTCATGCAAGATGAGGCCCAGATCAGCAACCGGGTTTTTCATCTCACGCGCGAACAGGCCGATATCCTCAAGCGCATCCTCGACGAAAAGGACCATCCTGCCCATTATTCGGACGATCTGATCCTGTGCTATTTAAAAGAACTCATCATCACGCTCATCCGGTCGGGGCTGGCCGTCAATCCGGTCAAAACCCTGGAAAACCATTTGCGGGTCAATGTGGAGCATGACATCATCAACCGTATCATCACCTATGTCCAGACCCATCTGGACCAGAAAATCACAGTAGCGGACCTCGCGGCCAATGTGCACATCAGTCCCGCCTACCTGTCTGTCCTATTCAAGCGCCGCCAGGGCATGACCCTGATCGAGTACATCACAACCGTCAAGCTGGAAAAAAGCAAGGACCTGATCCGCGATGGCCAGAAAAACCTGACTGAAATTGCGACAGAATTGGGATTTTCCTCGGTCCATTATTTCTCCCGGTTGTTCAAGAACAAATACCTGATTTCACCTTCCGAGTACTCCCGCGCCCTCCACTGATCTGTTGGTACTAGGGTCCATTTACACACAGAAATTCGGGCAGAATTCCCGGGCAAAGACCCATGCGCCATGAATTCTGCAAATCCCGGCAAGAAATTTGCAAAGACCGTCCAAGCACCGCTGTCTATACTGGATTCAAGCAAGCAAGGTGAAGGTGCTAATCCAGGGAGGTCTTCATGCAACATGCAAAACCGATCCTCGTCATCATGGCAGCCGGAATGGGCAGCCGCTTCGGGGGGCTGAAGCAAATCGAGTCCATTACCAGCCAGGGCGAGAAGATCATAGATTTTTCGATCTATGATGCGATCCGGGCTGGTTTTGCACGCGTCATTTTCATCATCAAGCATGAATTTGAAGATGCGTTCAAACAGGCCATCGGCGATCGCCTGGCCTCGTTCATTTCAGTTGAATATGCATTCCAGAGGCAAGATGATCTGCCCGAGGGTATTGACCCACCAGAGGGCCGGGTCAAGCCTTATGGCACTGGCCACGCGATTCTGGCGGCGCGGCATCTGATTGATGCCCCCTTTGCCGTGATCAATGCTGATGACTACTATGGTCCCACGGCTTTCCGGCTGATCTATGGGCACTTGTGCGCTGTTGCAGCCGGCCAGACCCACCACGATGTGATGATCGCCTACCAGCTGGGGCATACGGTTTCTCTGCACGGCCATGTCTCGCGCGGTGTCTGTGAGCTGGATGCGCAGGATAACCTGGCCAGCATTGTCGAGAGAACCCGGATCGAGCCGCACGATGGCCAGCTGGCCTACACCCCGGATGAAGGCCTCACCTGGCAACCGCTCGCTGCCGACACCAAGGTCTCGATGAATTTCTGGGGCTTTGCACCCGCTTTCCTGACCAGTCTGGCGGCCGATTTTGCGGTGTTCTGCCGCACGGCTTTAACAGAAAATCCGCTGAAGGCGGAGTTCTACCTGAATGCGGTCGTCAATTCAAACATCGAACGCAAGCTTTCCCAGATCAAAGTCCTGACCACACCGGACAGCTGGCATGGCGTCACCTATCCTGAAGACAAGGGGCCGGTGGTCCAGGCCTTCATAGACATGAAAACGGCAGGCCTATACCCGCAGCGGCTCTGGCCAGAAACAGATACAAACGAGGTACACTGAAGATGAATTCAACACCGACCCAGCTGGAACAGGCAATCCAGCAATTCCAGTTTGTTGGGCACTTCCTTGATGTCGAGCCCCATGGCCATGGTCATATCAATGATACCTACCAGGTCCGGTTTACCCAGGCGGACGGCCAGATCAGGCGCTATATCCTGCAGCGGATCAATACACGCGTCTTTCAAAATCCCCGGGCCCTGATGGAAAACATCGCCAAGGTCACGACTTTTTTGCGCCGGGTGATCGAACAAAACGGCGGCGATCCAGACCGCGAGTCATTGACCCTGATCCAGACCCGCGCGGGTGAAAACTGGCTGCAAGACGACCAGCAAGGCATCTGGCGGGCCTACCTTTTCATCGAAAATGCGGTCAGTCTGCAGAAAGCCGACAGTATTGAGCCCTTCATCAGCGCGGCTAAAGCCTTTGGCCAGTTCCAGTTGCGGCTTCAGGCATTCCCGGCGCATGAGCTGCATGAAACCATCGCGAATTTCCACAACACTCCGAAAAGACTGAATGATTTGAAAATCGCCGTCCAGCAGGATGTGGCCGGGCGAGTCAGCACTGTCCCCGAAGAGCTGGCCTTCGTGTTCCAGCGCGAGCACGAGACTGGCAAGCTGCTCGATGCCCTGGCCCAGGGTACGGTGCCACTGCGTGTCACACACAATGACACCAAGCTGAACAATGTCATGCTCGATCTTGATACCGGCGCGGGCGTCTGTGTCATCGATCTCGATACCGTCATGCCGGGTCTCAGCCTGTATGATTATGGTGATGCCATCCGCTTTGGCGCCTCTTCAGCCGATGAAGACGAAAAGGACCTGACCCGCGTCTGGTTTGACCTGGACAAGGCGGCGGCCTACACCCGGGGCTATTTTGAAACGGCCAGCAGCATCCTCACCCCGGTGGAAAAGGAACTGGCTCCCTGGGGCGCCAAGCTGATGACCCTGGAATGCGGCATCCGCTTCCTGACCGACTATCTGCAAAATGACCTCTATTTCAAGACCAAGTATCCGGAACATAACCTGGTCCGGGCCCGCACCCAGTTCAAGCTGGTCGCAGACATGGAAAACAAATGGGCGGCCTATCAGGCCGTCGTTGCCGGGATTTAAACCAGCAGCGATGCGCGCCGCAGCTGACGGTTGATCCAGTCGATCATCGCCTGGATCCGGAACAATTCACTTTCCTTGCTGCGGTTGCGCCAAAGGCGGCGGTACACAGCCATCCAGGCATCAAGCTCATAGGCCAGCTGGTCCCCCGCTGGCAAGTCTGCCTGATCCAATCGCCCGGTGTTATCGTGAAGCCGCTTGACCGAGACCAGAGCGGTGTTGAACAGGGCAATTCCCTGGGCAGCCGCGCGAATTTCCGCCAGATCCTGTCTGGCACAGTCACTCAGCGAACCGGCTGAGCTATCCGCGATCCTGTCTGCCAGCCCGAGGGCAACCTCGCTGGCGGACAGGATCTTTTGGTCATCGAGCTGGGCCAGACTCTCGACCAGCTCGGGCAGCCGTGGATGGTCGGAAAGGTCTTTTTCCCTGAGCCAGACCAGCTGTCGCCAGGGATCCATTTCCTGGCGGGACAGCTCACGCAGCAGAGCCACCAGGCTCTGGTTTTCCCGCCCAAATTCGAGAACGGCGAGCGTTTCGTCGATCTGTCTGTCGTCGCGCGGATCGCCTGTCGTCCAGGATAAAGCGGCGCCATAGGCCAGTGCCGGTACAGATGCCGCAGGGAAATTGACATGTCCGTAATCGCCCCAGTCCGTATTCAAAATCCCCTGCGCGCCATGCTTCACCGCATGTGCAACCATCTGCCTGACATTGGCAAAGGCTTTGTCCATATCACTGCTCAGCCGGTCCCAGCTGTTGCATCCCGGGCACAGGTATTGCTGCCGGCCGGACTGGGCAATGATCCGGGTCTCGTCTTCACAGACCACGGCCTCGTAATTCCAGTTCAAAAAAGTCACCCGGCCGGAAATCTCCTGGATCAGGTCCGGGTGGTTGACAATGACATCACTCCAGACCATCGCTTCTTTGCCATGCCCTTCGACCAGGGCAATGATTTGGTTGAGAAAATCGACATAGAGGCGCCCCACCCCTTTGACGGCGGCCAGGTGGCGGTTCTTGCCCCGGCCCAGGTCGAAGGTTTCGTCGCCGCAAAGGTTGAAGCGCTTTGAACTGAACAGGGGGATGAATTCATCGAGCATGCTCTTGACGAGTGCCAGACTGCCAGGGTGGATCACATCCAGGGTGTGGTGCGACATGCGGTCCATCCAGGAAAAAGGTCTTGTCGCCTGGCCCTCCAGCTCACACAGGTGCTGGAAGGTCTCAGTCCGCAGGATTTCATAGAAATGGCCAAACGTGGCGAGCGCCGGCACCAGTTCGATCTGCCGGCTTTTGCAGTAGAGGTCGAGCTCCAGGATTTCCTCAGCCGTCAACGGATCCTTGCCGGCCCAGATTTCCGGCAAGACTGCGAAAGCGAAGCTATGCTCGATATACAGCTGCAGCTGGTTGATCTTATAGAACGAAAGACGGTCGGCCAGTTCCTTGAGCGACTCGAGGGTCGGAACCCGACCGCGGGTGGTATCGAGCATGAAGCCCCGGTTTTTAAAATCTGGCCAGTCCCGCAGGAGCAGGCCCGGCAGTGTGGCGCCTTGCTGGCGGATCAGCTGGCGCAAGGTCTGGACCCCGTAGAAGAGCCCGGCCGCAGCTGCCCCGCTGATCAGGACCCCAGTCTGGCGGATCTCAAGGGCGTAGCTTTCCGTGCCACCCGCGCGGGGTGATTCCAGACTGCGGGCCAGGCAAATCGAGCCTGCTCTGGGGTCAGTGGCTTTGCTGATGGCCAGCTTTTGGCCCAGCGTGCGCCAGATCTCGGCCTGCAACAGCTTGGCGGCTGCATAGTCTTCATCCTGGCAGCCAGCCAGCAGAACAATCGTGGTGCCAGATGACACGAGGAACGCCTGATCTTGGAGGACCAGTTCCTTGGGGGCAGGCAATAGATTCAGCACGGTTCAGATTCCTCCGGAAAACGTTCTGCCAGTTGCAGCAGTTCAGCCCAGATCCGGGTGATCGATCAGGGTGATAACCGGCCTGCTGCAGGCATGCAGTTCAAAAATCACGATTTCATTGTCTTCTTCTTTCAGGAGCGGAGCTGGGATATATAGGGTTTTCTGCGGTCCGATATTCCAGTATCGACCCAGGTTGAACCCATTGATATAGGCTACTCCCTTGGTCCAGCCGGCCAGGTCGAGGAAGGTGTCACCCTTGCTGGCGGCATCGAAGCGGCCCCGGTAGAAGACGGGTCGTTCAGCCAGGCCAGGCGCTGTTGCCGATGGCTGTTCTGCCGGGATTGCAGCAGGATCGTTCAAATCAGGAGCGTGCACGGTAAAATTCAGGTCGGCCAAGCTTTCCAGCGGCAGCGGGTAGATCTCCCAGTCAGACTGGAACTGGTAATCCAGTTTGAGTGGCTCGATCAGGCCCTTATAGTCCTTCAGGTAAGGTCCGAAATTGATCCGGCCCATGTTCTCGACCAGGATGTCCAGCTGATTGACCGGCTGGTCAAAGTCCAGCACCAGCCTCTGGTCCGGGTTGTTGCGGTAGACTGTGCCCTGGCAGATGCCATTGACATAGACCTGGGCCCGGTCATGCATGGCCATGAATTCAAGCTTGCTCTGAAGGCGCGGGCCAGCAACCTTTGTCCGGTACAAGATGAATCCGTAATTCTGGCCCACTTCCTCCATGCTCATTTCGTAAGCGGAATGGATCGGTTGAGCCAGGGCCGGCAAATTTTCAAACAAGCCGGCCTGCTCGCTGAGGGCGATTTCGCCATAGGCCATTTTGCGGATCGGTGTTGAAAATCCGACCTCCGGGATGGGGCCATAGCGGCGGATGGCAGCCTGGACGAGGCGATATTTTTCCGTCGGTTCGCCATCCTCGCTCAAGAGGCAGTCATAGTCATAGCTGGTGATGGTGGGCTGGTAGAGAACCGAAAGGTTGGCATCATTGAGGTGGGGGTCGGCATGATTGGCCCCGTTCATGAATCCGAAATTCGTCCCGCCGTGGAACATATAGAAGTTGACCGACGCGCCGGCCGCGAGCATCTGGTCGAAAGCCGCCACCATGTCTTCTGGTTCGCGCGTGTGATGCTGTTCACCCCAATGGTCAAACCAGCCATTCCAGAATTCGGCACACAGGGCGGGGCCATCCGGCTGGTATTCCGCCAGCTTGGCAAAAGCCTCCTGCGGCCGCGAGCCAAAATTGACCGTCTTGAAAATGTCCGGCAGGGTGCCGCCCTGCAGCATCAGGTCCAGCGGGCCATCCGAGGTGAAGAGCGGAACCGTCACGCCCCGGCTCAGCAAAGCCTGGCGCAAAAACTCCAGGTAGGCTTTGTCATTGCCAAAGCTACCGTATTCATTTTCAATCTGCATGGCCAGGATCGGCCCCCCCTCGGTGTATTGCAGGGGTTTGAGCTTGGCAATCAGGACATCGTAATAGCGCTCGATGGCAAGAAGATAGGGCCGATACGCGCAACGCAGACGCATGTTGCGGTCGGCGAGCAGCCAGGCGGGCAAACCGCCAAATTCCCATTCGGCACAAATATAGGGCGATGGCCGCACGATGACATGCAGGCCGAGCTCCTGGGCCAGCCGGATAAAGCCAACCAGGTCAGCCAGTCCTGAAAAATTGTATTCCCCGGGCCGGGGTTCATGCAGATTCCAGGGGACATAGGTCTCCACGGTATTCAGGCCACAGGCTTTCAGCTTTTCCAGCCGGTCGCGCCAATAGGCGGGCACAACCCGGAAATAGTGGATGCTGCCCGAGAGGATGCGGATCTCCTGGCCATCCAGAGTGAAACGGCCAGCGTCAATTTTAAAGGTTGTCATACGTCTGCCCTCCTGGTGTCTGGTAAACACCGAAAAATGACAAGGTTGGATTGAGACGTGCCTGCTGGATGGACAGTTTCAGGTAGCGGACGCGGGTTTGTGGCAGGCGGCAGATGCGCTGGTAGCCGACGACAGTCCCCTGGTAGAGATCCTGCCAGTGGCCATCGATCTCTCCGGCCAGCGTGAATTGCTCGATTCGCTGGCCGAGGCGGATATTTTCCTTGAGAACGATCCGGTCAAAGGCCAGGACCGCGCCCAGGTCCACAGTGATCTCGGCAGTGGTCTCGCCGGCCCGGGCCTGCCAGAAGGTTGTGGCGCCAGCGGTGAACAGATGCTCGCAGCCCTGGAGGTTTTCCTGGTGCGAGGCGGTCGCCTGGGCAGCCGCCGCCAGATTGACCGCATAGGTCTGGCGAATCACCTGGCCCAATTCAGCCAGGCGGGCACAGTCTGCTTCATGGACCAGGCCCCGCCGGTCGGGTGGCAGATTCAAGAGCAGGCAGGCATTGCCGCCGACCGATTGTTCATAGATATCGAGCAAGGTCTCCAGGGTTTTGACCTGCGAGTCCTGGTCGGCATGGTAGAACCAGCCGGGCCGGATCGAGGTGTCCACCTCGGCAGGGTACCAGACCAAGTCGGTTTCCCCGCTGAGCTTGGCGCGGCTGCCCAGGTCATCGTCCTCCGGATTGTAGTGCTGGAAAAAGGTACCATCATCGACCTGCTGGGATTTGGCCATGATCAGGTCCCGGTCGCGCAGCTTCTGCGGCACGACACTCCACTCCGAGGGCCTGCAGTGGCCGGCTTCATTGCCACACCAGCGGACATCCGGTCCACAGATCGAGATCACAGCCTGGGGCTGCAGCTCACGGACCAGGCTGTAATAGCTCTCCCAGTCATAGACCTGGCGTTTGCCATTGGGGCCTTCGCCGCAGGCACCATCGAACCAGACGCAAAACAGCTCGCCATACTGGGTCAGGAGCTCCCGCAGCTGGTCCCGGAAAAAGGAGTTGTAGGTATCGGTGCCATAACAGGGCTCATGCCGGTCCCAGGGCGAGAGATAGACCCCGAATTTGAGGCCGCCCCGCTGGCAGGCCTGGGCGACCTCGCGGACCAGGTCTCCCCTGCCCGCTCGCCAGGGGCTGCTCTGGACCGAGTAGGTGGTGTGCTGGCTTGGCCAGAGGCAAAAGCCATCGTGATGCTTGCAGGTCAGGATCAGCGCTTTCATGCCAGCCGATTTGCAGGCGCTGACCCATTGGTCGGCATCCAGCCCCGTTGGATTGAACAGAGCCGGGTCTTCAGCCCCCGTTCCCCATTCCCGGTCTGTGAAGGTATTGATGCCAAAATGGATGAACGAATAGAATTCCAGTTCCTGCCAGGCCAGCTGGCGTGCCGAAGGGACAATCCTGGCCGCGTATTCGATCTGATTCATTACTTAATTCCCCCGGAAACTGAATTCGAAATCAAGAGGCTGATTGGCCGGCAGGCACCGGTCAGCAAAATAGCGGGGATCACTGAGTTTTCGGTCATCGAAAGACATGGAAAAACCTCCTATCAGCTGGAGCTTGTCAAATAAAGTCGGCGGCGGAAAGGGAGCGCACTTGCCCGGAAGCGAGAACCAGAAGCTGACACCGGTCCTGGTGATGAATCTGGTACACCACAGCGCTTTGGGTCGGATTCTCGATCCGGCAGGTGAGCAGTTCGCCTTGTGCGACCTCGATCGCCAGGGTCGCGCCACCGGGGAGTGTCAGGCCGGAAATGGCGCAGGTCGACCAGTCCCGGGGCAGAGCCGGCAGCAGGAAGACCTGGTTGCCCCGGGTCTGGACGAATAACCGGGCCAGGCCAATGCCTGAGGCAAAATTGCCATCGATCTGGAAGGGTGGATGCGCATCGAGCAGATTCGGATAACTGCCGCCATGCTGGTAATTCTCTTTCTGGGACTGGGGGTTGACCGGGCGCAGCTGATTGCGCAGGAGTTTTCTGGCGCGGTCACCCTCGCGCAGGCTGGCCCACAGGTTCACTTTCCAGCCCAGGGCCCAGCCGGTGCCATCATCGCCACGGCGGATCAAAGACTGCCGGCAGGCTGCTGCCAGCTCTGGAGTCTCTTCCACGCTGTACAGACTGCCCGGGTAGAGGCCCAGCAAATGGGAGGTGTGGCGGTGTTCAACCTCGATCTCCTGCACCCACTGGTCCCATTCGGCCAGAGTGCCATCCAGTGGATCCGCAGGGTTGTGGATCACCACCGGACGACGCAACCGGGGCAAGGCAGCCCTCAACTGCTCGCGCAATGGATCCTGGCGATAGGGGCTTTCTTGACCGGCTGCTTCGACCGCATCGATCACTGCCAGAACATGCGTGAACAAGAGCTCCATCAGCTCCTGGCTCAGGGCAGCCCAGCAACCGATGCCGGTGCGCTGTCCCTCCGGGGTCATGAATTCGTTCTCCGGCGAGGTCATCGCGGCAAAGACCAGCTGGCCTTCCGTATCTTCCACCAGCATTGCGGCCAGGAAGCGGGCACTTTCTGCCATCAAGGGCAAAATCCGTTCGCTGAGCAGAACCGGGTCCGGAGCATACTGGGTTTGCTCATACAGTGTCTCGCACAGCCAGGCCGAGCCCAGCGGCCAGTAGCCCCAGACCACGCTGTGCTGGCTCAGGCAGCCGACCGGGTCACTGTGGCCCCAGATATCGGTATTGTGATGGACCACCATGCCCGGCGCATCATAATAGGCCCGGGCAGCCTGTTCGGCTTTGGGCCGGCAGGCCTCCAGCAGCGTGAGCAGCGGCGGCAGGCAGTCGCTCAGGCTGAGCAGGCCGGCGCCCCAGTAATTCATTTCCGTATTGATATTGATGGTATAGTTGCTGCTCCAGGGCGCCTGGAGATGCTCATTCCAGATGCCCTGCAGATTCATCGCCTGTGTCCCGGGGCGGGAGGCGGCGATTATCAGGTAGCGGCTATAGTGGAAAAGCAGGGCATACAGGGCCTCATCGTCACAACCGGGATCCCCGGCCAGGCGGTTGAGGCGCCCCAGCGTGTCGAGCTGGCTGAGCTTTTCGGCCCGCGCCGCTTCGATCTGGCTGTGCAAGTCGACCTGGACACGCTGGTACAGCGCAGCATGGTCCGCCTGGTGGCGGGCCAGAAGTGCCTCATAGCTATAAGCCTGCGCTTGTGCCAAGTCCTGCTCTGCCAGAGCCAGCTCATCCAGACCATCCAGATAGGGATGGCGGGCCGAACCATTAAATGAGGTCCGGGTCGCCAGGCGAAACTCCACGCTCCGGGCGCCACGAATCGAAAGGCCCTGGCCTTTCTGTAGAATGGCAGCCTGTTCCCCCAGAACGATCACGTCCAGCAGCACGACAAAGCGCATCCCCTTCTGTGCGGCTTCTGTCCCATAGCGGACTGGCTGGTCCATTTCGACATACACCGGCGCGGCAAAGCCGGGGGCCTCGCCAGACAGGCAGAGACGGGCCTGCATTTGATCTGCGGCCTGGACACAGGCCGAGCTCTTCAATGGGCTTTGCAGCGTCACAGACAAGGGTGGCAGCTCCAAGTCCCGGGCCTGCCAGCGCAAGACTAAAAGTTGGTCGGGCGCTGAGACAAAGCTCTCGCGGCTGTATCGTTGTGCCTGGCCGGCCGCAGCCTGCTCATAATCCAGGCGATCGGTCGCCAGGCGCAGGTCCAGCCGCCGTTCGTACTGCGTCAGCTCCGCTTCTTCACCGCCAGCCAAGTCAATCCAAAGGTCGCCCAGCGGCAGATAGGACTGGGAATAGGGCCCAAGAAAGCCTGCCTGCAGGATCTGCTCTGCGGCTGCCACATCACCCTCGAGCGCCAGGTCGCGGGCCTTGCGGTAGCACGCCGCCCGGGCCTGGCCCGAGACTTCGCCGTAAACGGGCACATGTTCCCGATAGGCGGGTATTTCGTGGGAAGAATCCGGATACCCTGACCAGAGGGTGTCCTCATTGAGAGCGATACGCTCATGATCAATCCGGTCAAAGACCATGGCGCCAATCCGCCCATTGCCCAAAGGCAAAGCCTCATTCCAGTCCGCTGCGGGTTTCTCATAGCGCAAGACATGAGCCAGGTCAGCCATTTGATTCATCCCTTGATCCATTGTCCTTTCGTAAAATCGGGGAAAGCGACGGGCTGCCCGCCGAGCGCCACAGACCGCTCGGACAGTTCAGTAATGACCATCCAGGAGGCTGCATCATAGACATCGATCGGCATCGGTTTGCCGGTTTTCAGACAATCGAAGAAGGCATCGAAAACCAGCCAGTCCATGCCGCCATGGCCCCCCCGGATTTCATTTTGCAAGAATTCCTGCCAGATCGGGTGTTCATGCTCAGCGCGGTAGTTTTCGGCATTGCCCCACTGGGATTTCCAGTCAAAATGGGCTTTCTGGTGTTCCGGGTCATTGTCGAGGAAAATCGACTGGTTGTCCTCGAGATACATGCCCTTTGTACCGGAGACGGAGAATCCCCGGGAATAATAGCGCGGCAAGGTCGTGTCCAGCGTGATGCGGATCGTCTCACCCTGGGCACACGTGATGGTGGTGGTTACCACGTCACCCTGGCGGAATCTGAGGCCCTTGAGTTCCGGATATTTCTCGCCATGGATATTCAGGTATTCCGCCAGGCCAGCTGCCTTGGAGGCCACGGAGGTCAAGGTCAGCATGCGGTTGCCATGGTTGAGGTCGAGGATACGGGCGATCGGGCCGATCTCATGGGTGGGATAATTCTCACAATTGCGGCGCAGGTAATTGTCCAGGCGATAATGGCGGTTCTGGACACCGGAAGCAATTTCCTCGCGCAGGTCATGGCGATAGCCACCCTCGCAATGGACAATTTCGCCGAACAGGCCCTGCTTGACCATATTGAGCACCATCAGCTCATCGCGGCCATAGCAGCAGTTTTCCATCAGCATGAAGGGCGTCCGGGTCTTTTCATAGGTGTCGACCAGGATCCACAGGTCATGCTCACAATAGGCTCCGCCCACTTCCAGAGCGACTGCGATCCCCAGCTCCATCGCCTGGCAGGCAAGCGAAATATGGGTCTCCCAGGACGTGCTGATCAGGACAGCGTCCATATGGCCACTGTTCAGGCAGGTGGTTGCATCGGTGAAGAGTTGGGGTCTTTGTCCGTTTTTGGCCGCGGCAACTTTGACTGCAGTCTCTTCGACCCGGTCCGCATAATAATCACAAACAGCGGTGATTTCGACTTCCTCACGGGGCAGGATGGCAAGGTCCAGCAAGCCCTGGCCTCGTCCTCCAAGGCCGATGACACCTAAACGAATCGTTTCCAAAGCATACCTCTATTCTCTGGCCAGGCCGCAGGCATCAGATCCTCGCCTGGTACCAGTTCTTGTTTTGAATCCGTTAAAGAATAGCATTGTTCTGTTCGATGAAAGTGCCCACATGTTCCAGGTGGAAGATTTGGCTGCATCGGGTAAAGGTATTGCCCTTGACCGTGAGCTTCTGATGGTAGGGCTGGGGCGGCAAATCTCTGGCCACACTGGGGGTCGCCTGGATGACCGCCTTGCCCCAGACCGGGACATCACCACAATCGGTAAACGTATTGTCCAGGATCTGGATGTCTTTCGTGGCCCCACTCTCATACCAGGACGACGCATCGCCTTCCAGGAGAATGGCCGCGCCGGGCACCCGGAAATGGTTGCGTTCGATCACAACCTTGCCGGCACTGGTCAAAAGCAGGCCCCTGGCCCGGTTGTTCTGGAACATGCAGTCATGGATGTGGACATCCGGGGAATACGACAGGTTTTCCGCTGCTTGTCCCACAACCGAGGCCAGGAGATCTGCCGCCAGCGGCGCAGCCAGCGTAACCACTTGCAGGTCGCCATTGAGAAATTCGCAGTCCCGGACTAAAACCTCATGCAAGGCTTGCAAGGATTTGCTGTCGACCAGGCTCAGCCGGTCACCGGTGGCAAACATCGGGACCCCTTTATGCTGGGGATGCACGAGTTCGACGATGATCTGGTCCGGCGCCAGAACATGGGCGACACGGACATAGATCCCATGGATATTGGACGGGTCATCCAGCTGGTTCTCAAAAAAGCACTGGTCCAGCTCGATTGTCCCGAAACAGCAGACAAAGTGGGTCGCATCGGCCTCCGCAGTGACCACCCGTCCTTTGCCTGGCGGCAAGCGCAGTGCGAAACGGCGCAAGGTGATGTCCCCGCTATGTTCCGCCATGAAAGCGATGCCAGCCGCCGTATGGACGGTGACATCCTCCAGGGTGAAATCACGGGCAAAGGTCAGATAGAAGCCGGGATTGTTACGCGGATTATGGCGCAGAACGACGATATTGCCAGTCCGGCTCACGGCGGGAAAGCAGGTGTCGTTGACCAGCGTCAGAGCGACCACACCATCGGTCTCAGCCTCGGCAACCAGATGGTATGGGCTGAAGGCCGGATCGAGATTCAGGTCATGAATCCCGGATACCGGCGCCAGACGAACCGCATCGAATTCAAGGAAATTGTTGAGAGGGTTGCAGAAATGTTCATCCGTGAAGAAAATCTGGCCGTTTTTGACAAAATGGGGATAGGCAACCGGATCGATGGCCAGGCGCATGCGCTTGGGTTCAATCGAAAGGATGGTGCCCTGGCTGAAGCTGGTGCGGGTATAGTCCAGTGAGAAATCGCGCAGCACCAGTCCTTGCGTGTGATCGAGGTAGAACGGCAGGCACTGTGGATGGAAAATGAATCGGGCCCCCCCACCTTCGAGCGTCAGGTTGCGAAAGCCGTGCAGATCGAAAATCAGGCGTTTCGGGCTGTCTTCATCATGATTGGAAATGTAGAGGGTCTCTTCCCTGGCGAAATCCGGGTAGAAGTGATAGTCGCCAGGACCAAACTGCAGCACGACACCCTCCTGGCCGCGCAATGAATCCAGGAGACGGCGCAAATGGTAGCTGTTGAGGCGATTGTCGCCAGGGGAGATTCCATAGGGCTGGACATCGATGAGCTGATTCATCTTTTGTCTTTCTTATTCCTTGACGGCGCCGACCATGACACCCTTGACGAAATATTTCTGGAGCGAAGGGTAAATGATCAGGATCGGAATCGTGGTGACCACGATGGCGGCATATTTGATGATCTGGTTGAGCAAATACTGCTGCGATCCTTGCTTGCCCAGGGCGGCGACGATCGCCGGATCAGTCATGTCGCCTTTGATCAGCATCTCGCGCAGGAACATCTGCAGCGGATAGAGGTCTCTGCGTTGCTGCAGGTAGACCAGGGCACTGTACCAGTCGCCCCAGCGGCCAACCGCATAGAAGAGGCCGATCGTCGCCAGGCTCGCGGTGGACAGAGGCAGCACAATGTGGATCAGCATCGAGAACTGGTTGGCCCCGTCAATGTCGGCGGCTTCGAACAGGCTCACCGGGATCGCTTCGAAACCGGTGCGCAGGATGATCAGGTTGTAGGTGCTGATGCAGCCTGGAATCAGGACACCCCAGACCGTATTGGTCAGGCCCAGCTTCTGGACGATCAGGAAGGTCGGGATCATGCCGCCACCGAAAAACATGGTGACCAGCATGAAAATCATCAGGGGCCTTCTGAGCAGGAAATCCTTGCGGGAGGTGGCATAAGCACCCAGGATGGTCAATACCATATTGATCGTGGTGCCGGCGACAACATAAAACAGCGTATTGCGGAAACCGGTCTGGATGTTTTGCATTTTGAAGACATTCTTATAGGCGTCCAGGGTAAATCCAACCGGTTTGTACAGCAAACCATGGTACGCTGCAAATTTCTGCGGATCACTGAAGGACGCAAAGAGAACATACAACATCGGATAGAGCGTGAAAACAAGCAGTGCCAGCATGATCCCGATATTGGCCCAGCCAAAGATCCGCTCGCCTCTGGAAATTTTGATGATACTCATATGCCCTCCTACCACAGACTGGTTTCTGAGTATTTGCGACTCAGGAAATTGGCAAGAGTCAGCAAGATGACGTTAATGACCGAGTTGAACAAGTCAACCGAAGCCGAGAAACTATAGTCCATGTCTATGAAGCCTTTGCGGTAGACATAGGTCGAAATAATATCCGAAGTTTCATACGTTTCGGGGACCTGGAGGAGGAATGCCTTCTCCCAGCCGACACTCATGAAACCACCAATAGCCATGATGAACATGATCACGATGGTCGGCAGCATGCCCGGGATCGTGACATGGAGGATGCGCTGGAATTTGTTGGCTCCATCGATGGTTGCGGCCTCATAAAGTTCCGCGCTGATTCCTGAAATGGAAGCCAGGTAAACAATGGACCCCCAGCCGAAGCCTTGCCAGATGCCCGAGATCGTATAGATGGCCCGGAAACTGTCTGGATTGCTGATCAGGCTGGCCGGATTGCCCGTGATGGAACCAACGATGGCGGTAACAAAGCCATCCGAGTTGGTAAACAGGACAATCAAACTGGCAATGATGACCGTCGAAATGAATTGCGGCAGATAGGTAATGGTCTGGATCGTCTTTTTGAACTTGAGACTACGGACCTCATTGAGCAGGATGGCAAAAATGATCGGCACCGGAAATCCGAACAGCAGGCCATAGAAGCTCAGCAGCATTGTATTGCGCAGCAGGCGGCCAAAAAAGATGCTATTAAAAAATTGCAGGAAATTTTCGAAACCTACCCATGGGCTGTTGAAAAAGCCTAGGCGGGGCTTGAAATCCTGGAAGGCGATGGTGATCCCGTAAATGGGCAGATAATGGAACAGGATATAGTACAGGACAACCGGGATGATCATGAAATAGAGCAGACGGTTCTTTTTGAAGTCACGCGCCCATTTGCCCGGCTTTTTACGCGGCGCTGCCAGCGTAAGCTGGCCTGGCTGGGAAGTGAATGGATTTGACATGGGGGTCCTCCTCAAGAGGAATGTATCAACCGGCCGACAGCCGGACAGAATCTGTCCGGCTGTCGGGATCAGTCTTACTGAGCGTTCAGATTAGCGTTGGGAATAACGGTCATAGGCGGTCTGGTAGGCCGCGATATAGTCTTCTACGCCAATCTTCTTGAGGTTGGCCAGGTAGGCATCGTAATTGTCCAGAGATTCGGAACCGGTGATGAACTTCATCGTCATTTCAGCCACATAGGTGGTGATGTCGGCGCCGTAGGTGCTCTTGACTTTGGCTTCTTCCGGATTCAGGTAGATGTACTTTTCATTGAAGAAACCATCTGTGCCACATTTTGACCAGAGCTTGAGGGCATCCGGGATTGCCGCATCACAGTATTTCTGGGTCAGGATGACTTCAGCGTCAGTATCTTCAGTGGTATGCCACTGGGTCATGTAGGTCTTGAGCAAGGTTTCCTTGTCTGGATTTTCCGGCAGGGGCAGGGTGACGGTCTTGCCGTCCTTTTCTTCCCAGCCAGTACCTTCCATGCCCAGACCCATCATACGGTCGATTTCCGGCAGGTACAGGGCATCGAGCAGGTAGACACAGGCCAGGGGATCCTTGGCATCGGCCGTAATGTACTTATAGTCATCAACATTGCGGCTGGTGTAACGGAAGTTCGGCAGCGGATCGCCGCTGTTCAGGACAGGCATCTGAGCCGGGACCAGACCTTTGGTGGGATTTTCCTTTTCAGTGGTCGGGAAATAGACCGCTTTATAGAACCAGAGATGCATATTGGTTGCGCCGACGCGGTCACCACTCAGCATGGCAACAGCAGAAGGATCATCGGTGTTCATGTAGTCAGGATTGATATAGCCCTTGCTGAACCAGTCATTCATCACAGTCAGGTATTCTTTGAATTCAGGTGTGTACGGGCCAAAGACCAGCTTGCCATCCTGGATGTTGAATGACTTGGAGTCAATGCCGTAAGCCATGGCGAAGGGCTGCAGGTTATTGCCGCTGGAAACGCCGAGCGGGTATTCGACACCGTTGGCTTTCATGGCAGCGAGCACATCGGTCCATTCAGCAATGGTGGAAGGAACGGCCTTGCCGGTTTTCTCAAGCATGTCTTTGCGCAGGAGCAGGCCATTGAACTGGAAATCAGCGGCTTCGCTGCCCTGGATCTTGGCGCCCAGGCGGACAATGCGGCCCTGGTCGTCTGACGCGATCTTCTTGAGGTAATCGGCACTTTCAATGACCTTGAGGAAGTTGGGGGTGTCTTTTTCATTGACATACTGGGTGTAGTCATAGAGGATGCCATCGTCGTATGCAACGCCCAGACCACCGGCATAGTATTCGTCGATACCGCTGCTGAAAATCATGTCCGGCAGGGTCTTGGAAGCGATCATCATCGAGAAGTTCTCGGCTTCCTGGCCCATCGGCGGATGCACGAACTCGATTTTCATGTTGAACAGCTTTTCAAGTTCCTTGATATTGGCAAATTCGGAATAACTTTCTGCAACATCGGTGCGGAAGTTGCGCTGCCAGATCGTGAACGTTCTGCCACCGAAATCCGGATAGCCTTTCTCGTTCCGAGTGATGCCTGTGGCAGCTGCAGCATTTTCACTGCTCTGGGCAGCGGTGGTGGCAGCGGCCTGTGTGGCGGCCGGGGCTTGGCCGCAAGCAGCCAGGAGACCCAGGACGAGAGCCAGGACGATGCCCAGTGTGAGAACCCTTTTGAGTTTCTTCATTCAATTTTCCTCCCATTTTCCTTTGGCAAGCGGTGGCCTTCCGGAGGCCGTTCACCGGGTGCCGTTTGATTGGAAGCTTAAAATCGAATCGGCTTCGCGTAAATATTGAGATTATGCAGGGTCGAAAGATCACAGATTCAACATATCAGCGATGGTTTTCACGCGAAACATTGGCAGTTTTGATTGATTCTGACCATTTGGCGCAACAACAAGCACGCAGATGATTGATATTTATTGATTAGCTGGATCATTGGCTGGTGGCAGTCCCAACAAGTGCTTTTCCCGGAATTGCCCTGGTGTCATCCCTTCCTGCTTCTTGAATACCCGGATGAAAGCCGCATCATTGATATAGCCGCAGCGTTCGGCAATTTCCTTGACCAGAACCGGCTCTTCCCGGAGCAAGAGATTCTTGGCCATCGCGATGCGATAGCTATGGAGAAAATCCAAAAGCCCCGTTCCCTGTGATTTTTTAAAGCTGCGCGACAAATAGGATTGGGTGACATGGAGTTCATGGGCAATCCGGTCCACGTTCAGCGAAGGATCCATGTACTCCTGGGTGACAAGCTCGATTGCGCTGGTCACAATTTCACGATTGAGCAAGCGGCCGGTCTCTTGTTCATCGTGCTGGTCCATGTGAACCTGGTAGTGTGTCAGGACTGAACTGTAGGCCTCCCCAACATTCGCGAGCGAATGAGTCTGCTGGCTGTAGAAGGGCGTAAATGTAAAGCGGTCGTGCCCGGGCCAGGTGGCCAGAGCCTCTTCGATCAAGGCGGGTGCGGCGGAAGCCAGGTCAGTCTGGGCATCAAAATCAGAAAGCAGGATCAAGTACGTCGATTGTGAAAGGGCATCGATGATCATGCAGCTCATGGAGGCGCACTTGCCCGCCAGCAGGGCGTCCAGCAATTCCTGGCGTTGTTTGTCCCGCTGGATAGCGTCCTTGGGCTGGCTTTCCGCATCCTGGGGCACCAGAAGGACCAGCATGAATTTCTGCCAGTTGATGCGGATGTCATAAAGATCGAGAATGCTCTGGATATCGGTGGTCTGCCCCTTGACTTCACCGGCTACCAGGCGTTCCAGGAACAAATCCCGCACACTCTCCGCCCCGGAATGGAACATCTCGCGCATGCGGCGGACATTGGAAACATAATAAGGAATGACCTCATCGTCCTTGAGGCCATGCGTGTCGAACTTGAAATAGGATGCATCAGCTTCGATCAGTTCAAGCATTTTGCCAATTGGCATGGTGGAGCGGTAGGCAACGATGACACTGATCCAGATAAACAGCAGGATATTGATCACGATTGCAGCCGTGGTGATGGTGCGCAGACGACCGGTTGTCTGCAGATGGCCTTGATCGACCCCATAGCTCAATCGCAGCTCAGAATGCTGGATATCTTGCGAGAAAATCCTGTAATGGCCCGATCCCAGCTGGTAATCGAGCTGTTGCAGCTTCGTGGATACAGGAAGCTGGTCGATGGCGGCCAGCAGATTGAGGTCCTTGCCTGCTGCACTCGCCCCTGTGCCAGCCGGATCAGCCATGCTAAGAAGCAGGAAGTCCTGGGATGTATTCTGCAAACTGGCAAAGCTTCTGGCCAGAGATTCCAGATCGTATTCGATCACCACCACACAATCCTGGTAAGCAGCGGCCCGGTGATTGCGCTGGATTTTCCGGGTCATGAAGGCCCGGTTGCCAGTGATACTCTGCTCATCAGGCAAGAGGCTATGCTTGGCATAGGGCCCTGAAATATCGAGCACACTTTGCCAGAAAGCCATGTCACCGCCAAGCTTGCGGCTGACAAAGGCAGAGGCTGGTAGTCCGGTTTCGTTTGAAATGACATAATCAATCGCGGGGAAAAAGCAGTACACGCCCCGGATTGAATCCAGGCCCGTTAAAAAGGTGCTCAAGGATTGCCTGAAGGTATATTCAAAGGCATAATCGCGACCTTCAGTCTGCGCCTGCATGGACAAGGTGTCGCCCACCTTGTAATAGAAGTTGTGCGCCTGGGTGACATAGCGCGAAAATTCGCGGACCAATGAATCGGCACTGTTCTGGTAAGAAGCGCGCTCGGCCTGCTCCACTTTGTCGATGGACTTGAAAGACAGAACGACCGCGGCAGTTGTCGGGATGATCAGGACAAGCAAAAAGACGGTCATCATGCGGACAAAAGTCATGACACCCCGGCCAGTCTTGAGCTTGATCAATTCCTTGAGCAGTTTGTTCATTGATTCATCCTGATCGTCTGTGCAATCCTATGAGCAACCGTTATACTCTCAACTTGATTTGTTCAGTATACACAATTTAACCATGGCGTCCAGCCAGGAAACACAGAAAGGCCCGCATATGCGACGACTGAACCTGGATGAAA
>CAZCMX010000027.1:0-28223 GCA_964499985.1 uncultured Mageeibacillus sp.
TGGTGATCGCGAGAGGATTCGAACCTCCGGCCTGCGGTTTAGGAAACCGACGCTCTATCCTGCTGAGCTACGCGACCGCGTGCATCCCACATTGTAGAGTATCGGCGGGCCATCAGTCAATCAAAGAATGAACCGGACAGATATCGAATCTGGCGTTGGCGGAGCTCGGTGGTCTGGCGGTCGATCATGAAATGGTGGCTGTCACTGGCTTCAATGATGAAGTCGCCTTCGCGGGCATCGGTCGGGAGTTCCTGGCGGGCAACATTGGCTAAAGTGCGGTCAGCGCGTGCGATGATGGCGTAATCGTGCTCAAAATGATCGATGAAACCTTCCAGTCTGGTCATGGGCTTTCCCTCCCCATCAACTGCCCCAGACAAGGGCCAATGTGCCTGCTCATTCAAAGGTTCGAACCACCAGATGCCAAGCTCAGTCGCATAAATAGTTTAGCATCGGATTATGTCAAATTCAATTCGCTAATGCGTAAAAAAGCAGTAATATTCCGTCTTCAACTGTCATGCGATTTACAGAAAATCCCCTTGGCCGTAATCGTTTGCAAAAACGGATGGAATAAGGGCTGCTGGCACCTGGATGGACCCGGTGGCCGGCAACCCATTTTTCCCGTATAATAGGGTTGCGCTCGGGATTCTTGGCTGGAACGGCTAAGGGCGGTGAGCATGCAGGAGGCCTTAGTTTTGAACCGATCACATCGATCGCTGCCATGGTACCGCTGGCTCCGGTGGGGCGATTATTTTCTTTATCTTTTAATTATTTTTGCCGCGCTTGCCCTGTTTTCCCGTGGCCCCGCCTTGCTTGGTCCGACTCAGAGCGGCCAGGCCGCGAAAATCACGGTGGATAATGTGGTTGTCAAAACCATACCCGCGGACCAGCTGGCCCAGGCGGGTTCATTTGAATTGGCAGCCAATGGCTTTCATTATACTGTCGATTATGAGGCGGGCCGGGTCCGGATCAGCCAGGCGGATTGTCCGGACCAGGTCTGTGTCCAGACCGGCTGGGTTTCCCGCCTGGGGCAAGTATCGGCCTGTGTGCCGGGACATCTGATTCTCAGTGTCGACGGCTCGTCTGCCAATGGCGCGGATTCGACCACGACCGAGCCTGAAGTGGATGTGATCATCCGATGAGTGCGTCTGAAAAAACCCGCCGACTGACGACCAATGCCATCCTGCTATCGTTGGCCCTGATCCTGGCGATTGTTGAGCGCTGGATTCCCCTGGAACTGATTGTGCCGGTGCCTGGGATCAAGCTCGGCCTGGCCAATATTGTCTCGCTGTTCGCCCTGGTGCGCCTGCGGTTTATTGATGCCCTGGTGATTCTGGTCATGCGCTGCCTGATCATCGGCACCTTTACAGGCTTGACCGCTTTCCTGTTTTCGATCACGGGCGGGATTCTGGCCCTGCTGGTCATGAGCCTTCTGGTCCGCTGGGAGGGCAAAGTGTTCTCCCTGATCGGGATCAGCCTGGCCGGTGCCGCTGCCCATAACCTGGGCCAGATCTCGGTTGCAGTCCTGCTCCTCGGGGAATGGCGCCTATTGGTGACCTATCTGCCGCCCTTGCTCCTGACCAGTCTTTTCACGGGTACCCTGACCGGCGTCGCTGCCATTCCCCTGATCACGCGTTTCCCATTGCGAGGTTTCCATGCTGCTAAATGACAAGATCATCCTTGGCCTGATGATCGTGGCCTATTTGACCCTGGCTCTGGTCAATGACCGCCTGGAGCCGGTGAACCGCCATTTTCGCAACCTCATTGAAAAAACCAGACTGATGCAGCTGCGTCCATTGATGATTGTCACCCATAAGTACAATGATGTGGTGTCTTTGTCTCTGCAGGTCCTGATCATGTCCTTGTTTATCGGCTTTTACTGGCATGACTGGCGGCGGGCCATGGTTTTGACCTCCGCGATGTTCCTGCAGACGACCATTGTCACTGCGACCAAGCAGCTGGCGGCAGTCAACCGGCCGCCTCAGGACCACAGTCATGTGGTGATGAAATCGGGATCCTATCCCAGTGGCCATACGGCGGCGAGCATGACCTTCGCCTTGCTTGCGCCACAGGTCCTTTCACCCCATCTGCCGCCGCTTCTGGCCAGCGCGATCGGCCTCTACCTGCTGGCTGTCGCCCTTATCACCGCCTATGGCCGCCTGTTCCTCGATGTCCACTGGCTGACCGATATCGTCGGCGCCTGGCTGATCTCCGGGATCACCCTGGTGTTTGGCCGCCTGTTTTTGTACTGAACGGATGCAGATGAATAAAATGATATGAAAGAAGTAGGGGGAACGCCATGAATGTGGTGATGACAACCTTGTTTGGCCTGGAGTCACTGGTCGCCGAGGAATTGCAGGACTTGGGCTATGCCCGGGAACAGATCGCGGTCAGTGATGGCCAGGTGGTGCTCGATGCAGGCTCGGGAATTGCCTTGGCGACAGCTCGGGTCAATGTCAATCTGCGGACGGCTGAACGAGTCCTGGTCCAGCTGGCCCAGTACCCAGCCCGCGATTTCGAAACTTTTTTTGAGCATGCTCGTGACTTGCCCTGGGAAGACTGGATCGACCGGGACTGTGCCATTCATGTCAATGGCTATTCCAGGAAATCCGTCCTGTTTGGCATCCCGGCCTGCCAGAGCCTTTTGAAAAAGGCGATTGTCTCCCGACTGGCCCAGGCTTATGGTCTGGCCCCGGGCAGCCGGATCCGTGAGGACCAGACGGTGGGGCTGGTCCGGATCCAGTTTGGCATCGTCCAGGACATCGTGACCCTGATGGTCGACACGTCTGGCGACGGCCTGCACAAGCGGGGCTACCGGCCCTTGCGCCACGAGGCTCCACTCAAGGAGACCCTGGCCGCTGGCCTGGTCAAGCTGTCTTTGTTCCGCCCAGACTCGGGCGAAGCCCTGTTTGACCCTTTCTGCGGCTCGGGGACGATTCCGATCGAAGCGGCCCTGATCGCCCGCCGGATCGCCCCCGGATTAAACCGCAGCTTTGCCGGCGAGCATTGGTCTTTGATCGGCCAGGCCGCCTTTGCCGAGGCCAAGGCTGAGGCCAGAGACCGGGTGGATCGCAGTCCTGTGCAAAAGCCGCTGATCTTTGGCTCCGACCTCTCGGCGCAAGCGGCTGCCTTATCGGCTGAAAATGCCCGGGTCGCAGGGGTTTCGGACCTGGTCCGCTTCCGGGCCCAGGATGTGACACGGCTCAGGCTGGCAGAGCTTTGGCAATGGACGGCAGCGGATGCCCTGCTGGTGATCGGCAACCCGCCCTATGGGGAACGGTTGCTCGATGTCGAGGCCGCCCGCGACCTGTACCAGGCGACCTGTGATGTCTTTCTGCCGCAGGGCCAGCTGGCTGATGGCATCCGTCTGAGCCTTCTGACTCCGGATGCTGATTTTGAGAAAATTGCCGGCCGGCCCGCTGACAAGCGGCGGAAACTTTATAATGGCATGATCCGTTGCATGATGTATCATTATTTCAGACACCCGAAAAATGTGTAAATAGCAAAGGAGCACCCCGATGAAAGGCATTATTTTGGCCGCAGGCTATGCCACCCGACTGTACCCGCTGACCAAGGACCGCCCCAAAGCGCTGCTTCCCGTATCCGGCCGCCCGATTCTCGACTATATTGCCGATGAGATGGACACGATCGATGCCCTGGATCAGATTGTGATCATCTCCAACCACCTGTTTGCCGACCAGTTCCAGACCTGGGCAGATTCCCGGAATGCCCTCGGCCAGGGCCATCCGGTGGTTGTGCTGGATGATGCCTCCACCGATGACAGCAATAAGCTCGGTGCGATTGGGGATATCCAGTTTGTGATTGACCAGCTGGGCCTGGACGATGAGCTGCTGGTGATTGCCGGCGACAATTTGTTCACCTATCGCCTGCGTGACGCGTGGCAGACCTACCAGGCTCATGGCGAGGATATGATCCTGGCCAAACGACTGCCTTGGGATGATGATTTGCGCCGCTATGCCATTGCTTCGATTGACGAGGCGGGTCTGGTGACCAGCCTGGTCGAAAAACCGGCCAATCCACAGTCCAATCTGGCGGTTTTTGCGACCTATTTCTACCGCAGGGATACCGTGCCGCTGATCAGGACCTATCTGGCCGAGGGCAATAGTCCGGATGCCCCAGGCAATTTCCCAGCCTGGCTTTACCAGAAAAAGCCAGTCCGACTTTATGAATTTGATGGCATCTGCATCGATATCGGTACGCCGGAGTCCTATGCCGATGTCATGACAACCTTTCCCCCTGTGCGTCATTGACGGACACAGGCGGCTTGGGAAAAGCTGTGGAAAAACCGGCAAAGACCGCTGGGACAGTGCTTGTGCTGGAATTGGACAACCTTCCGGCTGTTTCGCCCCTTCCTTGCCGGGCAGACAGAATCCCCGTAAAATCAAGCGTTTCACGGCTCTGAATGCCGCAAAGGCTTGTCCTCAAAGTTATTCACAGTTTTATCCACATTATCCACAATTTTCCACAGGCATCCACGGGGAGGCCGAGGGGCAGAAGCTTCAGACCGATGCCCGCGTAACGATAAGAGGTGCATATGAACGCGAAAGAGATGGCGATCCGGGCCCGCAAGGCGTCACGCCAGATGATGGCGCTGGACTCGCAGACGAAAGAAAAAGCCCTGAATAATATCGCCGCCGCCTTGCTGGAAAATGAACCGGCCATCCTGGCGGCCAATCAGGCGGACCTGGAACGCAGCGCAAAGGAGGGCCTGGCCACACCTTTGCTGAAGCGGCTGAATTTCGACCTGGCCAAGATCAGGGATGTGGTGGCAGGCATCCACAGCCTGATCGACCTGCCGGAGCCTGTGGGGCAGACTTTGCTGATGACCGAGCTCGAACCTGGACTGGATCTTTACCGGGTCACCAGTCCGATCGGCGTGATCGGAGTCATCTTTGAATCCCGCCCCGATGCCCTGGTCCAGATTTCCACACTCTGCCTGAAATCGAGCAATGCGGTCCTGCTCAAGGGGGGGTCCGAAGCGCTGGAAACAAACCGCACTCTGGCCGACATCATCTATGGCGCAGGTGTGGCTGCCGGGATGCCGGAAGGCTGGCTCAACCTGCTCGAAACCCGGGCGGATGTCACCACTTTGCTGGAAATGGACCAGGATGTCGATTTGCTGATTCCGCGTGGCTCGAACGAATTTGTCCGCTACATCATGGACCATACCCGGATTCCAGTCCTCGGCCATGCCGATGGCGTCTGCCATCTCTACCTGGCCGCTGATGCCGATGAACAGATGGCCCTTGAAATCGCGGTGGACAGCAAGACGCAGTATGTGGCCGTGTGCAATGCCGTCGAGACGATCCTGGTCGACCGTGACTGTGCAGCCAGGCTCCTCAGGCCCCTGGCGGAAGCCCTGAAGGCCAGGGGTGTCGAGATTTTCGGCTGTGATGAGACCTGCCGTCACCTCGGCTGTCAGCCAGTCACCGACTGGCACACGGAATATCTCGACTACAAGGTCTCGCTTAAAATCGTCGATGGCCTGGGTGCAGCCATTGAGCATATCAACCGGTTCGGATCCGGCCATACGGAGTCGATTGTCACCTCTGACTCGGAACAGGCCCGCCAGTTCATGCTCATGGTGGACTCGGGCAATGTCTTCTGGAATGCATCGACTCGCTTTTCCGACGGCTTCCGCTACGGCTTTGGCGCCGAAGTCGGCATCAGCACGACCAAGATCCATGCCCGGGGTCCGGTTGGGGTCGAAGGATTGCTGACATACAAGTACAAGCTGTTTGGCCATGGCCAGAAGGTTGCCGAATTCGCTTCCGGCGATAAAACGTTCACGCATCGACATCCGGGGCGGCCGATCCCGTTCTGATCCTTGGGCCGATCCCAGTAAAAAGCTCGAATCAACTTGTTGGTCTCTTCTGTTCAGTGGTAGAATAAGGGCAATCTGTCCAGTGTTGATCACTGGCAAAACAAGACCAGACAGGCTCAGGAGGTTTTTGCAAATGAAAATTGCACTCGGCAGTGACCATGCCGGCTATCAGCTGAAACGCCAGATCATGGATCATCTCCACAAACAAGGGCTTGAATGTGAGGATTTTGGCGCTCCGAATGCCGTCGACGCTGCCAGTTATGTACCGGCCGGTGTGGCCGTATCCCGTGCGGTCCTGGAAAAACGTGCGGACTATGGGATTGTCATTTGTGGCACCGGGCTGGGCATTTCCATTACAGCCAATAAACACAAGGGCATCCGCGCCGCGCTTTGTACCAATGAATTCATGGCCCGCATGTCCCGCCAGCATAATAATGCCAATGTTCTCGGCTTGGGCGCTCGCGTGATTGGCTCGTCCCTGGCTTTTTCAATCGTCGACGCTTTTCTTGCCGAACCTTTTGAATCCGGCGGCCGGCATCAGGTCCGGGTCGATGAAATTATTGCCACAGAAGAAGCGAATTTCAAATGATCCGGCTTTTTCAGCATTTTTATCTCGGATAAGTTACCAAAGCCACTTTTCTTTACTCTGAAACCGTGTAGAATATCGCCTGTTGGCTGCGAAACCTGGAGGAACTCATGGAGAACGTTTTCGTTTTTGACCATCCGCTGATTCAGCACAAGATTTCCCTGATGCGTGACAAACGCACCACAACCAAGGAATTCCGCGAGCTGGTTTCAGAGGTTGCCATGCTCATGGCCTATGAGGTCACCCGCGACTTGCCGCTCAAAGAAGTGGAGATCGAGACCCCTGTGGCAATTGCGAAGACCAAGGTCCTGGCTGGCAAGAAACTGGCCCTGATCCCGATTCTCCGGGCTGGTCTCGGCATGGTCGATGGCATGCTCAATCTGCTGCCGATGGCCCGGGTTGGACATATCGGCCTGTATCGCGACCCGAAAACGCTCGAGCCTGTGGAGTACTACTGCAAATTGCCTGACGATATCCAGGAACGGGAAGCCGTCGTTCTGGATCCCATGCTGGCAACCGGCGGCTCAGCGTCCGCAGCGGTGTCCTTTCTCAAGCAGAAGGGGATCCACAACATCAAGTTCATGTGCCTGATCGCTGCCCCTGAAGGCATCGAACGACTCCACCGTGACCATCCGGATGTGCCGATTTTCTGCGCAGCGCAGGATACGAAGCTCAACGACCATGCCTACATCGTTCCGGGATTGGGCGATGCCGGAGACCGGCTCTTCGGAACCAAATAAAAACACCAGACAACCCAGGGAAGGGTTGCCTTGAAAGAAAGGCAACCCTTCATTATTTCCATACCTTTGCCAGCCCCTTAAAGACCGGCAACCCATTATGATCGACGGACCCCTTTGAGGCCCGCCCTAAGGCAGGTGAAGCATGGCCAGGCAACTGGCTGCGATTATGAATTACTGGCAAGATTTTTTCCGGGCATTACTTGAACAATTCCGGCCCAAGCTCGACATGAGCAATATTGGCGAAGACATTCTCAAAGCCATCGTGCCACGCAATGTTGGCTCGATTGATCTGTTTGGCTTCAAACTGATCATCAGCGATGCGACGGTAGCCTCCTGGCTGGTCATGGCCGTGATCCTGGTGCTCGCCCTGCTTCTTGGCCACAAGCCCCAGCGTGTTCCGGAAACGAAGCGACAGCAGCTGGCCGAGACCTTGGTGGATATCCTGCTCAAAGCCTGCCGCTCGTCCAATATGACCTATGAACAGGCTGAGCAGGTCATCCCCTATGTGGGTACGATTGCGTTTTTCATCACGTTGACCAATCTGGCCAGCATCTTCAAGATTCCGCCTCCGGCGAAAAACCCGGCCTTTCCGATCGCCCTGGCCATCATCACGATCATCTATGTCATCGTGATGTCGATCCGGTTTGTTGGCTTCAAAGGATTCTGGGCCTCGCTGACCTATCCGAGCTCAGCTTTGCTGCCGTTCAAGATCCTTGATTTTTTCATCAAGCCGGTTTCCTTGTCCTTGCGATTGTTTGGCAATGTCTTTGGTGCCTATATCCTGATGGAATTCATCTATATTGTTGTGCCAATGATCCTGCCGGGGCTCCTGGGGCTCTGGTTTGATATTGCCGATGGTATTTTGCAGGGGATTATTTTTACCTATCTCAGCATCACCTATATCGGTGAAGTGATTGAAAGCGCTGAGGAATCCAAGCATCACAAAGAAGAACAAGCCCAGGAAAGGGCTAAATTGAAAGCCAAGGCATTACCCCGTTCCTGACCGAGCCAACGAAACTGGCTTGTTATCCCATTTTTTTACCTAGAGGAGGATTATTTATGGACAAAGGACTTATTGCGATTGGTGCAGGACTGGCCATTGCCCTGGCTGCCTTTGGTGCAGCACTGGGAATCGGACTGGCATCCGGCAAAGCGCTGGAGGCATCGGCCCGCCAGCCCGAAATCGCTGGCAAAATCCAGGCCCTGCTGATGACTGCGATCATTTTCATGGAAGCGACTGCGATTTATGCCCTGGTTGTCAGCCTGCTTTTGATCTTTGCGTTCTAAATCCTCGCAACGACCGTTTAGGTAGGCTATTGGAACGTCAAAAAGGAGAATCCGCATGCCGTTCGTCATGATGTTTTCTGCGGAAGCACTGGCTAACTATGCTTCCTCAGCTGTTTTTACCATCATCAACCTGATGGTTTCCTTTTTCATCCTGTACCGGTTCCTGTTCAAACCCCTGCTCAAGCTCCTGCGCAACCGGCGCGAATATGTCGCTTCCGAACTGGAAGAGGCAGACACTAAGCTCAAGGGTGCCAATGAGCAAATCGCCGAAGCCGAAATGCGGCTGCATCGTTCCCACCAGGAAGCCGCTGATATCATCTCCAATTCCCGCAGCCAGGCTGAAATTCAAAGCGAAGCCATCCTTTCAGATGCCCGCAAAGAAGCGGCGGCCATCCTGTCCCGGGCAGACAGTGACATCGCCCGCATGCGGGTGACCATGCTCAATGGGATTCGCGATGAGGTCGCCGACTTGGCGGTTGCCATTGCATCCAAGGTCATTGGCAAGGTCATGGATGAAAAGCGCCAGCGCGACCTGGTCGAGCAATTCATCGATGCGGAAATGGCTTCCCGGCCTGCCGACGAATCGTCTGGCAGTCCATCAATGGCTCAGAACGGGGTGAATGAGCATGCCTGATGCCAATTTCCGTGTGATCCGCATCGTCACATCGATTGCGATCGATCCGGAGAAAGCCAAGAATATCGCGGCCCGTTTTGCCGCCCATTTCAAGATCACGGAATACGAGGTGCGCACTGAAGTCGATGATTCGATCATCGGTGGCATGATCATTTTCGCGGGCGGATATCGCTACGATTACAGCATCCGCGGCCAGCTGGGCCGGATCATGACTCAGCTTAAATCGCAGAAGGCCCTGGCTGGCGAAGGTGAAATCCCGGACGAAAACCTCAATGACCTGATCAAGGGGAACCTGACAGATGCCTTGAGCCTGTTTGATGAGTCGCCGGTCGCACCCGATGGCCAGGATATATTCTTTGAGACTGAGCCGCTGCCGATCGAAGGGGAGGATACCGGAACCAATCTGCTGGTCGACCGTTTGCGCGAGACCCTGGCGGATGTCACGGTCAATTCTGCCGTCGATGAAGTCGGCCAGGTCCTGCGGGTCGGTGATGGCGTTGCCTATGTGGAAGGCATGCAGAATTGCCGCAACAGCGAATTGATCATGTTTTCCCGAAAAACCTATGGCATTGCCATGAACCTGGAAGAAGACCAGGTGGGTGTGGTTCTGCTGCAGGAAGATGAAGCCATCCACCAGGGGATGTTCTGCAAGCGGACGGGCACCACCGTATCCGTGCCAGTCGGCAAGGCCCTGCTCGGCCGGGTGGTCGATGCCCTGGGCAACCCGATTGACGGCCTGGGCGTGGTGCCTACCAGCCGTCGCCGGCCGATCGAAGCCCAGGCGCCGGGTATCGTGGACCGCCAGCCGGTCACCACCCCAATGCATACCGGCATCACGGCGATCGATGCCATGACTCCGATCGGCCGCGGCCAGCGCGAGCTGATCATCGGTGACCGCCAGACGGGCAAGACCGCCATTGCCATCGATGCCATCCTGAACCAGAAGGGCAAGGGTGTCTATTGCATTTATGTCTCGATCGGCCAGAAAATGTCCACCACGGCATCGGTCGTCAAGACCTTGACTGACCGCGGCGCGATGGAATATACCACCATTGTTGTGGCCAGTGCGAGCAGTTCGGCTTCGATGCAATATATCGCACCTTATGCGGGCTGTGCCATGGCTGAGGAGCTGATGCACAATGAAAAGGCGGATGTCCTGATCGTCTATGATGACTTGACCAAGCATGCCCAGGCCTACCGGGCCATTTCCCTGCTCCTGCGCCGGCCACCCGGCCGCGAAGCATATCCGGGCGACGTTTTCTATCTGCATTCCCGTTTGCTCGAGCGGGCTGCCCGGCTCAGCGAGGCCCTCGGCGGGGGCTCGATCACAGCCCTGCCGATTGTCGAAACCCAAAGTGGTGACATCTCGGCTTATATCCCGACCAATGTCATCTCCATCACCGATGGCCAGATCTACCTCGAGTCCGAGCTCTTTTTCTCCGGCCAGCGCCCCGCGGTCAATGTCGGCCTGTCCGTTTCCCGAGTCGGTGGCGCAGCCCAGTCCAAGGCGATGAAAAAAGTGTCCGGACCATTGCGCATCAATCTGGCCCAGTTTCGCGAGCTGGAGGCATTCTCCCAGTTCGGGTCCGAACTCGACGAGGACACCCAGCGCCAGCTTAAAATGGGTGAGCGCCTGACCGAGGTGCTCAAGCAGCCGCAATATTCGCCGCTGGACATGGAACAGCAGGTCATCATGCTCTTCCTGGCCAACCAGGGCTATCTGCTGGCCCTGGACAAGGAGGACGTGCGCGACTTCCTGGCTGATTTCTACCGCTTCCTGTTCGACAATCACCCCGCCCTGATCGATGATTTGCATCAGAGCCAGCTTTTTACGGATGCTACAGCTGCTGCGATCAAAGCAGCCGTCGAAGAATTCCGCAAAACCTGGCAGCCCGAAGAATTAGACTATGGCACAGATTTCTGAAATCAAGAAACGGATCAATAGCGTCAAAGACATCAAGCAGATGACGCGTGCGATGCAGCTGATCAGTGCGGTCAAGATGCGCCGTGCCCGCCAGCTGCTCGAGCGCACACTGCCCTTTTTCACCCTGTGTGCCGAGACCATCGTCGAGCTCGATGAGATGGGCATCGACTTTGAAAGCCGCTTTTTCACCCTGCGCCAGAAGAAAAAGGGTGAGACGTGGAAGATTGGCTATTTTGTTCTGACTGGAGACCAGGGCCTGGCTGGGGCATACAATCTCAATGTGCTGAATACGACGGAAAAGCATATCCAGCTCAAGACGGTCGACAATATCCAGAAGGGCTTGAATACCTCAGTCAAGCTTTATGTCGCTGGCAAAATCGGCAAGGAACGGCTGGAACGCAACGGATTTGCCGTGGTGGAGGATTTCGAGTATCCCATCAATGCCCCCACCTATTTCCGGGCCCGGGACATCTCGGACTATATCCTGGACCTGTATGCACGGGGTGAACTCGACCTGGTCTATTTCATCTACACCAAGATGGAATCGGCAATCACCATGAAGCCGGTCGTCACCCGCGTCCTGCCAGTCAACCCCAAGGCCATGGCCGAACTGCTTCCACCTGAGATGCAAGGCCTCAACCGGGGCATCCAGGCAACCGCAGAGGTCGAGTTCACACCCTCGGTCGAAGCTGTTGTGGAATACCTGATCAACACATATATGAATGCCATGGTGTACGGAGTTCTGACCGAAGCTTATGCCAGCGAACAAACCGCACGCATGACAGCCATGGACAATGCAACCAAAAATTCGGAAGAAATGCTCTACAAGCTGACTTTGCAGAATAACCAGGCTCGCCAGGCCAAGATCACCAATGACATTTCGGAAATTGTCGGGGGTGCTGAGGTTTTGGGCCAGGAATCGGAACGGGCAAAAAAGCGGGCATTTGAACAAACGGAAGGTGAATAGATACTTATGGCTACAGGCTATGTGACACAGATTATCGGCCCTGTCGTCGACATCCGATTTGCAGAAAACGAGATGCCCGCCATTAATGATGCCGTCAAGGTCAAGAATGGCAAGGATATCGTAACGGTGGAGGTCATGCAGCAGCGTGGCCAGGGCATCGTCCGCTGTGTGGCTTTCGACCCGACTGAAGGCATGATCCGGGGCGCCGAAGCGGTATCGACAGGGGCCCCGATCAAGGTCCCGGTTGGCGAGGGCATCACAGGCCGGATTTTCAATGTGCTGGGCGAACCGATTGACAAGGGTGGGGCCGTCAATGCCAGTGAATACTGGCCGATCCATCGTCCGGCCCCCAGCTATACGGACCAGACACCGGAGGAGGCCATGCTCGAGACCGGGATCAAGGTCATCGACCTGCTCGTTCCCTATAGCCGGGGCGGCAAGATTGGTCTGTTTGGTGGTGCCGGGGTTGGCAAGACCATCCTGATCCTGGAGCTGATCCGCAATATTGCCAAGGTGCACGGGGGTTATTCGGTGTTCACGGGCGTCGGTGAACGGTCGCGCGAGGGCAATGATCTCTGGAATGAAATGACCGAATCGGGTGTTATCGACAAAACGGTTCTCGTCTTTGGCCAGATGAATGAAAGTGCCGGGGTGCGCATGCGCGTGCCATTGACCGGCCTGACCATCGCTGAATATTTCCGCGACGTCAAAAACAAGGACGTGCTTTTGTTCATCGACAATATTTTCCGCTTCATCCAGGCGGGCTCAGAGGTTTCCGCCCTGCTGGGCCGTGTCCCTTCGGCGGTTGGCTACCAGCCAACTCTGGCCAATGAGGTGGGTGCTCTGCAGGAACGCATCACTTCGACCCGCAAAGGATCGATCACCTCGATCCAGGCAGTCTATGTCCCGGCGGACGACTTGACCGACCCGGCTCCGGCGACGACTTTTGCGCATTTGGATGCCATCACGGTCTTGTCCCGCTCGGTCGTTGAACTCGGCATTTATCCGGCCGTCGATCCTCTGGAATCCTCTTCGCGGATCCTGTCGGAATCGGTGGTTGGGCCGACCCATTACCGGGTGGTCCGTCGCGTCCAGGAGACCTTGCAGCGCTACAAGGAACTGCAGGACATCATCGCCATCCTCGGTATGGAGGAACTGAGCGAAAATGACAAGGTGACGGTCAACCGGGCCCGGAAAATCCAGCGTTTCCTGTCCCAGCCGTTTTTTGTCACCCAGGATATGACGGGCATCGAGGGGCGCTATGTGCCTGTCGAACAGACGGTGCGTGGATTCGGCGAAATCATCACCGGGGGCGTGGACCATATTCCGGAGCAGTTTTTCTATATGAAAGGTTCGATTGATGACGTCTACACTGCCTTCAAGGCATCCCGCTGATCGATGAGGGCCAGGAGATCATGATTCATGGCTTTTGAAGAGACAATCAGACTTGAAATCGTCACTCCCTATGACCTGCTCTATGATGGCCAGGTTGACATGGTTGTGGTGACTGCAGCAGATGGTGAAATCGGCATTCTGCCGGGTCATACGGCCATGTTTGTTGCCCTCAAGGACGGGGAGATCCGCTTCAGGATCGGCGAAGACTGGCAGGTTCTGTCTTCCAGCATCGGTTATGCCGAGATTTCACCGGAAATGACGATTGCAGTCGTCAACTCCGCAGAATGGCTGGAAAAGATCGATGTCGAACGGGCGCAGCGGGCTCTGGAACGGGCCAAGAGCCGCCTGGCTGATCCCCAGACCAGCGTCCTGGAGCGGCGCCGCTCCTATAATTCACTGGCTCGGGCGACCAACCGGCTCAGAGTGGCAGCGCGTTACAGCAAAGACAAAACCCACGGGGGCGACCACTGATTGGGAAGGATGTCGGTCCGGCATCAGTCGGCGGCAAAATAGAAGGCCTGGTCAGCGAATTCGAGCCGGCAGCGGTCCGGCAGCAGATAGGTTTCCAATTTATTCAGGCGCCGGCCATCCAGGCTGGTGCCGTTTTTTGATCCGAGGTCGGTGATGAAAAAAGATCCCTCGCGCCGGGTGATCCGGGCATGCCGGCGGCCAACGGAAGTAGCCGCCAATGGCAAGTCACAGACCGCATCGTCGCGTCCCACAAGAAATTCATCGACCAGAATATAAGCGCGCAGACCTTCGGTTTCCTCAGGCGTTCCTGGCATGCCGACCGACAACAGGCCAAGTCGATAGGCCGCGGCCTGGACCTGGATCAATTCTGTCTGGTCAGCAGGTGCAAGCTCCCCTTGACGGCAGGTCTGGATTTTGCCTGACCCAGGCTTGCCTGATCTGGGGTTTGGTTTGTTGCGAACCAGCTGCCAGCCTTTTGCTGCCAGGAGGCTGGCTTGCTGCAAAAAGCCGGTGACCAGCAAGTCAAGGCTCAAAAGAGCCAGGGCCAGCAGAGCCAGGAGGGGATACCCCCAGGTGACCAGCCAGGCTGGTGCTGTGAATGCAAAAGGCCACTTGTCTGGGCCAGCCTTGACGGTTTGCAGGACCAGATAGAATCCAGGCAGGGCTAGATGGCTGATAACCAGCCCAGATTTCAGCCTTCGGCTGATTGGGACAGGGCCTCTGCTGACCTGGCGAGCGGCGGCCCCTGGATCTTGTTCCTTGGCCGGGGATGGGTCGCCAGGACAGGCGGGAACCGCGGAGGATGCACCTTGGGCAGAGCTCTGGTCTGGCAAGGCCTTCAAATAGCGGTCCAGGGTTTCGGGTTTGATATGGTAGGCCACAGCGATTGACCGGACCAGAGCCTCGAGGCGCGCATCGGAATCAGGCCGGTGGACTGGCAAAACCAATAACCTGACCTGGCCAGTATCCGGGTCGAGAAAAATCTGGCTGGGTGTCAGGCCGATCTGGCTTTCGTTAAAAAGCGCATCGCGAGCCTGGGCATAGGCGTCCAGGACGGCTTGCAGACGGACCTCACCCAGCCCGGGTGGGAAATGGTCGGCAGCATCCAGTGTTTCCAGAGATTCCAGCCCCTTCAGTTCGCAGACAAACTGGCCTGTGCCGTCTTTGACCCGGATGGCGGCTTCGAGAGCCCAGGCCGGCCGCATCTCGATCAGGAAATCCAGCTGGAACTCTACCCAGCTTTCATCTCTGGCCAGCCGATAGACGGCCTGGTCCGGTCGGGTCGATTTTTCCAATGCGATCAAGACAAACCTCCTAGAATGGATCAGTTGCTTCGAGCTCTTCGATGATCGATTCCTTGAAAACGGCCTGGATCAAATCCTGGGCATACTGGCTGAGTGTATTGCGGAAAAGCATCGCAACCGTCAGCATGACCGCAATGATGATGACCATTTCCAGGGTGCCAAAACCTTTTTTGGAGCGCAGGGCGAACAACGGCGAAATGTTCAACAGGAATCACCTCTTTTCATAAAATCAGCAGGGAGAGCGAGGGCCAGGCGGCCAGGACAAGGACGGCCAGCAGATCGAGCAGCATGGGAATCAACAGGTACAGGGACTTCTCCTCGAGTTCCTGGCGTTTGCCGATGCGCAGCAGCTGGCGCGAATTTTCGGCCATCAGGACCAAAAGATTGAGCAGCTCCGGATTGCCCTCTCTTTCATACCTCGCCAGGCTCAGCCAGAAGGACTGGATTTCCGGGACTGGGCTGTGCAATGCCAATTGCTCGGTGATCCAGTAGGTCGGACGTCCTCCCTCAGCCTGGCGGTGAAACAGATCCAGATCCTGGCTCAGGACATGGCCAGGATCATCGGAGCGCCAGAGACTGCCTGCTTCACGCAAGACACGAGTGACAGAAAATCCGGACAGGAGACCATTGACCAGCCAGGTCAGGAAGAAGGGATAGATGAGGCGATATTGATTGACCACCCGGCGCTTTTTTTGCAGCAGATTGAGGTCCTGGAGCAAAGAGCTGGCAAGCGGAGCGGCCAGCAGGACCAGAAGTGGGACAATGCCAGCCAGGATCCAGATCAAGGCCAGCAGGCCGGCCAGCCCAATCAGCAGCAACTTCATCTGGAAATAGCTTTTTTCAGATCCGGGAAATTGCGCCAGCGCCACGATAACGGGCCGAGTGAATCCTCTTAAAGGCGGCTTCTGGTAGGCCAGGGCCAACCATTGACCTGAAGGCCATCCGGACCCTCTCGACTTTGTCGCGGACTGGCCGAGCTTCTGGCCAGCAGGAGTCAAACGCGGGTTGCGGCTGAAGCGGCTGGTCAGAATCAGAGACCCACAGGCAGACAGGAAAACAAGGGCATAAACAAGCTGTGATCTGGGATCGGAGATCAAGCTCATCCGGTCCGCTGGCGCAACCATCAGCACAGAACCCATCGCCAGTGCGAATGGCATCAGGTTGAGAATCCAGGCCTCGGCCCACTTTTGACCCTGCTCAGCACGGACCTCTTGCTCCAGGGAGCGAAAAGCCAGCAGCGAATGATGGCAATCGCGGACGAAGCGATCCAGCCGGCCGCCCATTTCACTGAGCTTTGGCAATGCCAGTAAAACGGGATGAACCTGTGGATCCGGAAATTCCACCAGCAAAGCTTGCAAGGCGGCCGTCAGGTTGCCTCGCAGGCTGATCTGCTGGGCCATCCGGTGCAGACCAGCCCCATACGCGGGATCCATTCTGGGGCCGTGGACCCGGGCTTGCTCCTGGACATAATTCAGGCACGCTTTGTCGAGTGTTTCACCCACGGCCAGTCGCGAAGAGAGGAAGGCTAACAGTCCGAGGTAATGCTCCTGAATCTGGCTGGCGGCCTGGTGCTGCATCGATTGTCCGGCCTGCCAGAAAAAACCCATGCCTGAAATCAGGACCAGGACGAGGCGTACCGGGAGGTTCAAGGGAAATAACAGACTCAAGGCCCAGGCAGACCCGGCACACAGGAGCCCAAGACCGAACGTCCGGGTGAAGCCGGATGCAGGAATGAATGGCGGCAATACTCCTCCTTTCATGGCCTAGCTCAGAGCTGGCTCTGGGATATCGACCGGTTCGAGCTGGAAAGCCGCTCCAGATGCGGCCCGGACCTTGCAGATCTGGCTGACCCGCCTGAGTCCGTCCGGTGTCCGCTCCAGATGGACGACCAGCTGCAGCGCAGAGGACACCAGCCGGACAATGGCCTCCCAGGGCAGATGGATATCCATCAGGACCATCAGGCCGAGCCGTTCCATCATTTCCTGGGCCGAATTGGCATGTCCGGTCGACATGGATCCGGGATGGCCGGTATTCATGGCTTGCAGCATGGCAAAGACCTCGGGGCCCCGGACCTCACCGACCAGGATCCGGTCAGGCCGCATGCGCAGGGCAGAATGGATCAGCACGCCGAGTGAGATTTCACCCTTCTGGTCAGGTCCGGCTTGCCGGGACTCCAGCCTGACCCGGTTTGGCAGATCGCCCAGATCCAGCTCAGCGGAGTCTTCTATGGTGATCACCCGTTCATGCCGCGGGATGCAGGCGGACAAGGCATTGAGAAATGTTGTTTTACCGGTGCCGGTACCGCCGGAGATAAACAGGTTCTGGCGTGCCTGAACGGCTTTTGCCAGATAGTCGGCCGCCGCCGGGCTGATGAAGCCAACCCGGACCAGCTCCGCCAGATCGGGCCGGACTCCTGTGAATTTACGGATCGAGAGAACCGGGCCTTCTGGAGCGACCGGAGGCAAAACCGCATGGACGCGGCAACCGTCTGCGAGGCGCAGACTGGCGATCGGTTCCTTTTCGTTGATCAGCCGGTTGGCCTGGCCAAAATAGCGGCTGATCATGCTGCTCAAATGCTCGGCATGGTCAAACTGAAGCGGAGAAGGCCTGATCCGGCCTGCTGATTCGATGAAGACCTGGCGTGGTCCATTGACCATGATTTCAGTGATTTCCGGATCGTCCATCAATGGCTGCAGGAGGTCGAGACCGCGCATGGCGTGGAACAGGCGGTCGACGATCGCCTGCAGATCCAAGACACCCAGACGTGAGTCGGCATAATGGTCGAGAACGACATTGAGGATCAGCTTTCGCAGCTTTTTATCATCCTCTGGCTCGAGCCAATGCTCCTGCAATTGGAGCACCCGGTCGATCAGACGCTGTCGTGTGGCATAATCTGGCATCATGATGGCCCCGCCTCCTGTCGTGTTCGATGCTGCCCATGGACGCTGGAGCTTGTCCGGTCGACCGGCTTCATCTCCAGCACCTGGCATGAGGTGGGCAGACGGGCGATCAGCTCCCCTAATTCACGCTGGGCACAGCTGCTGGCCCAGTCGGTTGCAGAACCCAGGAAAACGGCCAGCTGGTCAGCCAGGACGGCAATCTGGGCGGCCCGGCTGAAGGATAGACCCTGGCAATCGATGAGGACAACTGGCGGCAGGCGTTCCGTGGTGGCCGCTTCCCCTGGGCCCAGACTGCGAAATTTCTCCCGGACCAGGACGACAATCGATCTGAGCCAGGCCGGATCGGCCTGCACCAGATCATCCGACCGTTCGGCCGGCCTGAATTGCCAGTAGCCTTTGCGGTGGCGTTCCAGATAGGTCCCCAGCTCGCTCGGTGAAAGGGCATCGCCATTGGCCAGCCGGAGCAGAAGCTGGGTCAGGTTGGGGCCAGCCCCGGGGGCCTGGACCAGAGTCATCCGGTAATTCGGCATGAACGGCAAATAGAACACTTCGCCGCCGGCCTTGACTTGCTGGTCCAGCCAGTTTGCGACAAAATCACGATGACCCTCCCAGCCAAGATCCAGCGCCATTGTCAGATTGAGACCCGCCGGCTCAGGACTGGCGTCGCTTTTGCCGGTGGCAAAGGCCGGACTGTTCTGGCCAGAGAGCCGCTGCGACAGAACCGTCGCCATCTGGCTGGCTGGCATCAGGCGATAGAGCGATTCGGTTGGAACCACTGTCCCTGGCCTTTTGGCCG
Source organism: uncultured Mageeibacillus sp. (assembly GCA_964499985.1). GTDB lineage: Bacteria > Bacillota > Clostridia > Saccharofermentanales > UBA5734 > UBA5734. The sequence goes on from CAZCMX010000027.1 coordinate 18,847, forward strand.
GCCAGGCGACCCATTCGAGCCCCGGCAGCTCCTGGTCTGTATGCAGAAAGGCCTGTTTCAGGGCCGGGTCTGCGATGACCACGACCCCGGTAGTGGCGAGGATAGTGATTTCCTCGGCTAATCGCGGCTCACTGGCTGACCGGGCTTGAATGGGTATGGCCAGCAGCTGCCCCAGGCGATCGGTCAGACGACGGGCATAATATGGATCGTGGTCAATCAGCAAAATGGACGGCAAGACCTGTCACCTCCCCCTGGTGGTTTGGCCAAGACTGGCCAGCTGGCCAATTGAGCCTGTGCTTGAGATTCTAGCGCGCGGGTGGGTGATGGTTTGCCGGGTTCGCTCGTCAAAACCCGGCAAATCTCGACACGAAAAAACGCCGGCCCTGCAGGGAGCAGGGATCCGGCGTCTAAAGATTCGACAAGACCAGTCCAGCGGGTTGTTCTGGTGCGGACTGTTTTGCTTCAGCGGGCCAACTGAGTGAGGATTTCCAGCAAGTGATCGAGATCTTCACGCGTGACCCAGTTATGGCAGACCAGCCGGAAGATCCCCTCATCTGCGGCATTGACCAGGATGCCATGCTGTTTGAGCTGGGGAACGAGTGTTTCCGCTGGCACCGGATAGTGGTCGAGCCGGAAGAAGACCATATTGATCTGGGTGGGTCGCTCGATGACAAACCAGTGGTCGCCGAGATGGGCCAGCCTTTGGGCCAGGTACTGGGCATTCTGGTGATCGGCTTCCAGCCGCCTGGTCATTTCCCTGAGCGCAATCAGGCCGGCTGCCGCCAAAATTCCAGCCTGGCGCATGCCGCCTCCCAGAATCTTGCGTTTGCGCCGGGCCAGCTCGATCACCCCTTTGGGCCCGGCCAGGATCGAGCCGACTGGTGCGCAAAGGCCCTTGGACAGGCAGAACATGACGGTGTCTGCTTGATTGGCCAGCTCAGCAGCGGGGACTCCTAAGGCTGTGGCCGCATTGAACAGGCGGGCTCCATCGAGATGGACGGCAATCTGATAGCGCCGGGCCAGATTGCGGACCGCTTGCATATAGTTCAGGTCGAGAACCGTCCCGTCGGAATCGGCATTTTCCAGGCAAATCAGGCGTGTGGTCGGGCTGTGGATGTCGTCAGGGGTTTTGCGGATGGTGGCCTCGATCTGGCCGAGATCCATCTTCCCCTGCACCACTGGCAGACAGCGCAGCTGGACACTCGACAACAGAGCGGCTGCCCCGGCCTCGTGCCAGACAATATGGCAGCGATCAGACAAGATGATTTCATCACTCGGGTGAGTCTGGGCCAGGATAGCCAGCTGATTCCCCATGGTGCCACTTGGCACGAACAAGGCCGCTTCCTTGCCCAACACCTCTGCCGCACTGTGCTCGAGCTCCAGCACGGTCGGGTCATCCCCATAGACGTCGTCGCCGACCTCGGCCGCTGCCATTGCCTGACGCATGGCCTCGGTCGGCCATGTGACGGTATCGCTTCTCAGATCAATCCAATTTCCCATCATGGTCCATTTCCTCCAGAAATCTCGTCGCCGGGGCCAGCTTTGAGGCCATGGTCCGGTCCGGCTTTTCTTGACTATTATACCCATGCTGCGGCCAAACGGGTTGCCAAAAATGAATGTGCAGTGTATGATGGGCTCGTCGTATCCAATTTCCGGCCGACAGGTCGCCTGGGTTACCGACAGCAATTTCATATTGGATCATCTTATCAAGAGTGGCGGAGGGACTGGCCCTTTGAAGCCCGGCAACCGCGGTCAAGCAGCGGTGCCAATTCCAGCAGGTGCAAGCCTGGCAGATGAGGATTGTTTTTGCATGACCAAGCCTCTTCGCCAGAAGAGGTTTTTTATTTTGCAGGGGCACGGATTCTTTGAGGTGCCAGAAAGGCAGGTAGGGATATGAAACGGGAAGGACACTGGCTGTTTTCGTCAGAATCGGTGACGGAGGGCCATCCGGATAAAATGTGCGACCAGATTTCCGATGCGGTCCTGGATGCGATCCTCGAGCAGGATCCCAAGGCCAGGGTGGCTTGTGAAACCGCGACAACCACCGGCATGGTCATCGTCATGGGTGAGGTGACCACCAGTGCCTATGTCGATATTCAGGGCATCGTCCGCAATACCGTCCGCGAGATTGGCTATACCGGGCATGAGGCCGGCTTTGATGCCGATGCCTGTGCTGTTCTGGCCTCGATCCACGAGCAGTCACCGGATATTGCGCAGGGTGTCGATCATTCACTGGAAAACCGGACCGGTGAAGACTCAGATGAGCTGGCCACCGGAGCGGGTGACCAGGGCATGATGTTTGGCTTTGCCAATACCGATACGCCCGAGCTGATGCCGCTGCCGATCTCCCTGGCCCATGCTCTGACCCGCCGCCTGGCCGAGGTCCGCAAGACTGGCCTGGCCGATTTCCTGCGCCCGGACGGCAAGGCCCAGGTGACCGTCGCCTATGACGGGATCAAGCCGGTCCATATCGATACCATCGTGGTCTCCACCCAGCATAGCGACTCCGTCAGTTCCGAGATCCTGGCCGAGGCGGTCCGTGAGCTGGTGATCGATCCCGTCATCCCGGAGGACCTGATCGATGCCAAGACCCGCATCCTGGTCAATCCGACCGGCCGCTTTGTCATCGGCGGACCGCAGGGGGATTCTGGCCTGACCGGACGCAAAATCATCGTCGATACCTATGGCGGTTATGCCCGCCACGGCGGCGGCGCCTTCTCCGGGAAAGACCCGACCAAGGTCGACCGTTCAGCCGCCTATGCCGCCCGCTATGTGGCGAAAAACATTGTAGCGGCCGGTCTGGCCGAGTCCTGTGAGATCCAGCTGGCCTATGCCATCGGCGTTGCCCACCCGGTCTCTGTCATGGTGGATACCTTCGGTACCGGCGTGGTTGCGGATTCGCGGATTGTAGAGCTGGTGAACAAGCACTTTGACCTGCGCCCCGCAGCGATCATCCGTGACCTTGACCTCCTGCGCCCGATCTACCGCCAGGTCGCAGCCTATGGCCATCTGGGCCGGCCTGACCTGGACCTGCCCTGGGAACGGACGGACAAAGCGGACGCACTGGCCGCCGATGCCGGCATCTGAACGGATCCTCCAGGGCCAGATCGAAGAGATCATCTTCGAAAATGAAGCCAGCGGCTACAAGGTCCTGGCAATCAGTGGCGCGGAAAATTTCATAGCAGTCGGACAATTCCCAGGTGTGGCCCCCGGGGAGCTGGTTGAGCTGACCGGGGAATGGGTGGAACATCCCAGGCATGGCCGCCAGTTCAAGACCAGCCATTTGAAGCCCCTGCTGCCGGATAATGAGGAAGCCATTTACCATTACCTTTGCTCGGGCCTGATCAAGGGGATCGGCCCGCGTACAGCCGCCCGCCTGCTCAGCCTGTTCGGTGAACGGACACTCGAGGTCTTGCGCCATGAGCCCGAGAAAGTTGCCCGGATCAAGGGGGTCGGCACCAAAAAAGCCCAGCGGATTGCGGCCCAGCTCGCGGAAAAACTGGAATACCAGGAGCTGGTCCTGTTCTTGTCACCGCATGGGATTGGCACGGGCTTGATTTTCCGGATCTATCGGGCCTGGGGCGCTGAGGCCGTCGCGCGGATCAAAAGCAATCCTTATGATCTGGCCGAAGATATCGATGGCATCGGTTTCCTGACTGCTGACCGGATCGCCCTTTCCCTGGGCATTGCACCGGACCACCCGGAACGGCTGGCTGGCGCCTTGAAATACCAGCAATTGCAGGCCATCTACCAGGGGCATACCTGGCTTGGGCGCGCAGCTTTGCTGGAATCGGCTGCAAACCTGCTGGATTGCTCCCTGGCTGTTCTCGAGCCCGTGCTTGACCTTCTGGTCCAGACCGGCCAGCTGGTGGCCTTTGATGAGCCGGCCACATCTCTTTCAGCTGGCCAGCCAGCCTTTGCACCACTGCTGGCGACTGATATTCAGACCAAGGGCCAGCGCCTGGCTCTGCCGGTCTATTTCCAGATGGAAAAGGCTGCTGCCCGGCGCCTGGGCAGCCTGGTCGAGACATCGCCCACCCGCTTTGACCACTGGCAGGAAGAAACGACCGCACGAGCCGTCCTGGCTGAAACCAGCCAGGCACTGGGCCTGGAGCTGGCTCCCCTGCAAGCCCGGGCGCTGCACATGGCGCTGCACGAACCCTTCTCCATTCTCACCGGTGGACCTGGGACTGGCAAAACGACGATCATCCGCGTCCTGACCGACTGTTTCAAACGCCATGGCGGCAAAGTACTACTGGCTGCCCCGACTGGCCGCGCCGCCCGCCGGCTGTCGGAGCTGACCGGCTGTCCGGCCCAGACCCTGCATCGTTTGCTGGCCCTGCCATTCGGTGGCCAACAAGATGGTGCTGCCGCCTGGCTGGAGATGAGCGGCGATGTGTCTTTGAACTGCGACTTGCTGGTCGTTGATGAAGTCTCCATGCTGGATGTGGTTCTCTTTCGCAGCCTGCTCGACGCCATTGTCCCTGGAACCAGAGTCCTGCTCGTCGGAGATGCCGACCAGCTGCCGGCGATCGGCCCCGGCCAGGTCCTGCTCGATCTTCTGGCCAGCGGCAGAATTCCGGCAGTGCGCCTGACCCAGGTCTTCCGCCAGTCCGCCCAGAGCCTGATCGTTCGCAATGCCCATCAGATCCTCAAGGGCCAGCGCCTGGAAATCGACCAGAGCTTTGACAGCCAGTTCATTTTTGTGGCCAAGGACCAGGCCGATGCCATGGCTCAGGCCGTCATCAAGCTGTTTACCGATATTCTGCCCCGTCAGTATGGCTTTGACCCGCAAAAGGACATCCAGGTTCTGACCCCTTCGCACAAAGGCCCTGCGGGAACGATCGCTTTGAACCAGGCCCTGCAAGGACCGGTTGAGGAAGAGAACACCCTGCTCGCCCACGGTGTGCGATTCGCCCGCCAGGACAAGGTCATGCAGATGAAAAACCAGTATGAATTGGGCTGGACCCTCCTGGATGCGGAGCCTGACAAACCCGACCAGGGCAAAGGCGTTTTCAATGGCGAAATGGGCATCGTTACCGACCTGGACACGGAGGAAGATGAGCTGACGGTCCTGTTTGACGATGGCCGGGAGGTCCTGTATGACCGTGGTGCCCTGGAAGACCTCGATCTGGCCTATGCGATCACCATCCACAAAAGCCAGGGCAGTGAGTACCCCGTGGTGATCCTGGTCATTCCTCCGACTGCGCCCCGGCTTTTGACCCGCAATTTGCTCTATACCGCAGTGACCCGGGCCCGGCAAAAGCTGCTCCTGGTCACCTCGCGCCCGCTCTTGGCCGCGATGCTGGCCAATGACCAGACCAATAGCCGTAATTCCCTGCTGCAAGAATGGCTGGCGCTTTCCATACCCTTGCCGCAGGCCTGATATGCCGGATCTCAGCCGGCTGTCCCAGGTCCTTTTCCCCGATACCTGCCTGGTCTGCCACAGCGTGCTCAGCGGCAGCACCCAGGTCCCCAATCTCTGCCGGCAATGTCTGGGCAAAATGCCCTGGCGCACCCAGGATGGTGCCTTGCCCTGGCCGCTGGACCTATCCCGGTCCGGCCCGGGTCCAGTCCCGCCTGACCGTTTCGGCACCCATGACCTTCTGGTCCAAAGGAGCGAGATCTTGGTGGCCTGTGACTATGAGACCCCGGTGCGGGAGGGCCTGCTGGCCTTGAAATTCTCCGATGCCAGTGAATGGCACCGCCTGCTGGCCGGTCTTCTGGCTCTGACTGTCCGCCGCCGGCCGGGCCGCTATTCTGCTGTCGTCGCAGTCCCCTTGCACCGGCAACGCCTGGCTGAGCGCGGCTATAACCAGGCGGGACTTCTGGCCCAGGCCCTGGCGGCTGATTTGAAATTGCCCGACTGGTCAGACTGGCTGCACCGGACACGGCAGACCGACCGCCAGAGCGCCCAGACCAGCCGGCAGGCGCGCCTGGCCAATCTGTCCGGCGCCTTTGCCTGGTCTGGTCCAGCCGATCTCCGGTCAGCCCGGATCCTGCTGGTCGATGATGTCCTGACGACAGGCGCCACGCTGGTTGCAGCAGCCCAGCCGCTTTTCCAGCAGGGTGCGGTCGTGACCGGACTGGTTGTGGCGTCCAGTCACCGGGCCCGGTGAAAATCGGCGCTGCACAGCCTTCACCCGGGCCAGAGGTCACCAAACGGGACCGGGTTGGTTCCTGCCGGCACCTCAAGCATGGGACGTGCAATCGGCGGGTTCACAAATCGCTTGCCAGACGGTATACTGGAGACAGCCTGGAATGCTCGTATCCTTTCAATTTTTGAACCAACATGACGTAAACGGGAGTCTGGAGTTAGAGTGGAATACGGTCAGGTCTCCAAGCCACGGCTTGCCAGAGAAAGACCAGAGGCCACCGCAGGACACCCACCTGGCACGATGCTAGGTGTCAAAAAGAAAGGAACGGCATCCCGGGTCTTTTCGCGTTTGCAGTGGCTTGCATCCAGGAAATGTTGCGTGGATTACCGGTCCATCTCAAGATCTGTGCTATAATCATTGCGCTAAATTCTGTACACAGCATCCTGCCGGTTCCTGGTCCTGTTGGTGCAACAGACCATCCGGCCCGTGCAAAAAGGGGATCTCCATGGGATTGCTCGCAGATGCGAAATCCATCGTCCAGCGTGACCCGGCGGCCAAAAACATCTGGACCGTCCTTCTTTTATATCCTGGTTTCCATATCCTGATCTTCCACCGCCTGGCACACTGGTTCTACCGCCATCATCTGCGCTATATTGCGCGCTGGATCTCCCAGTGCGGCCGCTTCTGGACCGGGATCGAGATTCATCCGGGCGCCCGGATCGGCAAAGGCCTGTTCTTCGACCATGGCATGGGGATCGTGATCGGCGAGACCGCCGAGATCGGCGACAACTGTACGATTTTCCATGGCGTCACCCTGGGGGGGACAGGCAAAGACAAGGGCAAGCGGCATCCGACCTTGGGCAATAATGTTCTGGTCGGTGCCGGAGCCAAGCTGCTGGGCCCGTTCCGGGTCGGCGACAATGCCATGATCGGCGCCAATTCAGTCGTCCTGCACGAAGTCCCCGAAAATGGCACCGTAGTCGGCGTGCCGGGCAAGCTGGTCCGCCACAAGGGCATGCCCGTCAACCATGGCGCCCTGCTCGACCATGACCGGGTGCCTGACCCGATGGAGCAGGAGCTGTGCCAGCTCCTCCACCGTGTATCCATGCTGGAAAAGACCCTGGCGGCCTATACTGGCCACGAAATCCACAATCCTTTCAAGGACCGGCTGACCAACCTGTCCTGCCCTGTGCCACCCCCCACTGAGCCCCACGCAATGGACGAACACTGATTATTGGAGGCCAAACGCAAGTGATCCGGATTTTCAATACCGAAACCCGCAGCAAAGAAGAACTTAAAACCATTGAGCCCGGCAAGGTCAAGATGTATGTCTGCGGTCCCACGGTCTACAATTTTTTCCATCTGGGCAATGCCCGGCCTTTCATCACCTATGACACCTTCCGCCGGTTTCTGATCTATCGTGGCTATGCAGTCGACTATGTCCAGAACTTCACGGACATCGACGACAAGATGATCAAGCGGGCCAACGAAGAGGGCATCACCGTCCGGGAGCTGGCGGACCGCTATATCGCCGAGTATTTCAAGGATGCCGACGGCCTCAACATCAAACGGGCCACGGTCCATCCCCGGGCCACCGACACCATGGATGAGATTCTTGCCATCATCAAGACCCTCGAAGACAAAGGCTATGCCTATGTTGCCGAGGATGGCGTTTATTTTGATACGCAGAAGTTCGCAGCTTATGGAAAATTGTCGCATCACAAGCTCGACGAGCTGGAGGCAGGTGCCAGCGATCGCCTGGGCTCAGCTGACCAGGGCAAGCGTCATCCGATGGATTTTGCGCTCTGGAAATTCATGAAACCGGGCGAGCCGACCTGGGACAGCCCCTGGGGCGCGGGCCGGCCTGGCTGGCATATCGAATGCTCAGCCATGGTCAGGAAGCATCTCGGCGAAACCATCGATATCCACGGCGGCGGCCAGGACCTCGTTTTCCCTCACCATGAAAATGAGATCGCCCAGAGCGAGGCTGCCAATGGCAAGCCCTTTGCCCATTATTGGATGCACAATGGCTTCATCAATGTGGATCAGGAAAAAATGTCCAAGTCCGCTGGCAATTTCTTTACTGTCCGTGACCTGGTCCAGCAGTATAGCTATGATGTCCTGCGGTTTTTCATGCTCACTGGCCATTACCGCATGCCGATCAACTTCTCAGGGGACTTGCTGACTGCCGCCCAGAACGGTTGGGAGCGGATCAAGACTTGCGTCGAAAACCTCGACTTTGTGGTTTCCCACTCTCCGGCAACGCCCGCAGAGCAAGCTGGTCCGGCGGCCACCGCCCTGCTTGATGCAGCTGGGATGGCCCGCACCGATTTTATCGCCGCGATGGAAGACGACCTGAATACGGCCGATGCCCTGGCCGCCATTTTCGAGCTGGTCCGGGCAGCCAATACCGCAGCGACTGTGGCAGGCATCGATCCGGCTGCCTTGAAAACAGCAGCAGCGACCTTGCGGGAATTGCTGGAGGTGCTCGGCCTGAACCCGAACCGGAGCGAGGAGGTCCCCGCCGAAGTCCTGGCCCTGGTCGAAGCTCGCGTGGCTGCGAAAAAGGCCCGCGACTTCCAGCAGGCTGACCAATTGCGGGCCCAAGTCCTGGAGCTTGGTTTTGAAATCAAGGACACTCCCCAGGGACCGAAAGTCAGCCCGCGATGATCCGGCCTGAATATACAGGCGATCTGAGGGCACTTCCGGTTTCCACGCTGGCCTATATCGGAGATGCTGTCTATGAGCTCTATGTTCGACTGTCCTTATGCCGGCGAAACATCTATCATTCTGGCGAACTGCACCGTCAGGCCATCCAGTTGGTCAAGGCTTCCGCCCAGGCTGCCGGTGCTCGCACCATTCTGCCGCTGTTAAATGAAGCAGAGGAGTCCTTTTTCCGCCGTGGGCGCAACAGCCAGCCCTCGAGCCAGTCGAAAAGCGCCGATCCGGTAGACTACCGGATGGCCACAGGGCTGGAGACCCTGATTGGTTATTTGTATTTGAACAACGAAGAAGAACGATTATTGCAATTGATGCAAATTCTGGTGGAGGAAACACACAATGTCCAGACCGAACAATCCTGATCATGGCTTTGGCCACGAGGGTGACCGCAAGCGCAGACCGGGCGGAGACCACTCCGGTCAGCAGAATCGCCCCGCACGTCGGGATGCCGGCCCTGGCTTCCGCCAGGATGACCGCGGCCCACGCCAGCCGCGCAAACCATTTGCCGGTGGCGACCGTCCCAGCTACGGTGACCGTCCGAGCTATGGCGACCGGCCG
>CAZCMX010000028.1:0-26180 GCA_964499985.1 uncultured Mageeibacillus sp.
GCGCCTTTTCATCCACTCTATCATGGCCAGGAACCTGGATTCAATGTCAGATCTGGACTTGACACATCGACAGTTTTTTCCCGGCCTGCGATGTATAATAAGGTTAGAGCTTTGCTGCAGCGAGAAGAATGGAGATGATGCGTATGCTACGTTTTGATCGTGATACGTTGCAGTCCCTGGTTGGTGTCCAGGAATTCCCTTGTGTATCCCTTTACTTGCCAGTCCTGCGCGAGGGTCATGATGTCCAGAAGTCCCAGATCCGCCTGCGCACCTTGCTGCGCCAGGCCGAGGACCATCTCAAGGGCAATGGTTTGACCGTCCCCAAGATCCAGAAAATCCTCAGTCCCGCCAGCGAATTGCTGGAGCAGCCCTTGTTCTGGGCCGTCGCTCCGAATAGTCTGGCGATGTTCATGAGCGATAGCCAGTCGGTCATTTTTTCGCTGGACAATCCTGTGGAGGAAACCATCGCGATCGACGACCATTTCACGGTCAGGCCCTTGCTGGAACTTGACCTCCAGAATGCTGAATACCTGCTGCTGGCGATCGGCCGCGGTGCCGTCCGGGTCTATCGCGGCAGCAAAAACCGGCTGGTCCAGATTCCAGTCACTGACTTGCCTGAGTCTTTGGAGACCATCGTCTCGGCCTATTCCTTTGAAAAGCAGCGCCGGCAATATGGCGGGGCCGCTGGGTCGGGGCATGGAGCTGTAGCCGGGGCAGTCAACCATGGACTGGAAAACAGAAAGGATCGCGACCGCCTGATGGTCGAGGACTATTGCCGGGCCGTTGATGCCAAGATCCTTGAGCATTGGCAGAAGGAGAACCTGCCGCTGGTTCTGGCTTGCGTCGACTATTTGTTTGCCGTTTTCCAGAAAGTCAGCAAAAATCCGCTGCTGCTTGGCGAAAACATCTCTGGTTCGCCTGACCATCTGACCGAAACCGAGCTGAGAAACCGGGCCTGGTCGATCGTCAAGACCAGCTTGCCCGACCAGGCTGGTGAGGATTGGGCAATGGCGCAGAATTTCTTTGGCAGCGAACGGATCCGCCAGAATATCCGCCAGATCATCGAAGCCGCAGACCATGGCCGGGTGGACAAGCTGTTCATTCCACGCGGCAAAGTCTTGCCGGGACGATTTGAGACTGGCACCCGGGAAATTGTCAGACCGCAGCCAGGGGCTGCCGTGCCGCCGTTTGCCCACCAGGATCTCCTCGAATTTGCGGCCATCCGGGCCTTGTCCAATGGCGCCCAAGTCCATTCGCTCGATCCCGGCCAGATCCCGGAGGGTGCCGATGCTGTAGCCCTGATGCGCTATTGACTCGGTACCGGATTTGGACTGGCAGGGCTTAAAAAAGAATGATACCTGATGCGGGCCGCCTCAAAACCCAATCGTTTTGAGGCGGCCCTTTGTCCGCAAAATGGCGGCAGGCCGCGCAGAATCTGCCCCTTTTTGCGTCATGGGGCTTGTGACGATGACCTGGATTGCCTGGATTTCTGGTCCGGGCTCAAGTTGTCAAGCCCGGCCGAATCGACTATAATCGAAACACTTTCCAGAACGTCTTGAAGAGATCTTGCTCCCCGTGACCTGTTTTGATCATCCGCCGCCTTTGTCCGCACGATCCAAACCCGACGGAGGGACCATGAAACAATACTTGCGCAGCCGAGTCAGCCGCATCGCCTCCTATCTGGAAATCGCCCTGTCGGGTCTGATCATACTGGCGGTCATCCTGTCTGGCATCGAAATCGTCGTCACCGTCACCGGTCAATTCCGCAACAGTCTGCATGGCATCTATACCTACGATATCCAGCCCTTTCTCAAGCATGTGATTGAACTGATCATTGCCGTCGAATTTGTCAAAATGATTTCCAAGCATACCCCCGAAAGCACCATTGAAGTCCTTTTCTTCATCATCGCCCGCAAGATTGCCATCGACGAACCCAAATACTATGAAATCGTGCTCGGTGTCGTGGCGATTTGTGCCCTGCTGATCGTCAAACGCTACTTTGCCCAGAAAACCGATCCCAATGGCGTGATCATCGAAGCCCATACGACCTTGGGCGAGATGAATGCCATCCTGGGCACCAAATTTACACCGGACGATGGCGGGCAGACGGCGCGCGATCTGATCTTGCACCTGATCCGGGAGGAGGGGCTCAAGCCATTCACCGGCCTCGAGGTCTCCTATAAGCAACACCGGTTCAAGATCTATGCCATGAAAGATCTGGAAATAGATGCCATCGAGATCATCCCGCTGGCCAGCAGAAAGGAAGTCAAGTCGTTCTGGCGCAAATTGGCTGGTACTGCATCGGACGGCCAGCCGAAAAACTGACCCGGTAGCCAGACCCGCAGGCGGGTTGCCAGCCCAGAAGGCTCCTGTCACCTGGAAACCAGTCATTCAACAATACTGCAATGACGCCGCCATGGGTCACCAGGGCGGCTTTTTCAATGGCCGGGCTGTCAACGGCCGGGCTGGCCTGGACCTGGCCAGACCATTGCGACAGCAAGGCTTGCCAGCCGCGGCGGACCCGGCTGACAAATTCGGCCTGGCTCTCGCCATTGGGACAGGCCAGGGTCTCGAACTCGACCAGCCAGCGTGCATAGGCTGGGTGGTCCTGCAATTCTTCATGAGTCAGGGCTTCGAAATCTCCGAAATCCATTTCCGCCAGTGCCGGAGCGGCCTGCACCGGCACTCCCGGGAACAGGTATTCTGCAGTTTGCCGGGCACGCAGCAGGCCAGTATGGCAAACCACGTCCACTGCAGGCAGTTGTTTGGACCTGATCAGCTGGTCCAAGGCCTCCAGAGCCTCCGGCAGCAGGGGCCAGTCCGTGCGGCCGCAAAAACGATGCTCCAGGTTGGCCCGGGTCAGGCCATGGCGGATCAGGTAGAGCTCCATGTCAGGACTCAGCCCTTGAGGACGGTGGCCAGGCCGCAGAACACCCGGATCACCTGGTCCGCTTCGCGGGCCAGCCAGACGGAGCAGCGGCCAACCTGCTCCCGCCAGAGCCGGGTTTCCCGGTCGATCGGAACGATGCCGGAGGAGAGATCATCACAGAGGACAATCTTGTCCTGCAGCTGTTCCCGATAGTGCCGGAAATAGGCCAGGGTATCCAGCCCGGCTTTTTGCTGGGCCCAGACCAGCAGGTGGATTTTGTCAATCACCGGACAGGTCCAGTCGAGGTCCAGAAATTGATCATCACAGGTCCAGATCCGGGTTGCCGGATCGCAATAGTTTTGCCGCACATGATCGAGCTTGCCTTGATAGGCACCGCCAATAATGAAGACCATGATTCACCACACCTCCGGTAAAATCGCCCAGGCGAGCAGGGCGGCCGTTTCACTGGCAACCAGGATGAAGCCGGCCAGGTCACCGGAAATCCCGCCCAGGCTCTGCTGCAAGCTCAGCCAGGCCAGGCCAGCAGCAGCAGCAAGAATGGCGGTCAGGGCCAGTCCAGGCCAGCCGGCCTGGAAAAAGGCAAGAACTGGCAGGGCGATCAACGCAGCCAGCGGAATCAAGAGGAAACGTGCCTTGACCGGGCTGCGGAACTGGCTGGCATACCCATCGGTCAGGACTTTGGGGCTCAGCAGGACGGACAGGCTGGCCCAGGACCGGGACAGGACAGGGATCACCAGCCAGGGCCACAGGACAAAGCCCTGGCTCCTGAGCTGCTCAAGCGCCGACAGCTGGAGCAGCATCACAACAAGCAGTGCGATCACGGCAAAGGAGCCGACATGGGGATCCTTGAGGATGGCCAGGCGTTTTTCCCGGCTGGCCCGCGAAAACAGGGCATCGGCGGTATCCATCAGGCCATCGATATGGATGAAGCCGGTACCCAGATGCCAGGCCAGCCAAACCAGAACGACCTCCAGAAAAGCGCTCAAGCTCAGCTGGGCGGACAGCGAGGCCACACCAGCGGCCAGAAGGCCGGGAAAGACACCGGCCAGAGGGAGCAAGGGCACGACCCAAGGCTTGGCCTCATCATCCCAGATGGGGGGCACCGGTACAATGGTGAACATCCCCAGGGTCATGCACCAGGCCTTGACCAGCTTCATCGATCACCTCGCCAGGTCTGCCAGGCCATCTGTTGCGTCAAGATCGCCTGTCCCTTATGAATGACCGGCTGGCCGGCGCAAATTTCCACCACCGCATCACAAGCCTGGGCCAGCAGTCGGTCCAGTCCAGCCAGGGCACGACGGAAGGCATCGGTCAAGGGATCGTAGAACCAGGCATCGGAGCCGAGATAATCGCTGACGATGGTGATATGGTCCAAATGGAGCAGCAATTGCTTCAGGTCGGCCCCGATGGCCTCTCCCGCAGTCAGATCGACAGAGCCATCCGGTAAAAACATCGCATTTTCAAGCAGTGCAGTCGTACTGTCGAGCAGGAAATGGCCCTGCGAATCACAGTGCGCCAGAATATTCAGGACTTGGCCGGGGATCTCCACCGTCTGGAAGGGGAGCTCTGCCCGCTGAAGTCGATGCCGCCGGATGCGCTCCAGATCCTCAGGGTCTTTGGGCCGCATGGTGGCCAGGTAATACAAGGGCCGCCCAGGCATGGCCCCGGCAGCAGTCCAGGCCTCGGCAAAAGAAGACTTGCCGTTTTTGCAGCCGCCACTGACCAATAGCCGCATCAGAAGGAGATCTCCTCGTTGTATTCGAGATCGATGCCGCCCGTGCTGAAGGTGCCCATATTGTGGTAAATGGCGACTGCCGCGTCCATCAGGGCAAACAGGAGCGGGCAACCGCTGCCCTCACCCAGACGCATTTCAAGCTGCAAAGGCGCAGGCAGATCGAGTTCACGCAGGGCCACGGCATAGCCACGTTCATAGGATTGATGCGAAGCAAAGAGATAGTCTCGCACCGCTGGCGCCAGGCGGACGGCACATAAAGCGGCCACCACGGATATGAAGCCATCGATGGCCACTGGAAGACGATTGGCTGCCGCGCCCAGATAGACACCGGTCATCGTCGCCAGGTCCAGTCCACCCACTTTCGCCAGGATCCCGATGACATCGTCCCGGTCTGGCTGATGCAGCTGCAAGGCCTGTTCAATGACCGCCACCTTATGCCGGAAATCCGCATCACTCAGGCCGGCACCACGGCCAACCAGCGGTTCGACCGAACCAGGGCCAAGTCCCAGCAAGCTGGCCAGGACGGCGCTGCTGGTCGTGGTATTGCCGATCCCCATCTCACCGATGCCCAGAACCTGATAGCCCTTGCTTTTGGCATCGCGGGCCAGGTCCAGTCCGGTCTCAAGCGCCTGGATGACCTGATCACGGGTCAGGGCTGGCTCCCGGGCGATATTGCCGGTTGAGGCTCTGATTTTGCGTTTGATCAGCTGGGGATGGTCGAGATCGCTGGCAATGCCGACATCCACAACCATCAGGTCTGCTGAAAAAAGCCGGGACAGGACGGATACGCCAGCCAGGCCATTGAGGATATTGACAGTCTGCAAAGCTGTGACGGCCTGGGGAGCGCTGGAGACGCCCTCATTCACGACGCCATTGTCAGCGGCCAGAACAACCACGCAACGCTGATCGACACAAAGGACGGGCTGCTGCTGAATGGCCATCAGGCGGGCAGCCAGGGTCTCCAGATGGCCCAGGCTTTGCGGCGGTTTGACCAGGGAGTCCAGATGCAGGTTGGCGGACTTGAAAAATCCGTCACTGGCTGGAGTGATCTCCTGCAGCACGTCTTTAAGCCTTGAGGATGATCCTGTCATAGTCGAGCCTCCAATCTGATGGGCGAACAATGATTCAGCGGCAAATCACAATAAAACAAGACAGGCCTTTTGCTAAGACCTGTCTTGAATTATAGCGTTCGAGTGGAGCGCCGGACAAGAAAATTGCCTGCCCGCCTTTTGTATTATTTTGTCACTTGCCAAACATGGCGAGAAGGAAACCGGCCGCGACCGCCGAGCCGATGACACCAGCGACATTGGGGCCCATGGCATGCATCAGGAGGTAGTTCTTCGGATTGGCCTTCTGGCCTTCGATCTGGGAGACACGGGCCGCCATCGGCACAGCCGAGACACCCGCCGAACCGATCAGCGGATTGACCTTGCCGCCGGTCACGACGTACATGACCTTGCCGAACAAGGTGCCGCCGATCGTGCTGAAGATGAAGGCGAACAGGCCGAGGGCAATGATCTTGAGGGTCTCGAGCTGGAGGAAGCGGTCGGCATTGGCCGTCGCGCCGACAGTGACCCCGAGGAAAATGGTCACGATATTGATCAGCTCATTCTGGGCGGTCTGGGAGATGCGGTCGACGACACCGGACTCCCTGAACAGGTTGCCCAGCATCAGCATGCCGATCAGAGGCGCGACCGAGGGCAAGAGCAGCACGGCGACAATCGTGACGATGATCGGGAAGACGACCTTCTCGGTCTTGGTCACCGGGCGCAGCTGCGACATCACCGTCTGGCGCTCCTTCTCGGTGGTCAGGGCGCGCATGATCGGCGGCTGGATCAGCGGGATCAGCGCCATATACGAGTAGGCCGCAATCGCAATCGCCGGCAGCAGCTCCGGCGCCAGGCGGGTGGTCAAAAAGATCGCCGTCGGGCCATCGGCGCCGCCGATGATGCCGATCGAGGCCGCTTCCTGGACCGTGAAGCCGAGCATCCGGGCCACGGTGAACGCGACGTAAATGCCAAACTGGGCCGCCGCGCCCAGCAGCAGGCTCGAGGGCCGGGCGATCAGCGGGCCGAAGTCGGTCATCGCCCCGATGCCGAGGAAGATCAGCGAGGGGTAGATGCCGAGCTTGACGCCCTGGTACAGGTAGTACAAAAGGCCACCCGGGGCATGGTCGACGGGGGCATCCATCAGGCCGGTGATCGGCAGATTGGCCAAAAGCATGCCGAAGGCGATCGGCAGCAAGAGCAGGGGCTCGAATTTTTTAACGATTGCCAGGTAGATCAGGACACAGGCAACGACAATCATGATCACATGACGCAAATCCAGTGCAGCGAATCCGGAATCGTTCCAGAGCTTGCCCAGGGTTTCGATCAACATCTGGCTGCCTCCATCAATGGATCATGACCAGCGGATCGCCAGTCTTGACCACAGTGCCCTTGGCAACCAGGACTTGGCTGATCGTGCCGCTGATCGCTGCCACAACTTCATTTTCCATTTTCATGGCCTCGAGGATGCAGACGACCTCACCTTCCTTCACTTTGTCGCCGACTTTTTTGATCACTTGGATGATCGTACCCGGCATCGGGGCGGTCAGGGCCTCCCCTGCCACAGCCTGGACATGGGATGGCGCCACGGCAGCGGCAGCCGGGGCGGCGACCGGAGCGGCGGCGACAGCCACCGGGGCGGCCGCCTCGTAGGTGGCGAGCAGATTGGCCTCGCCACGCTCGACTTCGACTTCATAGGTCTTGTTATTGATGGTCACTTGATACTTCATCTGTTGTCTCCTCAGCCTGGTCACTCAGGCGATTTCACGGATGGATTTGAAAATCAGTTCATTGACAGGAATCCCGCTCTCTTCGCAGACGATGGCCATCACCAGGGCTGCCGTCTTCTCATCGATGCCGACCAGCTCCAGCTTGACGGGCGCGGCCAGACCAGGGGCGGCGACAGCCGCAGCTGGCAGCGGGGAGGTCTCGGTGGCTGCCGGTTCGGCCGGCTTTTCGCGGTGCATTTTCTTCATGACCAGCGTTTGGCCATAAATCAGCAAAATCAGGGCCACCAGGACGGCAAAGACCACACTCATGCCGAATACACTGGTAAACAGGCTGTTTAGAATATCCATGCTTGCCTCCCCCTCAGACCTGGCGGATCGAGTAAGACACGCGGTTGATCTTCTTCTCAGCCCGGTTGGCAAAGAACTTCTCGGCAATCTGCGGGAAAGCCAGGTAGCTCAGGACATCCTCATCGCTCTCGGCAATGCCGGCCAGCTTGGCCTTGGCGGCATCGAATTCCGGGGCCAGGGTCTCGGCATAGCGGCCGGTGATCGGCTGCTCGTCACCGAGGACTTTTTTGATCAGCTCCGGATCGACCGTGCCGGGGGCTTTGCCGTATTCGCCACGGATATAGGCCTTGACTTCCTTGGAGATGTTTTTGTAGCGTTCACCGACCAGGACATTGGTCGCGGCCTGGACGCCGACCATCTGGCTCATCGGGGTGACCAGCGGCGGGTAGCCGAGGTCGGCGCGAACGCGCGGGGTCTCAGCGAGCACCTCGGGCAGGCGGTCGATCGCATTCTGCTGCTTGAGCTGGGAGACCAGGTTCGAGAGCATGCCGCCCGGGATCTGGTAGGTCAGGGCATCGGTGTCGGTGCTCAGCACATACGGATCCAGCAGGCCGGAGGCAACGTATTTGTCCTTGACCGGCTTGAAGAAATCGTTGATCTGCTTGAGCACGTCTTCCTTCAGACCGGAATCGTAGCCCATCTGCTTCAGGGCATAGTTCAAGGACTCGGTGGCGGGCTGGGAGGTGCCGCCAGAGAATGAGGAGATCGCACAGTCGATGCAGTCCGCGCCGGCTTCGACGGCTTTCAGATAGGTCATCGGGCCCAGGCCGGTCGTCGAATGGGTGTGGACAACGATCGGCAGGCTGACATTGGCCTTGAGCGCAGAGACGAGGTCAAAGGCCTCCTGCGGACTCATGATCCCGGCCATGTCCTTGATGCAGATCGAGTGGACGCCCATCTGCTCAAGCTCCTTGCCCATCCGGACATAGGACTCCAGGTCATGGATCGGGCTGATCGTATAGCAGATCGTGCCCTGGGCATGACCGCCACATTTCAAGGTCTCGTCAACTGCAACCTCGATATTGCGGAAATCGTTCAAGGCATCGAAGATGCGCAGGATATCAATCCCGTTTTTGATCGAATGGCGGACGAACAGCCGGACCACCTCGTCGGGATAATGGCGGTAGCCGAGGATGTTCTGGCCGCGCAGCAGCATCTGCAGCTTGGCATCCGGGATATGCTTCTTGATCAGGCGCAGGCGCTCCCACGGATCCTCGTCCAGATACCGCAGGCAGGAGTCAAAGGTCGCCCCGCCCCAGCACTCGACTGAATAATAGCCAGCCTGGTTGATGGTGTCCAGGATGTCTATGAAATCCTTTTGCGGCATGCGGGTCGCCACCAGGGACTGGTTGGCATCGCGCAGGACAGTTTCGGTAAATTTGATCTGCATCGGAAACCTCCTTATGTCGGGCAAGCATTGTACGCTCTGCTCGCCAAGATGTCTTCGCGAAAGCTGAGCATATTTAACAAAATTATAGCGATTGTCTGTCTGACAGGCAAGCAATCTGACAGGTTTCAAACGGAAACCCGGGGAATTTTTTCAAAAAATCTGCAGGATGCCGGCGTGGCTTCAGCGGACGGCCGGATAGAATTTGGCATCATGGGTAAGCAAATGGCCCAGGATGACCCGTCCCATCACGAAATTGAAAACATCAGCCAGGCTGACCTGGCCGGCTTCGATCTGCCGCCTGGTCTGGTCGGTCAATTCAAGCAGCACGCGATGGCTGTCCTGGTGGGCATTCAGGTCGGCATAGCCTACCGACTCGAGAATCGCTTCCTCATGGGCAAAGTGAGTCTGGATATGCAGGGCCAGCTGGTTGTAAAGCTTGAGAATTTCTGCCGGATGGCCGCTGGACAGAACCAGGTCAAGCAGCTGGTTGCCCTGGACAATCAGCTGCTGATGCTCTGCATCGATCAGGGCATTGCCACTCGACCATTTGTCCTGCCAGTCGATCTTGACCAGGGCAACTGGCAATTGGGCAGAATTGTCCCAGCTGACGACCTGGTTGCGGCCGCCCTGCTTGGCCCGCAGCAGCGCTATGTCTGTCCGTTTGAACCAGAGCTCTTTGGGTTCACCCTGGAGATGCTCAGCCACGCCAAGGCTGACTGTGGTTTGCCCGGCTTGCGGATGGTTCTGGCTCGCCACCGCCAGGCGGACTTTTTCGGCAACAATGCCGGCATTGGCCAAAGTGGTATTGGGCAAGACAATCAACAGCTCTTCCCCACCCCAGCGAAACACTTTGTCCGAAGCCCGGACTGCACTTTTGATGGCATGCACGACATCGACCAGAACCTGGTCGCCGATATCATGGCCATGTCGGTCATTGACTCTCTTGAAATGATCGAGGTCCACCAGGACCATGCTGAGCGGATCTCCATAGCGGTCGGTGGACTCGATCAGCAGGTCCAGGTCACGGTCGAGGAAATTGCGGTTCAAAAGTCCAGTCAGCCGGTCCTTGATCGCCAGGCTCTCCATGACCTTGACCTGCTCCGACAGCCGCTCTTCCATCTGGCTCCACTCCATCACCAGGATGCCCGTTGCCCAGAGGCCCTGGTTGAACAGGAGACTGAGGATGGTGAAGGAGGTCTCTGGACTGGCCGCCAGAATGGACTGGTGCGGCGAGTCCCGCAGGGCCAGAATCAGCAGGCGGACCAGATTGGATAATAGCGACTGGCCGATGACCGCCCAGGCCAGGTAACGGACCAGTTTCGAACTGGTCCGGCTTGGTTCGCGGACTGCCCAGGCCATGTCGGCAATCACGCCAATGGCCATCCAGTTGAAAAATGGAATCCTGAATTCCGTGGTTTTGTTCACGCCATACTCCACCATCAGCACGCCGAGGAACAGGGCTGCGTACAGCCAGTAGCGGCGGGGCCAGGGTGGCAGGCTGAACAGGCTCCGCAAGCCAGCCGTCATGAACAGATAGAACAGGAAAAATACCAGATTGGCCAGGATGGCTCCCGGAATGCTGTCCCCAGAGGGCAGGAGCTGCAGCAGGGTGGCCACGCAGACCGAGAAAAAAGCAGCCGTGAACAGGCGCGGCGATTGCTGGCGCCGGAACAGGCTGACGGCCAGGAAAAGGATGGTTATGGACAAGGTCGTGAGGAGCAGGGCCAGCAGGAGGGTTCTTACATCCATGCAGTCATTTCCAAATGTTGTCGTACCGGCTGACCGGCTCGGGGCCGCGGATAATCTTGCGTGAGATATGGAGGCTGCCTTCCCGGTCGGCCCGGACCCGCCATTCGACCAGCATGATCTTGCCTTCGAAGATCTCGATGCCCGTGATGCCCCGGGCATGGATGCAGCAGCCCGTATTGAAATAAGGCAAGTCTGAGCTTTTGGGGAATTTGGGTCGATGGGTATGGCCGCAAATCAGCATTTTCCGGTTGGCTTCGATCCATTTATTATACATTTTCTCAATCTTGTGGCGTTTGCTGGCGTTTTTAGCCGGGCTGGACGGATTCTGGAATCCGATGATATGCATCAGGCGCCAGAAATAGCGCATCATCAGCATCGAAACGACCCAGAGCTGGTCATTCATCAGGTCGCCCTGATGCCCGTGAACCGTCAGGATCTCCTGGCCGGTCTCGCTATGGCGCAGGACCAGCGCTTCGCATGGCTCGAGGTTTTCGAACAGGACCGTCTCCTCCTCATTGTATTCATCAAAATAGTAATGGAGATTCTTGCGGACATAGTCTTTGTTCTTCAGGTTCATATTGTGGTTGCCATACAGCATGACCAAGCGGTCTTCTTCATGGAAATGCTGCAAGGTATGGAAAATGTCGCTGTGGGCAATCCGGATATGCTTGAACTGGGCATATTCCCAGAGCTCATCGCCATCGCCGGCTTCGACATAAGTATAGCCATGGTAATAGTAATAGGCCATCGCATACTGGTAGATGGCCTGGTTGCGGGCAAATTCATCAGACAGGCTGTTATCGCCCCGATGGCAGTCGGAAAAGAAAATCAGGCGCGAGGTATCATCGAACTCCAGGACCTTGGCTGTCTTGTAAGCCTGATTCAGTCGCTTGTCGGTTAGCATGACCATCGCCTCGCTTTTTTCGGTCTAATTCGATTATAAACCCTTGAGGCCGGGGATGGCACTAGCCCGTGGCGAATAATTCGACTCAGGAGGCACTGAGTTTTTGCACAGCGGGTTCACTCAGAACGAGATTGTAGGGGTCATGGCCGCCAATATCCAGGGCTGCCATATCCTCCTGGATCCGGTCATACTGCTCGAGAATGCTCAGGAAAACATCGACCACCTGAGCATCAAACTGGCTGCCTTTGCCTTGGATGAGCTGGTTCTTGGCATGGTCGACATCCATGCGCGAGCGATACTGGCGGTCCGACGTCATCGCATCGAAAGCATCAACGACCGATATGATCCGGGCCAGAAAAGGGATCTGCTCCCCTCTGAGGCCATGCGGGTAGCCCATGCCGTCAATCCTTTCGTGATGGTATTGGACAATCGGCACCACCTGCTTGAACATGAAGACAGCCGAAAGGATCTGGGCGCCCTTGAGCGGGTGTTTTTTCACTTCTTCGTATTCGGCGTCATTCAGGCGGTCGTTCTTGGCCAGGATATCATCCCCTGTGCCAATTTTGCCGACATCATGGAAAAAACCGCTGATCCTGAGCAGCTCGATCTGGTCTGGCGCCAGATTCATCTCGCGGCCGATCAGGGTCGCAAAATAGGAGACCCGATCCGAATGGCCGCGCGTATAGATGTCCTTGGCATCGACTGCCAGGCGCAGGGCCTCGATCGTGTCCATATAGCCATTCCGGAGCTGGTCATAGGTCCGGTTGAGCTCTTCATTTTTCATATGGACCATCGAATGCAGGAAGGCATTGCTCAGCGAAGAAGCAGCCTGGCCAGCATAGATCTCCAGCAGCTTGATGCCATCATCGAGCTGTGAATTGCCAAAATCGAGACTTTCGACATAAATGACCCCGATCGACTGCATCAGCTCATTGTTCAGCGGCAAAATGACCCCTTCGTCAAAATGGACGATTTTCTGGTTGAGCCGGGCATAGCCGATCTCCTCCATCAGCCGCGGCTGGAGCATGTCGACGAAGACATCGACATCCTGGTGATAACGGCCGATCCCCTTGAAAATGCTTTTCTTCTCGGTATCGATCCCGGTGACATCATCGACGAGGATAAAAGCATGCTCGCTGTTGACCAGGGGCAGCAGCTCAGACAGGATATCCTCGAGAATGCTGCCCAGAGGCTGGAGCTGGTAGATCTTGGGCACGGCCTGGAGAATCTTGTTCAGGCCTTCCTGGAACTTCTTGATCATTTGCATCATGGTAATCGATTTGATGCCCGACTCCACCAGCAAGATCAGCTGGTCGAACTTGTCGCTTTTTTCGCAATAGCCCTGGATATCCAGCGCCCGGATCGTCTCCAGCGGCGGCGCCAGATCGCGGTGTCCGGTCAGGAGAAGAATATAGAGCTCCTTGTTGAACAGGCGGATCTGCTCGACGACCTCATCACCATGCAGGGGAAACATCAGGTAGTCGAGGATCAGCAAATCAAACCGCTCATTCCTGATCCGCTCGATGGCTTTCAGGGGGTCGGTTTCGCCCACGGTTTCATAGCCGCCCCGGTTCAAAACGACCGAGAGCGAGTCGATGATGCCGACCTCATCGTCAACGACAATGATCCGGAAGTTGGACAGTTCATTCTGCTTGCGTTTACGCATAACGGAGCGCTCCATTTCCTTGTGTGCCTACGGAAACAGGCTTGGGATAGCTGCGGGCCAATGGCAGCTCGATGAAAAACCGAGTGCCCTTGCCCAGTTCACTGTCAAACCACATGCGGCCACCAAATTTCCCCTTGATTGTCGCATGGGACATGTAAAGCCCCAGGCCAGTGCCTTGCTTGCCTTTGGTCGTCACCATCTCCCGGAACAGTTTATCACGGACGGCGGGGGAAATCCCGCAGCCATAGTCCCTGAGTTCAAACAAGATCTGGTCGCCTTTTTCTTCAATGGTCAGGTCGAGCTGACCCTGGCGGCCATCATAGGATTGCAGGGCATTGATGATCAGGTTGTCAAAGATCTGGACCAGACTGTTGATCTCACCCTTCATTTCAAGGATATTGCCGGATTTATGGTGAATGTTGAGGATGCAGTGATAGCGCTTGAGCTCATGCTTCATCAGCAGATCGACACGGTGGATCAGCTCATTCAAGGTGAAGGTCATCTCATCCGAGGTATTGAACTGGGCGGCCTGGCCTTTGACCGTCGTGATGATATCGGACATATAGCTGCAATGCGGCCGGATCTTGTCAATCCAGGCCAGCATTTCCCGGGCAATTTCATGGTGGTCCGCCAAGGTCACACTGTCGTCCCCGATTGAGTCCTCATATTCCTCGATCAGGTCCTTGAGGCCTTCGATCCCCCCCGAAATCGACATGATCGGGGTCTTGAGATTGTGGGCGATCCCACCAATCAGCTGGCCCAGTGAAGCCAGCCGCTCCTTTTCCATCAGCATTTCATGGTTGCGGCGCAAAGAATCGAGCGCTTCCCGGATATCCGTGATGTCCTTGAGCAGGATGATGGTGCTGATGAACCGGCCCTGGTTATAGATCGGAGTCACCTCAATCGAAAAGAATCGCTTCTGGCCCTTGATTTCCAGGGTGTCTTCCAGGGTCAGCCGCAGGCGGCGCTTGACAACGGCCCTGAATTTCCGGAGCAGATTGAACATCGAGCGGTTACCGCGAACCCGATCAGCCAACATGTCGATCGTGATCTTGCGGGTGATATTGGCCTCGGACTGGAAGGTGTCGATAAATGTCTTATTGAAGTCAATCAGATTGTCATTGGCATCGAAGACCATGAAGCTGTCGGAAATATGGTCGACCACCCTTTGCAGGGCGATGGGAACGATGCTGAGGAAATCGTATTTGAAAATGGCGAAATAGAAAAAGATGCAAGACAGGGCCAGAACGATCACCGTATAGTGGAACCGGGCTGGAATGACCTGGAAGGTCACCGCAGCATTGAACCCAAACGAGAGCACAACTCCGATCAGGATCAGGATGGATTGCTTGGAGAAGAAGCCGGCATTCTTGATCGAAAAATAAGCCAGAAAAGAAAGTCCGATGGTGATACAAGTATAGGAATAGGCGGTATGGATGACGAAATACCAGCCCAGGGCATTGGCTGAGGTCAGCTGGGCATAGTCATAAAATTTATAGAATACGTGGTGGAGGTCATTCGTAAAGAGCAGGAACAAAGACAGGGCAGGAATGGCCAGGGTCAGCAAATGGAAGGGACTGAGTTTGACCGTATTGTGGGCAAAAACCACCCCCACATAGAGGGCGGCCACCGGCGTCAGGATCAGGCCGATATAGGTGAAATTGACTGTCCAGATCTGGATGGGCCGGCCCAGGAGATTGTCGAGCAGCAAAAGCATGGCCCCAATCGCCCAAATGAACAGGCAGCCCATCAGGCCCAGGAAGACATAATGGATCAGCTGCTTGTTTTTCATCCGCCAGACGATCACCGACAGGAAAACCACGAAGGCAATCGACAGCACGACCAGCGCAAAATCCGGATTGAGAATCAGCCTAGTCATGCCGGCCACCCGGGGCAGGATCTATCTTCTGCAGGATCCAGCGGCCCAATTCGCTGTCCGGCGAGCTGAGGAAATAATGTCCAGCCTTGGTCAGAACGGTCAGGTCCACCTGGCTGGAAAACAGCTGCCAGCGTTTGTACAAGCGCTTGGCGCCCAGGGTGACGGGATCCTGGTCCCCCACGATGCAATGGATGGGCGCCGACAGCCTGATGCCCGAACGATCCATTCGGGTTTCCTGCTCGATCCGATGGAAAAAGGCATAAAATTCAGTCGCGTCCTGGCGGAACCAGCGGATGATCTGCGCCAGCTGGTCCGGTTGGAAATCACCGTCGCGCAGCCCGATCGCCCGCAGGGTTTTCAGGAGCGCTGCGTCACTGAAATACCGCCAGGGATTTTCCAGCAGGCGGTTGAAGCCCCGCTGGACCAGCGCCAATGGCGTGGTCCCCGTCTTATGCCGCGGCACTGCGACAGGCGGCAATGAAGCCCCGATCAGGATGGCGGCCGGTGGACGGCCCAGTTTTTCGAGCTGCAGGGCGGTTTCAAGCGCCAGGCTCGAGCCTGCACAATGGCTGTAGAAATAGAGCTCGCCGGTCAGCTCATGCGCCAGTTCCCGCGCGAGTTCGCTGGCCATTTGCGGTTGCGGCAGCCGTTGCTCCGGCAGGTTGACGGCAATCACATTCAGGCGATCCGTCAGCTGGCCGATCGCCTGGCTGAGGGCCAGGCCAGAGGCAGCCGTGCCGCCGGCAAAGGGGAAGACAACCAGATGTTTCAAGGCGCAGGCCTGATGCAGCACCAGCAAGGCATTGGTGCGGCCAGGCGCCTGGCTTTGCATGAATTGCGCCAGATCCCGGACCGTGGGATGGCTGTACAAATCGGCAAAGGTCACCGGATCACCCAGAATGGCAACCAGCCGGGCCGCACTCAGGGAATCGCCGCCCAGACGGAAAAAATGATCCTCCCGGCCGATCCCTGAGCATTCCAGGACTTCGGAAAAGGCAGCTGCGATCCTGCTCTCGAGCTCGGTGGCAGGCGGAGTCGATTCGGCCTGCGCCAGGTCAAAATCAGGACCAGGCAGTTTCTCCCGCGCGATCTTGCCATTGCTATTGAGGGGAATCCGGTCCAGGGCAACAAAGAAGGTCGGGATCATGTATTCCGGCAGCAGCTTGGCCAGATAGGTCCGCAGTTCATGGAGGGTGATCGGCTGGGCAGGCACAAAATAGGCGATCAGCTGCTTATTGCCTTGGCCATTCTCCTGGGTCAGGACCCGGGCTGACTTGATCCGCTGATGCTCGATGATGGCCGACTCGATCTCTCCGAGCTCGATCCGGTGGCCACGGATCTTGACCTGATGGTCGATCCGGCCCAGATACTCGATGTCGCCTTCCGGAAAGAAGCGGCCCAGGTCACCTGACCGGTAAAGTTTCTCACCGGGTTCGAAAGGGCTGGGCAAAAACCGGGCCGCCGTCAGTTCAGGGTTGTTCAGATAGCCCCGGCCAACGCCGGCGCCACTGACAAAGATCTCGCCGGGAGCCCCGATCGGCATCGGGTTGAGGTTCTTGTCGAGAATATAGACCCGCATGGTCGGGATCGGCCGGCCGACATTGGAGGTGCCAGTCTGGAGATCTGTCTCCTGAAGCTCAATAAAGGTGACATGGACCGTGGTTTCGGTGATGCCATACATATTGACCAGGCGAGTTTGAGGGTATTTGGTGTGAAAGGACCGCAATAGCTGCGGTTTCAAGGCATCGCCGCCAAAAATCACCAGGCGGACAGCAAGATCATTACCCGGCTTTTGCATCTCAAGGTCCGACAAATTGTAAAAGGCGGCCGGAGTCTGGTTCAGCACCGTGACGCGCTGGTCTGCCAGCAGTTTCCGGAAAGCCTGGGGATCTCTGGCCACCGGTTTCGGGACAATGACCAGGCGGCCTCCAGTCAGGAGTGCACCATACATTTCCCAGACCGAAAAATCAAAGCAATACGAGTGGAACAGGGTCCAGCAGTCCTGAGACCCAAAGTCAAATGGCGTATGGTCGTTGAACAATAGCCGGACGACATTGCGATGTTCAATCATGACACCCTTGGGCCGACCTGTCGATCCAGAGGTATAAATGACATACAAAAGGTTCGAGGGTTCAGAGGCTATGGCGAGCCGGGGCAGGCGCAAGCCATTGGATTTTTGGCGCAGGGCTGCCGCCACGATCGCCGAGGCATCGAGGACAGTCCCGTCAAAGCTTGCGGGACCAAGTTTGCGCGTCCCTTGCAAGAGGATCCTGGCCCCGGAATTGTCCAGCATATAGGAAGCCCGTTCGGCCGGATAGTCCGGGTCGATCGGCAGATAGGCGGCTCCAGCCTTGAGCACACCCAGGATCGAGGCGATCATGGTCAGGGAAGGCTGCATGAAAAGGGCGACGATCGATTCCCGCCTGGCTCCGGCCTGCCGGAGTGACCGGGCGATTCGCTCCGCCATCTGGTCCACGACATCATAGGAGTACGACTTTTTACCGATGACCACTGCCGGTGCATGCGGCGTCCGGTCAGCCTGGGCCTCAAACAGACTCGTCACGGTCTGGCTGCGTGGATATTCGGCATCGGTCTGGTTGAATTGATTCAAGACTTTGTGGCGTTCCTTTTCGGAAAGCATATGGATCTGGCTGATCGGTCGCTGGGGATTATCCAGGGCATGCCAGAGCAGGCGCAGCATATGGTCATGGATATAGTCGATTTCCTTGGCATAGAACAGATCCACCAGATAGTCATAATTGAGAAGGATCTGGCTCTCCCCTTCCCGTTCATTGATATGCAGATACAAGGCCTCTGTCTGGTGCTCCGTGAAATGCCAGCGCACCTCGGCATGGCCTGCCAGTCCTTGCTGGCTGCGATTGATTTTGCCGTTCTGGTAGGAAATGGCAATATCGAACAGTTTCTCCACATCCGGGAATGTTTCCCTGACATCTCTGAGAAGCAGATCATAAGGGTATTTCTGATGCTTGAGCACTGAAAACCAGGTCGTATCCAGCTTGCGTGAGAATTCCTGGAAGGACAGGTGCTGGTCGATCCGGACCCGCAGGGGGACGGTGCTGATAAACATGCCGATCGTCCGTTTTTCCCTGGCATTGGAACGGTTCAGGACAGGCGTGCCAATCACGATGTCTTCCTGGTCCTTGATCCGGTTGATGTAGATGCTCATGGCAGCAAAGAACAGGGCGAAAATCGAAGTCCGGTTTTCATGGCAATAATCGCGGATCTTGCTGGTCAGCTTCTCCGGCAGGGCATAGCTGCGCCGCCGGGCCGTCAGGCCAATCCGCTCCGAAGTGCGCGTTTTCAAGGTGGTCAGGGTCGGTGCGGTTGAAAACTGGTTGCGCCAGAAATCCTTGTCCAGCTGATAGCGTTCCGAACCGATATAGGCCTGCTCCGAAGCGATAAAATCACGGTAAGGTGGGTTTTCCGGCTCATTGACAGCCTGGCCTTCACTCAGCCGGTCGTAAATGGCCATCAAGTCATTGCCGATCTGGACAAAAGACCAGGCATCGGCTATCAGATGATGGAAGCGCATGAACAGAGCTGAAGATTGGCTGTCGATTTTGACATAGGCAAAATAAAAGAGGTTCTGGTCCAGTTCAAAGGGCCGGCGCACCTCCGTGCGGTCCCATTGGTAGAGGACTTCCCGGTCGACCAGACTGAAGTCAAACCGTGGCATGACATATGGCTCAAAGGGTGCGAAATACTGGCTGGCCTCGCCTTCCGGATTTTCCCGGATCCGGGTCCGAAAGCCCTCATTTTGCGCCAGCAGCAGGTTCACCGCCTGGTTGGCAAGCGCATAGTCAATGACTTGGTTGAATTTCAAAGTCACCGCCAGGTTGCCAATGCCGGTATCCGGATTGATCTTCTCGAGATACCAGACCCCCCGCTGGGGATAAGTCAATGGGTATTGTTGATCATCGGGCAAGCGATCGATGTCGTTGTCCTGAACCAGACCTTCCTGTTCAGTTTTCACCATTCTGTCTCCAGTCGTTTCTCGTCTCCAGGCTGCCCAGCGGACAGTCTGGCAGGAACGTCACTCCAGTCTGCCAGGGCGACAGACGGGCAGTGGCTCGGATCCATGTCGTCACTCTCATCATAAAACGAACAAAGATGCAATCCTGTGACAGGAAGACTAACGGTTCATGACAATTTCAGTGGACAAGTGTTACAAAACGACAGAAATCCCCTGTCATTGCTTGCTCCGGCCTCCGGATTCGCCGCAATGACAGGGGATGAAGTGTTTTGATCTGACCGGACTGGCCTCGGGGAAAACCAGCAGCGCTGGGCCAGGGGGTCGTTAATTTTTTCGACTACCGGTGCTACAGAGCCCTTTTACACCAAAAACATCGTCACGATGACAGCGGCAGCGATGCCTGAGAGAACGGGGATGAGATTTTTACGGGCCAGGTCACCGGGTTTGACATTGCAAATGGCAGCGACAGGAATGACGCCCCAGGGAATGATGGTTCCGCCGCCGACCCAGATGGTGACGACCTGGCCAAGGGCAGCCAGGGATGAAACATTGGCGCCAGTCGCCACTGAGAAGGTCTGGGCGAGTGAACCGACCAGCGGCAGACCGGAAAAGCCTGAGCCATCAAGGCCGGTCACCACGGCAATCAGGGTCTGGATGATGACGACCGGGAATTTGGCCATTGGTACAATACCGGCCAGGTACATGCCGTAGTCCGTCAGGATATCCGGCGCACCTTCGCCGAGGATTTTGGCGGCAATCTGGCCGCTGCCCAGGAAGAAGAACCCCGCGATGACGATGACGGGTGCAAAAATCTTGATGGCAAAGATGAAACCCTCTTTGAATTTATCCGTGATTTCATCGAGCGAATCCATCAGGTCACCTTTGCCGATCAGGATGATGGTCATGATCAGGATCGCCGTGCCACCGACCAGAGCCGTGGCATCACCGCCGACAATCTTGAGGGTGACCATGAAAAAGACATCGAGGACGAAGGCCAGAGGCGTGATCACAGCCATGACATAAGAGAAAGTTGTGAACTTGACTTTGGATTCGGACTCGGTTGCGGCCAGGTCGACCACGGCGATCTGGGGATTTTCCTTCAGATCCTTAAGAAACATGATAAAGGCGACGATGATCGTCACAATCGACATGACGAGCCAGATCGGCACACTGGCCAGCATGATGTCCGTCGAACCGACACCCGCAGCCTTGGCGGTGATCGACGGGGCACCCTGGATGAAAAAATCACTCGACAGGCCGATACCGTGGCCAAACAGGTTCATCGCGACAGCCGCCCAGATCGCAGGGAGTCCGGCTTTGAGGGCAAAGGGCAAAAGCAGGGCGCCGACTAGGGCGACGGCCGGTGAGGGCCAGATAAACCAGGAGGCGACCAGCATGACGGCACCGACGATGAAAAAAGCGACCTTGTTGGAACGGATGGCGTTCTTCAAAGGTCGGATCATCAGCTCGTCAGCCCCGATGGTGGCCAGGGTGCGAGTCATGGACACTACCAGCGCAATGACCACGATGATGCCGAGAAATTCCCCGCCGGCAACCACCAGGGCATTGTAGAGGACCTGGACCGCCTTGATCGGATGACCGGTGGCAAACAGGCCCATCAGGAAAATGCCAAAGACCGAAGGCAGGACGATCTCCTTTTTGAACAGCAGGGCCGTGATGATCAACAGGGTCATCACCAGATAAACGAGGTGTAAAGTACCGATTGTGGCCATGGATACCTCCGGCGGTTGAATTTACGCAAAAACGCCGGTCAGGCCAGCCTGCTCGACGCGTTGACGGATCGTGGGGATGTCGGTCGTATAGGAACCCTGTGCCTGCATGCGGTCGAACAGCACTGAACCCGAGAAAGTGTATTTCAAGCCGAGACCCTTTTCGGTCTGCATCTGTTCACGGACATAGGCGATGGCATCGCCGATCACCAGGCTGCGAGGCAACTCGATGGGCTCGAGGCCTTGGGCGACGCGGGCCGCATTGTAGCCGGCCAGTGTCCCCGTGACGATGGCCTCGGTATGGCCGACCAGCAAGCCGGCTTTTTCCCCGGCACAGAACAGATTGTTGACGCCCTCGACAGCCAAGGTATTATCACGCGGTGCCATGGCAAAAAAGCGCATAGAATTACCCTGACCACCAGAATAGGGGTCTTCGTAGCGGGCTCGCTCCAGGCCAGGAATCTGCTGCAGGCGCTCGATTTCGAAATAGGGAGACATCAGCTTGGCATGTCCGGTATCCAGCAGGACAATATTGTCGCGGAATTCGGCCAGGGCATATTGCTGGCAAGCCTTGATATCGAGATGATCTTCAATCAGGGCTTTGGGGACCGGAACCAGGGCCACACCCTTTTCATTGAGCTCCGCAACGATTTCCGGAGCCAGGGATTCCTTGAACAGCTTGCAGGATCCACTCATGGCTCCGACAGCACCATTGCTTTTCTTGCCGACCAGCTCGGTCACTCCGGCCAGGCCAGTCAGGCTGACGCGGCCACCGAAACTCGGGCAGCGCAGGATGCACATCGCACAGCCATTGCCATATTTCTTGCAATTGGCCATCGGACCTGCCGTGCCGGTTGCATCGACAAAGACATCACCGGTATAGGTTTTGCCGCTTTTGCAGCTGATGGCATGGATGGTCTGGTCAGTCATCACCAGCTTTTCAATCCGCGATTGATAGACGATCCTGACCCCGATCGAACGCAGGTAAGCCGTCACCGCAGGCGGTGTCGTCGAAATATCATACAAGGTTGCATGCCTGTGTCCGGGGAATTCAATATTGCGATGCCGGGCATTCTCATCCGTAATGCTGAACAATTCGCCGCCGCCCAGAGCGATGGCTTCCTCGGTTGCAGTGAAGCGGCCATTATTGCGCATGATCCCGCCCACCAGGCCGGTCCCAAGCAATAGGTCGGTTCGCTCATGCAAGGTGACCGAAACTCCTTGCTTGCGGGCTGCGATGGCAGCGGCACAGCCAGACCAGCCACCACCGACAATCTGAACTTCCATGGTCAATGATCTCCTTGGGAAAATGATCTTTCCTTAAATTAACGTTTTGCGCCCGATCGATCAAGGCTTTGCCACCGATCCGTACGGATTCATGCGGATTTTTTTCTGGAATCAGGCCAAGCCAGGCCAGATGGGCAGAACCAGGACCGTCAGAAGCCCGCAAATCAGGATGACCAGGATTGGATTTTGCTTGAAACGAACCTGCAGGAGGATGGCCAGGCCAAACAAAGCCAGGGAAATTGGACTGAGCAGGCTCAGGGGATCGTGATTCAGCTGTCTGGACCAGTCGGCAGCCAAGGGCCGGATGAGTGAAGCCTGGGCAAAGAACCAGGTTGCCGAAGCGAGCAGGGCAACCACGGTTGGCCGCAAGCCATGGAAGGTCATCCGGGTCAGTGAATGGTGCCAGATCCGGTCAAGCCAGTGCGTCAGGACCAGGATCAGGAAAAAGGAAGGCAGCATGACCCCGAGGGTGGCGGCAGCACTGCCCGCAACCCCTGCGAGCAGATAGCCGACATAGGTTGCCGTATTGATCGCCAGCGGCCCCGGTGTGATCTGGGAAATCGCCAGGATATCACTGAATTGCTGGGCAGAAAGCCAGCTGCGGCTGGTCATTTCACGCTGGATCAGGGGCACCATCGCATAGCCGCCGCCAAAGGTGAACAGACCGATCCGGAAAAAAATGTAGAACAATTGCCAGAGGATCATCAGGATTCACCCTCCTTTGCCTTCGGATTCAGGACCTGCTGTGTATAGCCCGGGGCCAGCCAGAAGAGCGCCAGGCCAGCCACCGCCCCGCCGAGCACGGTCAGGATCGGGTGCAGGTCGATCACCATGACCAGGATCCAGGCCAAAAGGGCAATGCCTGCCGTTATTTTATCCTTGACGATCTGGCGGCCCATTTTCAAGGTGGCGAGCAGGATCTGGGCCGTGACGGCCGCCCGTACGCCGATGAAGAAATGCTGGACGACAGCCAGGTCCTGGAAGCGGGCCAGACCGGCAGCGATCGCCAGGATGACCAAAAAGGAGGGCAAGGCGCAGCCCAGAGCGCTGAAGATGGCGCCCGTCCGGCCACGCTGGCGTTTACCGATGAACGTGGACAGGTTGATGGCAAAGACTCCGGGTAACGATTGGGATATGGCGATCAGGTCGACCAGGTCGCGCTCGCTGATCCACTGGTGTTTTTCAACCACTTCACGTTCAATCAGCGGAATCATCGCATAACCGCCGCCAAAGGTGAATAAGCCGATTTTGAAAAAAGTTGCTGCCAGATTGAAATACGAGACGCGCTGAATGGCCAAAATGCAAATTCCTTTCCATTTCTCATTTCAGATCCTGAACACTTGCCAAGACCGACAAAATTAGCCGGCCAAGTCTATGCACCTGTCAATTGCGAATGCCGGCCAGCAGTCGATAATGATATCTGTCGGGGTCCTGCTGCAGGACACCTGTCTCAAGGAGGACCGCCATGCTGGAAAAGCAATTCATTCAAATACTACCACAAGATAACGTTGCGATAACCATCGCCGATTGTCCGGCCGGGACAAAGGTGAATGAAAGATCATTGAGGTGGCCAGCGGCCGCAAAATGCCTTATGCTGAACAGTACAAACTGGCCAATGACCTGTGCTTCTTCAATCCTGCCCCGATCACCTGATCTGAACGTGGCAGAACAAAACAGGGCCCGGGCCGGAAACAAAAGGAGCGCCCATGCGACCGGATCTGCCACAGTTGAACATCCTTGTCACAATCCCTCTGACACCCGTCCAGCGTCAGGAGCTGGAAAACCAGGCACCTGGCCATGTCTTCACCTATTCCAGCCGCGAAGCCCTGCAGTCGCCAGAAGTCACAGCAGCCGACATTATCCTTGGCAATGTCCCGCCTGCCCATCTGGCGGGAATAAAGCGCCTGCGCTGGCTCCAGCTCAACTCAGCCGGCACCAATGAATACTCCCGGCCAGGCCTGCTGCCGGAAAACACGGTGCTGACCAATGCCAGCGGCGCCTATGGCCTGGCGATTTCCGAACATATGCTCGGACTTTGCCTGATGCTGATTAAAAAACTGCATCTCTACCGCGATAACCAGAAACAGTCGCGATGGCACGATGAAGGATCAGTGACTTCGATTGCCGGTTCCACCACCCTGGTCGTCGGCCTGGGCGATATCGGCAGCCAGTTTGGCCAAAGGATGAACGCTCTGGGGAGTACAGTGCTGGGGATCCGCCGGCTGCCAGCAGCCGGCAAGCCGGACTATGTGTCGGCGGTTTATGGTCTGGATGAGCTTGATGCTTTGCTGCCTCTGGCTGATTTTGTCGCTCTGACCCTGCCGGAAACACCGCAGACCATTCATCTGATCAACCGGGATCGACTGGCCCGGATGAAGCCCGGTGCCGTCCTGATCAATGTCGGCCGGGGCAATGCGATCGAAACTGAGGCGCTCTGCGATGCTTTGGTATCCGGCCAACTGGGTGGTGCGGGACTCGATGTCACCGATCCGGAGCCTTTGCCCGCCGATCACCGCCTGTGGACGCTCCCTAATGCCATGATCACACCCCATATCTCCGGCTTTTACCACCTGCAGGCGACTCTCGATTCGATTGTGGCCCTGGCGATTCGCAACCTTGGTCATTTCATCCGCGGCGAGCAGCTGGAAAATATCGTCGACCGCAGTACAGGCTACCGGTTCACACAGGTTGCTACCGCGACTGCAGCACCGTCGGCAAGCAAACCAGAAACGGCATCCAGTCTGCCGCAGCAGCCGGGCTCGGGCTCGGGAGCATCGTCATGAAAGCCCTGCGCCAGCTGGCGCTCCTCTTGCTCTTTGTCTTTCTCGGCGATTTTCTCAATCGCGGTCTGGGGATTCCATTGCCTGGCAATATCTTGGGCCTGGTCTTGCTCCTGCTGGCCTTACTGGCCGGCCTGGTCAAGCTCGAGCAGGTTGAACAGGTGGGACAATTTTTCCTGAGCCATATGACAGTCCTATTCGTTCCGGCCGGGGTTGGCTTGCTGGCAATCCTCGGTGTCATCCGGGGGAGCTGGCTGATTCTCGTCCTGATCGCTCTGGTCACCACCATCCTCGTCCTGGCACTGACAGGACTGATCGTGCAGAATCTGAGGAAACGCGTATGATGCAAAGTCTCGCCACCCCGATGTTCGGGGTTCTGGTTTCTGTGCTGGCCTTCGAAATCGGACTCTGGCTCACCCGGAAAACGCGGTTATCCCTGTTTAATCCGCTCCTGATCGCCATTATACTGGTCATTCTCCTGATCCAGCTGACGCCTTTGACCCTGGACGACTACAATCGCGGCGGGCAGATCATCAGCTTCTTTCTGGCCCCGGCGACCGTCGCTCTGGCAATCCCGCTCTATAAAAGCATCCGCCTGCTCAAGGAAAGCCCTGGTCCGATCCTCACCGGGATTGTAGCCGGGAGCCTTTTAAGCTTGTTGTCGATCATCTTCTTGGCCAAGCTGTTTCATCTGTCGCAGGAATTGCTGCTTTCGATGTTACCCAAATCCGTGACTACACCGATCGGAATTGCCCTGTCCGAGCAATTGGGCGGTCTGCCGCAAGTCACCGTCGCCGCGATTGTCGTCACTGGCATCTTCGGCGCCGTCCTGGCTCAGCCCCTGTTCAGGATCTTGAAAATCACCGATCCCGTCGCCCAGGGCATCGCCATTGGCACCGCTTCACATGTGCTTGGCACCGCCAAGGCTCTGGAAATTGGCGAAGTCGAGGGTGCAATGAGCGGCCTGTCAATCAGCCTGGCCGGTCTGGCCACGGTCCTGATGGCACCGCTATTGAGCAGCTGGCTGGTTTGAGGGGCGTGTGGTGGCGCTG
>CAZCMX010000028.1:26280-27720 GCA_964499985.1 uncultured Mageeibacillus sp.
GCTCGCGCCGCACCGGTCGTCCTTTGGCGCCGCACCGATTGCCCTGGTGGTTTTCCAGGGTCTGGGTGATGGCGCAGCGAAGATCCTGACATCGAGGTTCAGGGATCGGATGATATTGTTCTTAATCAGGGAGCAGTCCTGGTGATTGTCGGTGCCATTGGCGAGGAAGCCGAAAAAGCGTATGATCTGGGTGTCAGTGCGATTTTTTCGATCAATCGCGCGGCCATCCCATTCGAAGAGTCCCGTCATCACAGCAAGGAGAACCTCGCCCTGACGATTGATTCCCTGATGCGCTACCAGCGCCTGTTCGACTGCTGACGGTCCAGACTGGAAAAGAGGTTCTATTTGACTGTCGTCCTGACGATTTTTGTCCAGAACATCCTGCCGATCTTCGTCCTGATCAGCCTGGGCTTTGTCCTTTCCCGCCAGTTCCCGGTTGACATCAAAACCTTGACCAAATTCAATTTCTTTCTATTCGTGCCGTCCTTCACCTTTGTCAATCTCTACCAGACGGCTATCGGAATTGATTCGCTGAAGGCACTGGCCATTGCCCTCCTGATTCTGGGGGCAAATCTGGCGATCGGCTGGCTCCTGGCGCGCTGGCGTGGTCAGCCTGCCGGGATGCGGATCGCCTTCCAGAACAGCATTGCCTATTACAATTCGGGCAATATCGGCATCCCATTGGTCACCCTCGTCTACAGCACCGGTGCCCTGGCCATGGGCGGCCGCAATCCCTATCTGGATGTCGCCCTGGCCACCCAGGTCATGGTCCTTTTAGTCCAGAACCTGTCTGTCAATACCCTGGGGTTTTTCACGGCCGGCACGGCCAATCAGCACTGGCGCGACGCCCTGAAGGCCATTTTCCGGATGCCGACAGTCTATACCGTCCCACTGGCCCTGCTGCTGAAATCGGCCCCCTTCAATCTCATCGGCACTCCGGTCTGGGTGGTCCTGATCTATTTGAAAAATGCCCTGGTTCCAATCGCCTTGCTGACGCTGGGGGTCCAGCTGGCCCGGACCCAGAAGCTGCACCGGATCACCGGCGATGTCTGGCTGGCCAGTTTCACTCGCCTGGTGCTCGGACCCATGCTGGCCCTTGGCCTGGTCCGCCTGTTCGGCCTGTCTGGCATCGTCGCCCAGACCCTGCTGATCTCTACAGCCGTGCCCACGGCGATCAATAGTGCGCTGATCGCTGTCGAATGCAAAAACCACCCAGACTTTGCAGCCCAGGTGGTCATGGTGACGACTTTGCTCAGTGCATTGACACTGATCGCCGTGATCTATGCGGCTCAGATCCTGTTTCCGGTCTGAGAAGGCTCAAACCGTCCGGTACAAGGTCCGGTCAACTGGCTGGAGAAACCAGGGTCGGACCAGGGTGATCCATTTCTGGTAATGCTCCGTCTGCATGTGTTCGGCGGTTGCTTCGCGCGTCTGGTATTT
>CAZCMX010000029.1:0-23718 GCA_964499985.1 uncultured Mageeibacillus sp.
TGCAGGTCCATGACGAGCTGATCGTCGAGGCCCCAGTGGCCGAGGCTGGCATCGCCGCGCAATTGCTCAAGCAGGCCATGGAGGATGCCCTCACCCTGTCCGTGCCGCTGATCGCCAAGGTCAAGCAAGGCCAGCGCTGGAGTGACTGCAAGGACTGACACCGATGACCCGGCCGGGCTCTGAGCGGTCCGCGGCCCATGCTTGATGATTTTAGAAGGAGACCTTTGGATGTTCATCATTGGAATAACTGGCGGCATCGGCTGTGGCAAGACTACGGTGGCCAACCTGTGCCGCAAGGCCGGCCTTGTGGTCCTGGATGCCGATGAAATCTCGCGCCAGGTGACTTTGCCGGACGGACCGGCCATCGAACCGATCACGACAGCTTTCGGCCGCCAGATCCTGGACGCCAATGGCGGCCTCGACCGGGCTAAAATGGCCAGGCATGTTTTTTCCGACCGCAAAGCACTGGACCGGCTGAGCCAGATCGTTCACCGCGAGGTGATCGCCGAAATTTCCCGCCAGCTCGAAAAACTCCAGGCCAGGAAAGTCAAGGCTGTTGTGCTTGACGTTCCGATTCCTGTCCGGCAAGGGTTTCTCGACACGGTCAACCAGGTCTGGGTGGTCTGGGCCGAGGACTCGGTGCGGATCAGCCGCCTGATGGGGCGTGGCATGGCTGAAGACGATGCCCGGCGCCGGATTGCCATGCAGATGACCCGCGACGAATACGAGGCCATTGCCGATCATCTGCTCGATAATAGCGGTGAGTATCTGGCTCTGGTCCAGTCGGTGGAGACTTTGCTCAAATCGGAGCTGGGCAGCCGCGGGATCCGGTACCAGCCCCTGAGTCCAAGCACCACCAGCTCGGCTGAGGACCAGTCCTCCGCACAAGCTGACACCGCTGACTACGATGTCAAGGATGACCATGCAACCGATCCCGCATGAAGGAAACCAGGACTCACTGCACCCTGTCAGCAGCCAGGTCCTGGCAGTTCTCAATCTTTTGACAGCAGTGGGGGCCATGATTTCCTTGTGGCTTCGCTACCAGGCTGACCTGGCCGGACAGCCCCTGGCCCTGGCTGCCCTGTTGTTTGCCGGGGGCCTGGCCGGACTCGACCTGGTCTGGCTGCGGCTGACCCTGACTGGGTACAAGCCTCTGGCGCCGGAATCCTTTACACAGCGATCATTGATCCACCAGGCCCTTTTGCGGCCGCATAGCCTCATTGCCTGGCTGATTTTCCATACGGCAATCACACCTCTATTGCTGCTCGGCCCACGGTCCAGCACGCTGGAATTGCCCGCTTTCCTGGCATTTCTGGCCGCTGTGCTGTTGATGGGGCTGCTTCCGGTTGGCCTGATCGTCTGGCTCCACCTGTATCTGGCCAGAAAATTGCATTCCTGAGCCTGGCCCTGAGCGTGTTCCTGAGCATACATCGTCGGCCAGCCTGAATCCGTCCCTCTAAATAAAGCCTCAGCGATAAAAAGGGCCTCACCGAATGGACATCGGGAGGCCTTTTTCAGGTGGATGCTCAGGGCTGGCAACTAATCGTTGCCGATGATTTTACGGTTGCTCAGACATTGAAGCGGAACAGGACAACATCGCCATCTTGCATGACATAGTCCTTGCCTTCGGAACGGACCTGGCCCTTTTCCCGGGCTGCGGCATAGGTGCCACTGGCCATCAGGTCATGGAAATTGACGACCTCGGCCCGGATGAAGCCGCGTTCAAAGTCGGAATGGATTTTGCCGGCGGCCTGGGGCGCTTTGGTGCCGCGCTTGATCGTCCAGGCTCTGACCTCCGTCGGCCCGGCAGTCAGGAAGGACATCAGGCCCAGAAGGTGATAGCCGGCCTTGATGATTTTGTCGAGACCGGATTCTTCCAGCCCCAGGTCCTGGAGGAACAGGGCACGCTCTTCATCCTCGAGCACGGAGATCTCTTCCTCGATCTTGGCGCTGATGGTGACGACCTCAGCATCCTCCGTAGCCGCGATGGAACGGACGGTGGCCACATAATCCGGCTCGGGCCCGGCCAGCGCCGCTTCGGCGATATTGGCCACATAGAGCACAGGCTTGATTGTCAAAAGGAACAGGTCTCGCAGATAGGGCTTTTCGTCCTCGTCCCAGGTCAGGGTGCGGGCAGATTTTCCGGATTCCAGACAGGCCAGGATTTTCTCCTGGACCTCCAGCTCGGCCTGGAATTTCTTGTCGCCACCCTTGAGCATCTTTCTCGTTTTGTCGATCCGGCGTTCCATGTATTCCATGTCGCTCAGGATCAGCTCGAGATTGATGGTCTCGATATCACGGGCCGGATCAGTCTGGCCGTCGACATGCATGACATCGGAATCATCAAAGCAACGCACAACATGGACGATCGCATCGACTTCGCGAATATTGGCCAGGAACTTGTTGCCGAGACCTTCGCCTTTGCTGGCACCACGGACCAGGCCGGCGATATCGACAAATTCGATCGTTGCCGGGGTGTATTTATCCGGATGATACATCTCGGCCAGTTTGTCGAGCCTGGGATCCGGTACGGCAACGACCCCGACATTCGGGTCAATGGTGCAAAAGGCATAATTGGCGACGGCCGCGCCGGCCTTGGTAATGGCATTAAACAACGTGCTTTTGCCGACATTGGGCAAACCGACAATTCCGAGACGCATGAAGGTCCTCCTCATCAATAAACAGGGGTATTATGGCAGATTCTCGTCATCGGTTCAACTTGATCCGTTTTCAGGCTGCAGATGGACGCGGCTGCCTGACCTTGTCGACGATCCGCACGCATCCATGAGGCAGCAAAGACCTGGCCGATGGACCTTTGCCGGGACGCCGTCTGGACAGGCTGTCGAGTCCTGCCGCCTTTTGTCGCACGATCCCGGCTGTCAGGCCCAGCTGCGCTTTGTTAGGGTGAAGGTCAGATCAAGGGGGGCTTTGCATGCATCTGAAATATGGCCGGTTTTGTTCTGCTGCCATCCATGGGATTGACGGCATCCTGATCGAAATAGAGGTGGCACTGCTACCGGGATTGCCTTCGTTTGAAATCGTCGGCTTGGGTGACTCGGCGATCCGGGAGTCGAGGAACCGGATCCTGGCCGCGATCAAGAACAGCGGATTTACCTTTCCGCCCAGCCGGGTGACCGCCAGCCTGGCGCCTGCCTGGATGCGCAAGGAAGGCAGTGCCTTCGACTTGCCCCTGGCTCTGTCGATCCTCCTGGCTTCCGGCCAGGTCCATCTCCATCCATCCTTCAGGGGCCTTTTGCCGGGGGCTTTTGGCGAATTGGGCCTTGATGGCACGATCCGGCCGATTCCGGGGGTTTTCAACCGGACTTGCGCCATGAACCAGGCTGGATTGCGCCATCTGCTGGTACCCGCTGACAATCTGGCGGAAGCACAGACCTCAGCCGCGCCGGACCTGGTGGTGACAGGCACGGTATCGCTGGCAGACAGCGCTAGGATCCTGGCCGAGGGTGTGCCAGCGGAATCGCTGGCATGCTCGCCCAGGCCCGTCCCGGCGACAAACGCGCTCCAGGCACCTGATATCCGGATGATCCAGGGCCAGGCCAAGGCCGTCCGGGCTTTGACCCTGGCCGCCGCTGGCTGGCATCCGATGCTGCTGCTCGGTTCACCTGGCAGTGGCAAGACAGCTCTGGCCTCCACGCTGCCAGGGATCTTGCCCCCGCTGGACCCGGAGGAGGCCCAGCAGGTGACCCGGATCCACAGTGCGGCGAACCGGATGGTGGGCCAGCCCGGCCTGCTTGCCGAACGCCCCTTTCTGGCTCCGCATACCGGGGTCACCCGCCATGCCCTGACTGGGGGCGGCAGTCCACCCGTGCCCGGACTGTTCAGCCTGGCGCACCGGGGCGTTCTGTTCCTCGATGAGCTGACCCAGCTGGACAGTTCCCTCATTGACCTCCTCCGCCAGCCCCTGGAGGCGCATGTGATCCATCTGTCGCGTATGCGCTATCATCTGGTCCTGCCAGCCGATTTCCTCCTGGTCGCGGCCGCCAATCCCTGCCGGTGTGGAGATTATTTTGAACCGGGCCAGCGCTGTCATTGTTCGCCGGATTCGGTGGCGCGCCATCTGGGCAAGATCAGCGGCCCTCTCCTCGATCGTCTGGACCTTGCGATCGAAGTCCGCCGCCCGGCCCCCGATGACTTGATCAAGACGGTCCAGCCGCCAGCCCATGAGCAAGACAGCAGGTCCTCGCCACAGCTGCGGCAGAAAATTGCCGCGGCCTGGCAAATCCAGGCGGATCGCTGCCGCGCCCTGGGCCGTCCGCCGATTCTCAATAGCCGGTTTGATGATCCCGATCTGGCCCGATGCCTGGCGATTTCGCCGGCTGTCCTGCGGCTGGCTGGCCAGGCAGCTGAACGCTATCACCTGAGTGTGCGCGCTTACCAGAAAATGCTCCGGGTCACCCGGACGATCGCCGATCTTGACCAGTGCGATGCCGTATCGGCTGGACATCTGGCAGAGGCCCTCGGCTACCGGATCAATCTCTTTCCCGAGGGCCAGTGATCATGGCACAGCATGCGGATATCATGCCTCTGGCCATGGCCATCCACCTGACCTCGTGCCAGCGCAGCCTGGACCTCCGGCATGCCGAGCTGAGAAAGCTGACTGATCCTTGCTCCGATCTGTCCGAGCTGATGCAGCTCGATCCGGATGGCCTGTCGGATCTGCTGGCTCAGGGACGGGACATTGGCGATAAAGCCGATGCCGGAGCTCATCTGGGCCTCCAGGATAAGGCTGAGGCGATTCATCGCGCCTTGCATGACCGTGAGCGTCAAAAGGAAGCCCTCTCACTGGCCCGGCAATCAGCCCATCTGGGCATCAGGCCGCTCCTAAGTGGAGATCCACACTTTCCCAAAGTCCTGCACGATCTCAATACCTGTCCGGCCTTGCTTTATGTCCGTGGCCATCGCCTGCCCCAGATGCTGGACTGCTCTCCCTGGGTCACGGTGATCGGAACCAGGCGTCCCACCCCGTATGGCCAGAAAGTGACCCGCAAGATCACCCGGGACCTGTGCCAAAGTGGCGCTGTGATTGTCAGTGGCCTCGCCCGCGGCATCGACACCCTGGCCCATCGGACGGCTCTGGCCAGTGAGGGGCTGACCATCGGGGTGATCGCCAGTGGGCATGATTATGTCTATCCACCGGAAAATGCTGCTTTGGTCGAAGAAATGGCAGTCCAAGGCGCCATCTTGTCCGAGTATCCGCCAGGCGTTCCTCCTGTCCGCCAGAATTTTCCCGCCCGCAACCGGCTCTTGAGCGGCTTGGCGCAGGCGGTGGCCGTCATGGAGGCGGCCCAGAAAAGCGGGACCCTGATCACGACAACCTATGCCGCCGACCAGAACCGCGAGGTCTTTGCCGTGCCTGGGAATATCCTCGACCAGGCCAGTGCCGGCTGTCATCAGCTGATCCGGGATGGCGCCCATCTGCTGGAATGTGCAGCGGATATCCTGCGGGTCTGCGGACCTGGCCGCCAATTGTCCTGGCTTATGCCGGACATCCAGACAGCTGCTCTAAACCCGGTGAGCCCTGACTTGAAGGATGATGACCTGGCCAGGATATTGCAGGTGCTGTATAACCAGAATTTGACCATCGATGAGATTGCAGCCGAGCTCCTGATCCCGGCCGAGTTGGCGATTGCCCGGGTCTGCCTTCTGGAATTGCAGGGGTATATTGCAGCAGACCGTGGCCGCTATGCTTTGACAGAGCTCGGAGATTCAAGTATATAATGGACGAATAACGCAAAATCCGGCCCACAGGGCCCCAAAACAAGGACAGGACTGCATGGGAAAAAATTTGGTTATCGTAGAATCGCCGGCCAAGGCGAAAACCATTGGCCGTTATCTGGGCAAGAATTTCCGGATCACCGCCTCGGTTGGCCATATCCGTGACCTGCCAGCCTCCAAGCTGGGAGTCGATGTCGAGCATGCTTATAAGCCGCAATACACAACGATGAAGGGCAAGGACAAGGTCATCGCCGAGCTCAAGGAGATGGCGGCCACCTCCGACCGGATCCTGATCGCCACCGACCCTGACCGCGAGGGAGAAGCCATCGCCTGGCATATTGCCCAGGTGCTCAAGATCGATGAAGCCAGCGCCTGCCGCATCACTTTCAATGAAATTACTGAACCAGCTGTCGTCAAAGCGGTTGACCACCCTCGCCCCATTGATATGAACCGGGTCAATTCCCAGCAGGCCCGGCGAGTCCTCGACCGTCTGGTTGGTTATGAATTGAGCCCCCTGCTCTGGAAAAAGGTCCGCAAGGGCCTGTCAGCCGGCCGGGTCCAGTCGGTTGCCACCCGTCTGGTGGTCGACCGGGAACGGGAAATTGTCCGCTTCAAGCCGGAGGAATACTGGCTTTTGACCGCATTCTTGCACAAGCCGGCCAAGGACCTTGTTTTCAAAGCCCGCTACCATGGCGAATGGATCAATGGCAAAGTCGAGAAGGTCAAGCTGACGAACCAGGCGGATACCGAAGCGATCCTTGCCGCCGTGCAAAACCAGCTCTTCACGGTGGCCAGACTCAAGAAAGGCAGCAAGCATAAACAGCCCAGTGCGCCTTTCACGACCAGCACGCTGCAGCAGGAGGCTTCCCGTTATCTCGGCTTCACCGCCAAGAAAACCATGAGCGTGGCCCAGCAGCTGTACGAGGGTGTGGAAATCGACGGCCTTGGCGCGACCGCCCTGGTGACCTATATCCGCACCGACTCGGTGCGTGTCTCAGATGAGGCCGAACAGGAGGCCCGCATCTATATCCAGGATAAATATGGCGCCGAATACTTGCCCAAATCGCCGCGGCAGTTCAAGAATCGCAATAAAGCCCAGGACGCGCATGAGGCCATCCGCCCGGCCCATTTCGATTTGCCCCCGCAGAAGATCAAGGCCCAGATCTCGAATGACCAGTTCAAGCTCTACCAGCTGATCTGGGACAAATTCATGGCTTCCCAGATGGCAGCCGCCCAGATTGACACCGTCGTGGCGGATCTGGTCAGTGGCGATACCCACCTGTTCCGGGTCAGTGGGGAAACGGTCCGTTTCCCAGGCTACCTGGCCCAGTATGGCGTGGCGCTGGTGGACAGCGAACCCGAAAAGGAAAGTGAAGAAGAGACCCGGGAAAAATTGCCGGAGCTCTCTGAAGGGGAGACGCTGCTGCTCGACAAGATCATCCCGGAGCAGAAATTCACCCAGCCGCCGGCCCGTTACACCGAGGCCAGCCTGATCAAGGCCATGGAAGAAAAGGGTATCGGCCGTCCATCCACGTATGCGCCGACGATTTCAACCATCCTGGACCGCAAATATGTTGAAAAGGATAAGAAATATCTGCTGCCCACTGAATTGGGCAAGGCAGTGACCGAGCTTTTGGAGAAAAATTTCGAATCCATTGTCGATGTCGAATTCACGGCTGACATGGAAAAAGAGCTGGACACCGTCGA
Source organism: uncultured Mageeibacillus sp. (assembly GCA_964499985.1). Taxonomy (GTDB): domain Bacteria; phylum Bacillota; class Clostridia; order Saccharofermentanales; family UBA5734; genus UBA5734. Next base: position 7,444 of record CAZCMX010000029.1, read on the forward strand.
ATCCGGTGAAAACAACTGGGTCGAAATCCTTGACCGCTTCTATCCGCCTTTCCACGAAAAAATAGTCAAGGCCACAGACGGGGTCGAGCGGGTCAAGATTGCTGATATTCCGACGGGCGATAAATGCCCCGATTGCCAGGAGGGTGACCTGGTGATCAAGGAAGGCCGCTACGGCAAGTTCATCGCCTGCTCCAATTATCCGACCTGCAAATACACCAAGAATATCGAGCAGGAAATCAAGGCGCATTGTCCCAAATGTGGCTCCGGTCTGGTCCAGAGAGTCTCCAAGAAGTTCAAGGGCAGCCGCTTTTATACCTGTGACAAAAAGGGCACGGATCCCAACTGCGACTTCATTTCCTGGGACCTGCCGATCGACGGCCGGACCTGCGAGGTTTGTGGCACCTATATGGTCCTCAAGCATTTCAAAGGACGTTCCTACCCGAAATGTGGCAACCGCGACTGCATAACCAACCAGAAAAAAGAAAAACCGGTGGCGTCTGAGGACAAAGCGGCAGGGGAGAACCATGACGCGTAAAGTCACGGTCATTGGTGCCGGACTGGCTGGCTGTGAGGCCGCCTGGCAGGTCGCCAGCCGCAAGATCCCGGTAGAGCTGGTCGACATGAAACCGGACCAGATGACTGAAGCCCACCACAGCAGCCAGTTTGCCGAATTGGTCTGCAGTAATTCACTGCGGGCCAATCGCCTGGAAAATGCGGTCGGTCTTCTGAAAGAGGAGATGCGCCGCCTCGGCTCCCTGATCCTGTCCGCTGCGGATGCGACCGCTTTGCCAGCCGGTGGGGCCTTGGCGGTCGACCGCGACCTGTTTGCCGCGGCAGTGACCGCAGCCATTGCCAGCCAGCCCCTGATCCAGGTCCGTTCCGCCCGGGTCGACACCCTGCCGGATTTCACAGACGGACCGGTGATCATCGCCACGGGCCCCCTGACAGGTGGCGGCTTGTTTGCCGCCATCCGGGACCAGCTCGAGCTGTCCACGCTGCATTTTTTCGATGCGGCTGCGCCGATCGTCACCTTTGAATCGATCGATCTGTCCGTCGCTTTCCGCCAATCCCGTTATGGCCGCGGCGGCGACGACTATATCAATTGTCCGATGGACCGGGCGACTTATGAACATTTCTACCAGGAGCTGATTGCTGCCGAGCTGGCCGAGGTCAAGGACTTTGACCGGGAAATCGTGTTTGAGGGCTGCATGCCGATCGAATCGATGGCCCGGCGCGGCCCGGACACCATCCGGTACGGTCCCTTGAAACCAGTTGGCCTGGTCGATCCACGCACTGGCAAAGAGCCTTACGCCTGTGTCCAGTTGCGCCAGGACAACCAGGCAGCCAGCCTCTACAATCTGGTCGGCTTCCAGACCCGTCTGAAGCACGGGGAGCAACAGCGCGTCTTCCGCCTGATCCCCGGTCTCGAGCAGGCCGAGTTCGTCCGTTACGGGGTGATGCACCGCAATACCTTCCTGCCATCGCCGGAGATTCTCAATCCGGATTTCCGGGTCCGCCGGCCGCAGCCGCTTTATTTTGCCGGCCAGATGACCGGGGTGGAGGGCTATGTCGAATCAGCGGCCTCCGGCCTGGTGGCAGGGATCCAGGCGGCCCTGGAATACCAGGGTGTCGAGGAGAAAGACCGCCTGGCCTTGCTGCCCAGCCCGGAAACGGTCATCGGCTCCCTGGCCCATTATATCGCCCGGGCCGATTCCCGGCATTTCCAGCCGATGAATGCCAATTTCGGCCTGGTTGCCCCCCTGGAGGGCAAGTTCAAGGGCAAGCCAGCCCGCCAGCAGGCCCTGGTCAGCCGGGCGCTGGCTGAAATCGACCAGCTGGCCGGGCGACTGAAGCCCTGACCGGACTGGCAAACGGCGCAGATCCGGCACCTTTCACGGTTCGCCAGATCGGTCGTGATCAGCTTGCTCTGGTCGCTCTGAAACGATAAGATATTTTTTACGAGACTACATTCACGATAGACAGGATGGATTGGCCATGGCAGGATTTTTCGGTTTGTTTGACTTCACCAAAGAGGGGCCGGGGGTCCGCAAGGATGAACCGGACAAGGGACCGGTACTCGGTACTCTGGAAATTCTGACCCGGCGTTTCTGGGAGCTGATCAAGCTCAATTTCATGATGGTGATCTTCAATTTGCCGGCACTGGGCCTGGCCTTCCTGCTCGCCATCTACTTGTTGGCAGCCCTGTTCCCCGGTCTGTCCGTGGCCTCTCTGATCGAATCCTTCCAGGCCCTGGGCCTGGAAGCGACAGCAGGCCAGTCCCTGGAGTCTGCAGCGGTATCACAACTGACCCTGTTCTACCTGCTGACTGCCGTCGCCCTGACAGGCTTGCAGCTGGTGGTCACCGGTCCCTTCCAGGCCGGATTTGCCTTCATCCTGCGCAATTATATCCGGGATGAACATGTCTTCACCTGGTCCGACTTCTGGGACCATACCAAGGCCAACTGGCGCCAGTCGCTGCTCGCCAGCCTGATCAGCGCCGCTGCCCTGGTTGTGCTGGTGATCAACCTGACTTTCTACCGGACAGCCGAATTTATGCCGGGATCTGTTCAGCTCGCGATCCAGATCCTGTTGTCAGCCGTAGGCCTGGTCGGTCTGCTGATGCAGATCTACATCTACCCGATGATCGTGACCTTCAAGCTGACGCTCGGCCAGATTTACCGCAATAGCCTGCTCTTTGTGCTCCTGCGCCTGCCCTATAATCTGCTCTATCTGCTGATATCGGCGGTCCTGCTCCTGGTGGTTCCAGCGCTCTTGCTGTTGAATGGCTCGGTCGTCACGATCCTGGTGGCCATCGTCTGGTATCTGGTCCTGGCCCTGTCGGTCAACCAGTTTTTTGCCATGGCGATTGCCTGGCGCGGCATCCGCCGGTTCATGCTCAAGGACCAAGTCCAGGTCGAAGATCCGGCTGCACAATAACCTCTGTGCGGCTCTTGAAAAATCACCAAAAAAAGACCTGACCGGTTATCCGATCAGGTCTTTCATGTCATAATGGCCGGCGGGTTTGCCAGGGAGGAACCTGGCGGCGGCCAGGGCGCCCCGGGCAAAGACATTGCGCGACTGGGCACTGTGGTGGATGCTGATCGTTTCCTCGCCGCCGGCAAACAGGACGGTATGCTCACCGACAATCGTGCCGCCACGGATGGCATGCAGGCCCAGCTCGCGGTCGCCGCGTTTCTGCCGGACCTGGGAACGGTCACAGGTGTACTCGAGCTGATGGTCCAAGGTCTCATTGATGGCCTCGGCAATCATCAGGGCGGTGCCGGAGGGGGCATCGACCTTCTGGCGGTGATGGGCCTCGATGATTTCAATGTCGAAACCAGGGTAGAGGACTGCGGCTGCTTTTTGGGCCAGACTGATCAGGACATTGATCCCCAGCGACATATTGGCCGAGACAAAGACCGCACTTTGGGTGGCCAATTGCGCCAATTCACTTTTCTGGGCATCCTCCAGGCCGGTGGTGCAGATGACGGCCGGCTTTTTCGTCTGGCGGATCAGTTCAAACAGATTCGGCAAGGCCGCCGGGTTGGAAAAATCAATGATGACGTCGAATTCGACATCACAAGCCTGGGCCTTGGCAAAAACAGGGAAGGGCTGGCTCACCGCCTGGTTCAAGTCGCTGCCCGCAACAATGACCAGGTCCGGGCTCTCTTTGACCAGACCAGCGATGACTTGGCCCATGCGGCCATTGCAACCATTCAAGAAAATACGGATAGCCATGCGAGCTTGCCTCGTTTCAAATCAATTGATAATCTGCCAGGGCCTGGCGAATGATTGAGATGGCAGCCGGGCTCGGTTCGCATAAAGGCATGCGGCATCCACCGACGGCATACCCCATCAGGGACAGGGCGTATTTGACCGGGATCGGGTTGACATCACAGAACATGGCCTTGATCAGCGGCACCAGCGAGGTCTGGATCCGGGTTGCTTCCGGGGCATCGCCGGACAAATAAGCGGCAACCATGTCATGGCATAGCTGGGGGACAATATTGGCGACAACCGAGATCACGCCCTTGCCGCCATAGGAAAGCATCGGCAGGACAAAGCCATCTTCGCCACTGTAGAGGTTGATCCGGTCGCCGCACAGGCTGGCGATGTCCGGAACCTGCTCGAGCCGGCATTCCTTGAGGCCATTGATATTCGGCAGCTCCGCGAGCCGTGCGACCGTCTCCGGATTGATGTTCATCCCGGTCCGGCTTGGCACATTATAAAGGATGATCGGGCAATCGACCGCGTCGGCCACCGCCTTGAAATGGCGGTAGAGCCCCTCCTGGGACGCCTTATTGTAATAGGGGGAGACACAAAGCAGGCCGTCGACACCGAGCGCTGCCGCTTTGCGGCTGAGCTCGACTGCATGGGCGGTATCATTGCTGCCAGTGCCGGCGATGACAGGAATCCGTCCGGCGACCGTCCTGACGACCTGGGCGATGGTCGCCAAATGCTCTTCGTCAGGCATGGTGGACGCTTCACCGGTTGTGCCGGCGACGATGATGGCATCGGTACCATGCTGGATCTGGAACTCGCACAAGTCGGCAAGCACGTCGAAATGGACACCCGATTCGGTGAACGGTGTGACAATGGCAACACCAGATCCTTGGAACAAGGGCTTTTTCATAAAATGATCCTCCAGGAAGGCTTCGATTGAAAGATGTCGCTGGAATTCCTGCAAAAGACTGCAGCAAATGGGGCTGACAGGGCGAGAAAGCCTTGTGTCATGATACCATCGGCTATACTTTACCGTCAATTCTCGCTATAATGCCAAGCTATGATAAAACGCAGTGATTTCAACTATTTCCTGCCGGAGGAGCTGATCGCCCAGCACCCGCTGGCCAGGCGTGACGGTTCACGCCTCTTGCTGCTCGACGGCTGCACCGGCTCAATCGAGCACCGGATTTTTGCCGAATTGCCCGATTTCGTCCAGGCCGGGGATTGCCTGGTCATCAATAATACCCGGGTCATTCCGGCCCGGCTCCTGGGCCAGCGCCGGGACAGCGGCACGCCAGTGGAATTTTTATTGCTGAAACGGCTGTCCGACACCGACTGGGAGGTCATCGTCCGCCCGGGACGCCGGGTCAGGACCGGCCACTCGGTCACATTCATTCCCGGAGTGCTAGAGGCCAATGTGCTCGAGGTCTGCGAGAATGGCAACCGGATCGTCCGATTCGACTATGCCGGAGTCTTTGAGTCTGTGCTGGACCAGGCGGGCACCATGCCCCTGCCGCCCTATATCCGGGAGCAGCTGGCCGACAAGGAGCGCTACCAGACTGTCTATGCCAAGCTCGATGGTTCGGCAGCAGCACCGACCGCCGGCCTGCATTTTACGCCCGAGCTGCTGCACCAGCTGCGTGAGCGCGGGGTCCAGATAGCCGAGGTCACCTTGCATGTCGGTCTGGGCACCTTCCGCCCGGTCAAGGCTGAGCATATCCAGGACCATCTGATGCATGCCGAATATTATGACCTGCCCCAGGTCACGATCGATGCCATTGTGCATGCGAAGGCCAATGGCCGCCGGGTGATCGCTGTTGGCACCACCAGCAACCGGGTTCTGGAAGCGGTGGCCTCTGCCCATAACGGTCAGCTGGTTGCCGGCTCCGGCTGGACAGATATCTTCATCTATCCCGGCTATCAATTCAAAATCGTCGACGCTCTGATCACCAATTTCCACTTGCCGGAATCGACGCTTTTGATGCTGGTCTCCGCCATGGCCGGCCGGGAAAATGTCCTCAAGGCCTATCAGGCGGCCATCGACGAACGCTATCGCTTCTTCAGCTTTGGAGATGCGATGTTCATCACCAGAAGAAAGGACACCTGCCAAGCCCATGCAAAATGACACTGTTCATCCCGGAGCCGCAGCCCCGGTCCAGCCACCTGCCAAGCCGCCGCACCTGAGCCACCACGCCGTCTGGTATGAACCTAAACATACCTGCCGCCAGTCAGGCGCCCGGCTCGGCGTGGTCCATACGCCACATGGCTCCTTTGAGACACCGGCCTTCATGCCGGTCGGTACCCAGGCCACGGTCAAGGGCATGGCTCCGGAGGAGCTCAAGGCCATGAATGCCGGGATCATCCTGTCCAATACCTACCATTTGTGGATGCGGCCGGGCAGCGATATTGTGCGTGAGGCCGGCGGCCTGCACCGTTTCATGAATTGGGACCGCCCGATCCTGACCGACAGCGGGGGCTTCCAAGTCTTTTCCCTGTCAGACCGGCGCCACATCACGGAAGAAGGCGTCCGCTTCAAATCGCATATCGACGGCTCCCGCCATATCCTGACGCCGGAAAAATCGATCGAAGTCCAAAACGATCTCGGCTCGGATATCATGATGGCCTTTGACGAATGTACGCCCTGGCCAGCAGACGAGCGCTATGTCAAGGAATCCCTCGAGCGGACGACGCGCTGGCTGGAGCGCTGCATCAGGGCGCACCAGAACACCGGTCGCCAGGCCTTGTTTGGCATCATCCAGGGTGGCACCTATGCCCAGTTCCGCCAGCAAAGCGCCCGCGAGATTACCGCCTTTGACTTGCCGGGCTATGCCCTGGGTGGCCTTTCGGTCGGTGAGCCCGCCCATCTGCTTTATGAAATGCTCGAGGAAACCGTCCCCCTGATGCCAGCGGACAAACCGCGCTACCTGATGGGGGTTGGCACGCCGGATTACCTGATCGAGGGGGCCATCCGCGGCATCGACATGTTCGACTGCGTCTTGCCGACCCGGATCGGCCGCAATGGCACCGTCCTGACCCGCAAGGGGCGCCTGATTGTGCGCGATGCCAAATATGCGCGTGATTTTGCGCCGATTGAAGCAGACTGCACCTGCTATGTCTGCCAGAATTATTCCCGGGCCTATATCCGCCATTTGTTGAAGGCCAATGAAATGTTCGGCCTGCGCCTGGCATCCTGGCATAACCTGCATTTCCTGCTCCAGCTGATGGCCGATGTCAGGAAAGCCATCGCCGAAGACCGCCTGCTCGATTTCCGGAATGAATTTTTCGAAAGCTATGGCTATAAAAAGGGATGATCCTTGCATAGGAGCGAACGCTCGTGCTAAACTGTTTTAGCCAATCAGGAGACTGGCCAACCGGCTGGATCTCGACAGATCATGGAGGAGAATAACGATGAATCTTGTTAAATTTGCGCTGACTCAAGCAGCCACCGGCAGCTGGACAGGCATGCTGGGCACCTTGCTGCCGCTGGTCTTAATGTTTGGCCTGATGTACCTGCTTCTGATCCGTCCCCAGCGGGCGAAGGAAAAAAAGCTGCGTGAGCAGATCAATGCCATGGCGGTCGGGGACAAGGTGGTCACCGCTGGCGGTGTCGTCGGTAAGGTTGTCAATCTCAAGGATGATGAGGTCACCATTTCGACCAGCGTCGCCAATACCCTGATCACATTCAAGAAGGCCTCGGTCAGCACCGTCGTCAAGCCAGTCAGCGAATAAGCCGCCCGATCAAACCAGCCCAGCACTTTGGTAAAAATCAGGAAGGGGATAACCACGTATGAAACACATCCAGACCATCAATGAAGCCTGCATCCATGTTGCAGCCGGCCAGACCGCCTGTGGCGAATGCCAGACCTCCTGCCAGTCCGCCTGCAAGACCAGCTGCACGGTTGCCAACCAGGCCTGCGAATCGTTCGAGCGCTGAGCAAAGCATCCCTGGCTGACGGCCAGGATATCTGCCCGGCTCCCGAGACCTTATTGCCCGCCGTCTGACTGACCAGTCAGCGAGATAGTGGATTGCCGCCGGCTTTCCGCTATCTTTTTCATTTCACAGCTGAGATCACCTGGGGCAAACAGCCTGAGGCCTCAGCTTTGCCAAAAAGGAGAATCCCTTGGTCCATCTTTTCAATTTCCAGAACGACACCCTTGCTTTTGATTCGGAAAGTGGTGCCCTGCACAAGCTGGATGACTTGTCCGCCGCTGTCATCCAATCCTATATCGAGCATGAGAGCCAGCGCCCTGCGGAAACAGTCCTTCTCCAGCTCGAGGCCAGCCTGGGACCGGATGTCCGTGATTGTTGCAATGACATCGACGAGCTGATTGCCCGGGGCGACTTGTTTGCCGCGGCGAAGACGATCACCCCCGACCAGCTTTATCCCGACCAGCCACGCATCAAATCGATGTGCCTGCATATCTGCCATGACTGCAACCTGCGCTGCGAATATTGCTTCGCCAGTACCGGCGACTTCGGCACCGGCCACCGCACCATGCTGGACGTGGAAACCGGGCGCAAGGCGATCGATTTCCTGATCGAGGCTTCCGGTCCGCGCAGAAATCTCGATATCGACTTTTTTGGTGGCGAGCCGCTCCTGAACTGGCCGGTCGTCGTCGAGCTGGTCGATTATTGCGAGAAAAGGGGCGCAGAGACGGGCAAGATCCTGCGTCTGACCATGACCACCAACGGAGTCCTGCTCGACGCGGATAAATCACAATATATCCATCAGCATTTCAAAAATGTGGTCCTCAGCCTCGATGGCCGCCCGGATGTCCATGACCGGATGCGGCCGGATGCCGGTGGCAAAGGCTCCTATCAGCGCATCGCCCCCCATTTCAAGGATTTCATCGAATTGCGTGGCGACAAGGAATATTACCTGCGGGGCACTTTCACCCGCCACAATCTCGATTTCACTGGCGACGTCCTGCATCTGGCATCGATTGGCCGCCAGCTGTCGATGGAACCGGTCGTCGCACCAGAGGGTGTGGGGTATGAAATCCGGCCCGAGGATCTGCCGGCCATTGAAGCCGAGTATGAGAAGCTGGCCCTGGCAATCCGGCAGGCCCGCGCCACGGGGCAACCCTTCAACTTTTTCCATTTCATGCTCGACCTGTCCCATGGCCCCTGTGCCTTCAAGCGGATCAAAGGTTGCGGCGTCGGTATCGAATACATCGCCGTGACGCCCGAGGGGGATATCTATCCCTGCCACCAGTTTGTCGGCGAACCCGAGTACCGGATGGGCAATGTACATGATCAGCCGATCCAGATTGACCCGGCGGTCCAAAAGCCCTTTTACGCGCTCCTGGTCCCGGACAAACCAGAATGCAGCCAGTGCTGGGCCAAATATTTCTGCAGTGGTGGCTGTGCGGCCAATAGCCTGCATGTGAATGGACAGATCAATGGCGTCGACCCGATCAGCTGCCAGCTGCAAAAAAAGCGGCTCGAATGCGCCCTCTGGCTCAAAACCTGAACCCAAGCCCCGGGTTCCATGCTTGTCCATAAGGAGATCTGCCATGCATAAGCCTTTGCTCCGTTCTTTAGAGGGCCGGAAACCGCAGGTCGACCCGACAGCCTTCATCGCTGAAACCGCGGTCCTGATCGGTGATGTGACCATCGGGCCGCAAAGCTCCATCTGGTATGGCGCCATCTTGCGCGGTGATGTCCAGCCGATTGTGGTCGGTGCCCAGAGCAATGTCCAGGACCAGACGGTCATCCATGACCGAGTCGTCATTGGGGACCGGGTGACCATCGGCCATGGCGTGATTCTGCATGGCTGCACGATCGAGGATGATGCACTGATCGGCATGGGCGCCGTGGTGCTGGATGGGGCTGTGATCCAGCAGGGAGCCATGGTCGCGGCGGGAGCCCTGGTGGCCGGCGGGACGGTGGTCGAGGCCAGAACCCTTTATGCCGGCATTCCGGCGGTATTCCGGAAAAACCTGGAGCCTGGCCGGATGGAGCAAAACCGTCTGACGATCCAGCATCATTTGCAGCATCTGGCCCGTTATCAGGCCAACGAGGATAAAAACGCTGACCCCGGAGCAGGAATCCCGGACCCAGGTGTCGAATAATAGACTGTGAGTAATTCAGGAATCAACCGCACCATCCCGGATGAACTGGTCGAAGAGGTCAAGTCCCGCAATGATATTGTCTCGGTTGTCGGGCAGTATGTTCGGCTTGACAAGCGAAGCAGTGCCAACCTGTTTGGGTTATGTCCCTTTCACCATGAGGACACCCCATCTTTCAGTGTGTCACCCAGCAAGCAGATTTTCTATTGCTTTGGCTGCCACAAGGGCGGGAATGTCATCACCTTTGTGCGGGAGATCGAGAAATGCAGCTGGCCCCAGGCCTTGAAAATCCTGGCCGACCGGGTTGGGATCAAATTGCCGGAGCCCGATGACGATGCCTATCGCGAACGCCTTGAGCGCAATGCCTCTTTGCAGAAAATCTACCTTGAGGCGGCCCGCTATTTCTACCATAGCCTGCAAGGCCCGGGGGGCCAGAATGCCCGCCGCTACCTGAAGGAACGGGCGATCTCGGACAGCACGGCCCGGAAATTCGGCCTGGGCTTTGCGCCGGATGAATGGGATGGCCTGCTGCTGCACCTGCATCGCCAAGGCCTCGATGATCCCCAGCTGATCAACCAGTCCGGCCTGTTCAAGCGCGGCAAGTCCGACGGCTTCTATGACTTGTTCCGGAATCGCCTGATGTTTCCGATCTTTGATGCCATGGGCAAAATCGTTGCCTTTGGTGGCCGCGTGCTCGATGATTCGCAGCCCAAATACCTGAACTCACCAGAGACGCCGCTTTATACCAAAGGCCGCCACCTCTATGCCCTCAACCTGGCCAAAGCCAGCGCAGACAAGCGTCTGGTCCTGGTCGAAGGCTATATGGACACCCTGGCGATGCACCAGGCCGGGATTGACAATGCAGTGGCAGCCCTTGGCACTGCGATGACTGAAGCCCAGGCCAACCTGATCCGTAAATATACCGACCAGGTCATTGTTGGCTTTGACGCCGATGCAGCTGGCCAGAATGCCGCACTGCGCAGTCTGGACATCCTGACATCACGTGGCCTTAAAGTGACTGTGCTCCGGGTTCCGGACGGCAAAGACCCGGATGAATTCATCCGCAAGCACGGTCCGGAGCGGTTCAAGGTCTTGATCGACCAGGCATTGCCGCTTCTGGATTTCAAGCTGGATGTCGCCCGGCGTTCCTGCGAGACACAGGGCCGTCTGGATGTCCTGGCCTTCCAGGACCAGGCCTGTGCGATCCTGGCCCGCGAAGACAATGCCATCGTCCGCGAGCTGTATGCCGGCAAAGTCAGCGAATGGCTGCATGCCTCGGCGGACAGCGTCGTCCGGGAGATCGAACGGCGCCGGGAAAATGCCGATGCCGGTCCGGCCGGCGATTTGCTGCACCAGCAGCTGGCTGCCCGGAAACAGTCAGAGGTGGTTCCGGTTGCGGATCCGGCCCAGCCGGCTGGCCAGCAGGCCACCCGTGAGGAGATCTACCTGCTGTGTTTCCTGGCCGAGCACCCGTTGCTCTGGGAGCGTCTCGAAACGAAACCCGCTGCTGAGGATTTCTCAGCCGGCGTGATGCAGGCCGTAGCCAGCCGGCTGATCGAGTGCCTGACGACCGGCAAAGCCGTGGACAGCGGCAGCCTGATGCTCTGGTCGGAGTCCCTGGTTGTCCATGGCCGCCTGTTGACCGACTTGCTGGCCAAGGCCAGCATGAAGCTGGACGAGACCTTTGCCGGCCAGGACCCCTTGAAAACCATGAACGAGCTCGGACGCACCATCCGGCTGGAAAATCTGCGCCGCCAGCTCAAGGAAACCGCAGCCCTGGCCCAGGACCCGGATCGGCCGGACCAGGCCGCCCAGGCCCGGCGAAAGCTGCTCGACCTCAATGTCCAGATCCAGAAGCTGCGGTCGCGCTGAACAGCCCGGCCATCCCCTGCAAGCCCATTCAAGAGAATTGCATATAACGTAAGATTAAATCATTGGAGGACTCACCCGACATGGCAGAAAAAAAGCAAGGCCTACTGACAGAGCTGCTGAACAAAGCCCACGCATCGAATAACCAGATATCCTATAAGGATGTCATGAGTGCGATCGAATCTTCCGACATCGACCTCGACCAGGCTGAGAAGGTTCTCGACCGACTCGAGGCCATGGGCGTTGAAGTCGTCGCTGATACGGTCGTCGAAGACGATGTCTCCCCGGAAAATGATCTGGACATCAGCACCATCGAAGGCGTTGGCGTCGACGATCCGGTCCGCATGTACCTCAAGGAGATCGGCAAGGTGCCCCTGCTGACCGCCGATGAGGAGAAAGAGCTGGCCCAGGCCATGCTCGAAGGCGATATGGATGCCAAGGAACGGCTCTGCAATGCCAACCTGCGTCTGGTCGTCAGCATTGCCAAGCGCTATGTCGGCCGCGGCATGCAATTCCTCGACCTGATCCAGGAAGGCAACCTGGGCCTGATCAAGGCGGTTGATAAATTCGATTATGAAAAGGGCTTCAAATTCAGCACCTATGCCACCTGGTGGATCCGCCAGGCCATCACCCGCGCCATTGCCGACCAGGCCCGCACGATCCGCATCCCGGTCCATATGGTGGAAACGATCAATAAGCTGATCCGCATCCAGCGCCAGCTGATCCAGGAGCTCGGCCGCGAGCCTGAGGCAGAGGAGCTGGCCCAGGAAATGGGCATGACCGTGGAGAAGGTCCGGGAGATCATGAAGATTTCCCAGGAACCGGTCTCCCTGGAAAAACCGATCGGTGAAGAAGAGGACAGCCATCTGGGCGACTTCATCCCCGATGATGATGCCCCGTCACCGGCTGACCAGGCGGCTTTCACCCTTTTGAAGGAGCAGCTGCTCGAGGTCCTGAAGGGTTTGACCCCAAGGGAAGAGAAGGTCTTGCGCCTGCGCTTCGGTCTCGATGATGGCCGGACCCGCACGCTGGAGGAAGTGGGCAAGGAATTCAATGTCACCCGCGAACGGATCCGCCAGATCGAAGCCAAGGCCCTGCGCAAAATGCGCCACCCCAGCCGCAGCAAAAAGCTCAAGGACTACCTGGACTGATTTTGCCCGGTGCAGCAGAAGATGCAAAAACCAGAGCGGCTCCCTGCTTTGTCAGCGCGGCTGGAAGCGGTTGCCAGCCTGGTCAGACCATGCGAGCGGGTGCTGGATATTGGAACTGACCATGCCTTCCTGCCGATCGAGCTGGTCCGGCGCGGCCTTTGCCGGTCCGCCACGGCTTCAGACATCCGGCCGGGGCCGATTGCCGTGGCCCGGCGCAATATCACCCGGGCCGGCCTGGCGGAACGGATTGACACCCAGGTGACGGTGGGCCTTCAAGGCCATCTGGTTGGGCCGGACGATGCCATTATCCTGTCCGGTCTCGGCGGTCTGGAAATGATCGATATCCTGGCGATCCTGCCGGAGCCCTGCAGCCAGCTGATCCTGCAGCCTCAGAAATCCGCCATGGAGCTGAGGCTATGGCTGGTCAGGAACCATTACCGGATCGAACAGGAGGTCCTGGCACTGGACCGGCAACGGATCTATGCCATTCTCCGGGCCGTACCCGCAGCCCCGGACGAACCGGAGCTGACGCTGACCGAAGCCGTTCTGGGTCCGGTTCTGCTGCGCCAGCAGCCCCCTTTGTTCAGAGCCTATCTCCAGAATGTCCAGTGCCATGTCCGGGTAGCCAGCCGCCGGATGCCTGCCCTGGCCGCAGTTCTGGCGGCGATTCAAGACCTGCTCGAAGCCAGCCCCGATCCTTGTGCTTTGAAAGGAGAAGAACCATGAATCCAGCACCTGATGCAAAATCCACCGGTCCGGCCAACTGGAGTCTGGCAGACTCGCCAGAGCCCCAGGAGGTCCGTCTTGGCGACCTCGTGGCGCAGATCGACCAGATTTTCCCCTTTGCCCTGGCCGAAGCCTGGGACAAGGTCGGTCTTTTGCTGGGCGATCCGGATGCCCTGGTCAAAGGGGTTGTGGTCACCCTGGATGTCACCGACCGGACCATCGAGCTGTGTGAGATGAACCAGGCCAATCTGATCGTGGCCCATCATCCGCTGATTTTCTCGCCGCTCTCAACCCTGCGCGAAGACATCGCCGAACAGTCCCTGATCCGGACCCTGATCCAGAAGGACATTGCCGTTCTGGCTTTGCACACCAATCTCGATGCAGCCAGTGGCGGCACAGCAGACTGCCTGGCCGATGCCCTGGACCTGCCGGAACAAAACCGCCTGGTCTTTTTGCCGGTGATGGCGGAAAGTCCGCTGGACCTGGAAACACTCGGCACAGACCAGCAGGACACCGGCCATGGCCGGGTGATTGAACTGCTGGAGCCCATGGACAGCCGGGAATTGAAGGAACGCGTCCGCAACAGCCTGGAAAGCAGTGGCGTGCGGCAGAATTCGGACGCCCTGGCCCTGGTCCACCGCCTGGCGATTTTCCCGGGTTCATTTGATGAAAGCTGGGTCGATCGACTCGTCGATCTGGAAATTGATGCCATCGTCACGGGTGAGCTCAAGCACCATGTCGGCCTGAAACTGGCCCTGCGCGGGATTATCGCCCTGGATGCCGGCCATGATGTCAGTGAACGAGTGGTCCTGCCCAACCTGGCGCATCGGATCTCCCAGCTGGCGCCGGAATTGGCCTTTGCCGTTGACTACGGCTTCGATTATAATAAGGTGACTTTCTGAGCAAGCTGGACAACCGCGGGCGCAGTGCCGAAAGGCCGCGCGTGAGGAAAGTCCGGGCTCCACAGGGCAAGGGTGCCGGGTAATTCCCGGTGAAGGCGACTTCAAGGATAGTGCAACAGAAATAGACCGCCGGCTTTTGGGCCGGTAAGGATGGAAAGGTGAGGTAAGAGCTCACCAGCAGCCTGGCGACAGGCTGGCTCTGTAAACCCCACCTGGAGCAACACCGCGGAGGGACAATGTGTGGCCCGCACGTCCCGGGGAGGTGGCTGGAGCCGTTCAGAAATGTTCGGCCTGGATAGATGGTTGTCCACGACAGAACCCGGCTTACAGGCTTGCTCAGGAAGTCACCTGATTATCTAGAAATGGCGCTTGGCGCGGAGGACTCTATGAAAGCCGAAAGTTATCTTTCACGCGGCGTCTCGCCGACCAAAGACGATGTCAAACAGGCCGTGGCCCGGCAGTCCAAGGGACTTTACCCCGGATCATTCTGCAAGATCATCCCTGACCTGGCGGGTGATCCGGATTATTGCTGTGCCGTCCATGCTGACGGGGCCGGGACGAAATCGTCCGTGGCCTACCTGATGGCCCGGGAAACAGGCGATCCAGCCTGGTATCGCGGGATCGCCCAGGACTCCCTGGTCATGAATACCGATGACCTGCTCTGTATTGGAGCCATTGACGATTTCAAGGTCTCCAATACGATCGGCCGCAATGCCCACCGCGTCGATGCGGCGGCTCTGGCGGCGATTATCTCCGGTTATGACGAGGTCATTGATGCCCTGGCCGCGCAAGGCGTGGCGGTTGAAATGACCGGCGGCGAGACTGCCGATGTCGGGGACCTGGTCCGGACTGTGATCTGTGATTCCACGGTGGTCGTCCGCCTGAAACGCAGCGAGGTGGTCCATGCCGCCAAGATCCGCCCCGGCCTGGCCATTGTCGGCCTGGCTTCGTTTGGCCAGACCACCTACGAGACCCGGGAAAACAGCGGCATCGGCTCGAATGGCCTGACCGGAGCCCGCCACCTGCTCCTGCACAAGGACTATCTGACGCGGTATCCGGAATCTTGTTCAGATACCCTGCCGGCAGACAAGGCCTATTGCGGCCGCTATCACCTGTCGGATCCGCTCCCGGGTTCAACCCTGACCGCAGGCGAGGCCATCCTGTCGCCAACCCGGACCTACCTGCCGGTCATGAAAGAGGTCCTGGCCCAGTACCGGGAAGCCATCGCCGGGATCATCCACTGTACGGGAGGCGGCCAGGTCAAATGCAAGGACTTCGGCACCGGTGTGCGCTATGTCAAGGATAACCTGTTCCCGACGCCGCCGATCTTTGCCGCCATCCTTGAATCTGGCGAGGTCGGTGCGGCCGAGATGTACCAGATTTTCAACATGGGGCATCGTCTCGAAATCTACTGTGATGACACCACCGCACAAGGCATCCTCGAGATCTGCGCCCGTTTTGAATTGCCGGCCCGGATCGTCGGCCGGACTGAAGCCAGCACCCTGGAAGGGGAGAATGAGGTCATCATCCAGGACCGGGGCCAGACCTTCACCTGGTGAGCCCCTGATCCCTGCCCCCCTGATCCGGCGGATTTGCCCTGATTTTGACAAGAGCAGAATCTGGTGCTAATATATTACGGAATATGCCATGGCAAGGTTCGTGGAACGTCCGACCCCAACGTTGCCAGAGGCGAATTTAAAGGAGAAAAACATGGACAAGACCCGCAAAGCAGAACTGATCAAAGAGTATGGCCTGAAGGAAGGCGACACCGGTTCACCGGAAGTCCAGATCGCCCTTCTGACCGAACGCATCAACCACCTGACCGAACATCT
>CAZCMX010000029.1:23728-26584 GCA_964499985.1 uncultured Mageeibacillus sp.
CCACAAGGGTGATCATCACTCCCGCCGTGGCCTTCTGATGATGGTTGGTCGCCGCCGTGGCCTTTTGGACTATCTGACCAGCATCGATATCGAACGTTATCGTGCGATCATCGCCAAGCTGAACATCAGAAAGTAAGGCTCGATCAGACAAATGAATGTTGGCGGACGGGTCGACCGTCCGCCAATTTTTCATTAATACCCGGACGCACCCACTCAATCAAAGGACAATTTGAACCTGTGCGCCGCTGTAGAGGGTAGATTGCACCTCTGGATGCCCCAATGGGAGGGTTTCAGAAGCGGAATCTACAAACTACCGCCGTGCACGGGTTCCAAAGTCCAAATCATGGAGGTATACACATGAGTGCACGCACATTCGAAACCACCCTCGCTGGCCGTCAACTGGTCATCGAAACCGGCCATCTGGCCCAATTCGCCAATGGCTCCTGCCTGGTCCGCTATGGTGACACCGTCATCATGTCCAGCGTGACCGCCTCGGCCACCCCCCGCCCCGGCATCGACTTTTTCCCGCTTAGCGTTGACTATGAAGAAAAAATGTACAGCGTCGGCAAATTCCCCGGCGGCTTCATCAAGCGCGAAGGCCGTCCGACCGAGAAGGCCATCCTGACCTCGCGCGTCATTGACCGTCCGATCCGCCCGCTCTTCCCGAAAGACCTGCGCAATGACTGCGCCGTCAGCAATATGGTCATGTCGGTCGACCAGGACAATGCCCCGGAAGTCGCCGCCATGCTCGGCACCTCGATTGCCATCTCGATCTCGGACATCCCGTGGAATGGCCCGATCGCCGGCGTCCATGTCGGCCTGATCGATGGCCAGGTCATCATCAATCCCACGGAAAAGCAGCGCACCGAGAGCCAGATGCATGTCACGCTCGCTGGTACGGAAGAAAAAATCTGCATGATCGAAGCCGGCGCCAATGAAGTGCCGGACGATGTCATGCTCAATGCGATCATCGAAGGTCACAAGGTCATCCAGGAGCTCTGCCGCTTCATCAAAGGCATTGTCGCCGAAATCGGCAAGCCCAAGTTCAGCTATATCTCCTCGGACCTGCCGGAAGAAGTCTTCGCTGCAGTCAAGGAATTCGCCTATAGCGGCATGCGCATGGCCGTCCTGTCCGATGACAAGTCGGTCCGCGACGAGAAAGTCAGCCAGCTCAAGGCCCAGACCACCGAGCATATCATCGCGATCAATCCGGACTGGGCGGCCTACGTGGGTGATGCCATGTACAAGCTCGAAAAGAAAGTCGTCCGCGAATATCTGTTCAAAGAGCATATCCGCGTCGATGGCCGGGCCCTTGACCAGATCCGACCCCTGTCTGCCGATGTCGGCATCCTGCCGCGTGTTCATGGCACCGGCCTGTTCCAGCGCGGCCAGACCCAGGTCCTGACTGCCTGCACCCTGGCACCCTTGTCTAAGGTCCAGATGCTCGACGGTCTCGATAACGAAGAAACAAAGCGCTATATCCACCACTACAATTTCCCGC
Source organism: uncultured Mageeibacillus sp. (assembly GCA_964499985.1). Lineage (GTDB taxonomy): Bacteria > Bacillota > Clostridia > Saccharofermentanales > UBA5734 > UBA5734. The sequence goes on from CAZCMX010000029.1 coordinate 25,230, forward strand.
CGTACAGCGTCGGTGAGGCCAAGGCCAACCGTTCCCCCGGCCGCCGCGAAATCGGCCATGGTGCCCTGGCTGAGCGTTCCCTGATCCCGGTCCTGCCCAGCGAGATCGAGTTCCCCTATGCCATCCGCTGCGTCTCGGAAATCCTGATGTCCAATGGCTCGACCTCCCAGGGTTCGGTCTGTGCCAGCACCCTGGCCCTCATGGACGCCGGTGTTCCGATCAAAAAGCCCGTCGCCGGCATTTCCTCCGGCCTGATCGTCAATGAAGAGAACGAGAAAGACTACCTCGTTTTCATGGACATCCAGGGCATCGAAGACTTCTTCGGCGACATGGACTTCAAAGTCGCCGGTACCGTCGATGGCATCACCTCGATCCAGGTCGACATCAAAGTCGACGGCCTGTCCTATGACATCATCCGCGATGCCTTCGCCATGACCCAGAAGGGCCGCCTGCAGATCATCAATGAGGTCATGATGCCGGTCATCAGCGCCCCGCGCAGTGAGCTGTCCAAGTACGCGCCCAAGATCGTCCAGATCATCATCCCGGTCGACAAGATCCGTGAAGTCATCGGTTCCGGCGGCAAGGTCATCAACCGCATCATCGAAGAAACCGGCGTCGAAATCGACATCGAGGATGACGGCCGCGTCTTTGTCTCCTCGCCCAATAGCGAGGCCGCTGACAAGGCGATCGCGATCATCCAGGGCATTGCCAATGATCCGGAGCCGGGCCAGGTCTTTGAAGGCCGCGTCACCCGCCTGATGAACTTTGGCGCCTTCGTCGAATTCCTGCCGGGCAAGGAAGGCCTGGTCCATATCTCGAAACTCTCCTGGAAGCGGGTCGAAAAGGTCGAAGACGTCGTCAGTGAAGGCGACCTGGTCCAGGTCAAGGTCATGGAAATCGATGGCCAGGGCCGGATCAATCTCTCGATGCGTGATTGCACGGAGAAGCCAGCTGACTTTGTCGAGTCTGACAGCGGCGAACGCCGTGGCCCGATGCGCGACCGGGGCGACCACCGCGGCCCGCGTGATTCCGGTGACCGTGGCCCCCGTGGCGGTGACCGCGGCGGCGATCGTGGCGATCGTCGTCCCCGTCCCCAAGGCCCCGGCCAGGGCCATTCCGAGCGCCCGCAGCGCTTCCAGGAACGCCAGGACAATACCGGCAAACCCGAGAAGCGCCGTGAGATCGAGTTCTGAGCCCAAGGTCTGAAAAACAAGGCTTAAGACCTCTTCCGGTGACTTGACACAGACTGGGAATACCAGTAAAATCAACAAGTCGCCGGGGTGTAGCTCAGTTTGGCTAGAGTGCTTGCTTGGGGTGCAAGAGGTCGCCTGTTCGAGTCAGGTCACTCCGACCAC
>CAZCMX010000030.1:0-8525 GCA_964499985.1 uncultured Mageeibacillus sp.
CAGATCTGACATTGAATCCAGGTTCCTGGCCATGATAGAGTGGATGAAAAGGCGCAGGAGGTCCGTTACCATGCAGATGCAGACGCGCAGGATGTCCGTCCAGCTCTCTGACGAGGCGGGTCAGCCAGAGGCCAAAGACCTGCCGGCTTTCACGGAGCCGGACAAGCAGACCCAGATCCGCGGCCTGATTTTGACGGACCCGAAAGCGGCCCGCGCTGAGCTGGCCCTGTTTCCGCTCTGCCTCGACCTGGCCCGGCGCAAGGCCCGGGCGGCTGGGCTCAGCCAAGGGGCATTGTTTTGCAGCCTCGACCCCAAGTCGCATCCCTGCCATCCGGATGAACCGCCCGAGATCCCCCTGAAGGTACAGCCCAGCTTTGAATTGTCCCGCCTGCTGATTGACTATTACCGCACCAGCCTCGATTTCCAGTTCCTGCTGGCGGGCGGGGCGGATGTGATCTTCGAGACCGCTCGCCTGTGGCATGAGATCCAGGCAACGAGACAAGGGACCGCTCCCGGTGAAGCCGCTGCTGTGCAATCCCTCGTCCAGCTCAATTTGAATTGGACGGGCCGTCTCTGGACGATGCTTGGCCATGCCGCAAAGCAGCAGAATCTGGCGGCCCGGCTGGGGCTGACGGACCAGGAGATCCAGACCCTGGCTGGCTTGGCCGGTTCACAGCCGCTCCCTGCTCCAGATCGCCAAGCCGGCCTGGCCGCCAGACGATTGGCGGCCCAATTCAGGCAATGGCACAGCCCGTTGCCGGTTGTTCTTCCGAACGAGCAGGAAGCAGGATACGTGGCGATCCTGGCCACGGAAATTGCCGGCCTGGCCATTGAAGACGAAGAGCTCACCTTTACCCCGGGTTTGCCGGCTGGCTGGCAGAGCTATGCCCTGCGCCTGGCCTTCCGGGGCAGCAAATTCGAGCTGCAGGTGAATGGATCTTGGGGCAAAATGATTCTGACCGAGGGATCCGCGATTCCGGTTGTGGTCTATGGGCTCGAATACCTGCTCGAGGATGAGTTTGTCTTTGACCTCAAAGCCATTTCCGGCTTCGAGGGCTGAACGCATGAGCCAGACCTGAAAAATATCCTGGCCAGATTAGCCGATTGCCTGAAACTGCGGTATGATGAATTCAGGCAGCTGCGGCAAGTCCGGGTCCTGACTTGACGTATTGTCAAATAAGAATTATTCTTAATAGCATCCAGACTAAAGGAGGATTTCACATGCCCAAATTAGAAGGTACCAAGACACTTGAGAACTTGATGAAAGCATTCGCTGGAGAATCCCAGGCCCGGAACCGCTACACGTATTTTGCGTCAGTTGCCCGGAAGGAAGGCTACCATCAGATCGAAGCCATTTTCCTGGAAACCGCCGACAATGAAAAGGAACATGCCAAGGTCTTCTACAAATATGTCGTAGCTGGCCTGGACGCCGAGTCTGCCGTACCCGTCGATATTTCGGCCACTTATCCGGCTGGGCTCGGAGATACCAGAAAGAATCTGCTCTCAGCTGCCGCCGGCGAACATGAGGAATGGACCGAATTGTACAATCATTTTGCCGATATTGCTGCAGAGGAAGGGTTCAAAGACGTGGCCGCCAGCTTCCGCAAAATTGCCGAGGTTGAGAAAGAGCATGAAGACCGTTACCTCAAGCTGGCAGACAATATCGCCAATGACAAGGTTTTCACCAAGGACGAACCGGTGCTATGGAAATGCCGCAACTGTGGTTATATCGTCGAGGGTCTGGCAGCCCCGCAGATTTGCCCGGCCTGCAAGCATCCACGCGAGTATTTTGAAATTGCCGCCAAGAATTTCTGATCAGCCTGGTTGAAACGGGACTGTGACGGCCCAAGGGTCTGTCACAGTCCTTCATTCTTTTTGGAGGTAAATATTCATGGGCAAAACTGCCATGGCGATATCCAATGTCGACAATAAAGAGATCATCCAAGTCCTAAACGAAGCACTCTCCGAGGAGTGGCTGGCATACTACCAGTACTGGATCGGGTCGCGCCTGATGGTCGGTCCGATGCGCAGTGAGGTTGAACCGGAATTGCTTTTGCATGCCACCCAGGAGCTAGGGCATGCGGAGCTGGTCTTGAACCGCATCATCCAGCTCGGGGGCACCCCGGTCCTCAATCCCGACCAGTGGAAGACCCTCGCCCGCTGTGATTACGAAGAACCCTCCGATCCTTATATCGAGGTGATTCTCGAGCAAAACCTGCGGGGCGAGCGTTGTGCCATCCAGCGCTACCAGACTCTGGCGGCCATGACCGATGGCAAGGACTATGCAACCTACCAGATGGCAATCACGATTCTCAACGAAGAACTCGAACACGAGCATGATATCGAGGATTTCCTGGCGGACATTGAACGCCTGAAGGAAGACATACGCCAGTTCAGGCTCTGAGCATCCGCCCGTTCAGCGCAGCAGCTGACCGAGCAGCAGGGGCAGATCCACCAGGCGGCAGAGGATGGCCGCCGACCAGACAATCGCTGTAAAAACAGCATCCTGCCAGGTGAAACCTTTCAAGGGGCCGGGCTGGAAGGTTCCGGCAAATCCTCGCAGGACCATCGCCTGGTAAACCCGGGAAGCCCGGTCATAGGTGCGCAGCAGCAGCTGTCCGGCAAAGGGGCCCCACACGGCGTGGTGGAGCCCTTTTTTGCTGGGGGCTCGCAGGAAATAGGACCGCAGCATCCGGGATAGTTCCTCGCTCAGGACCAGAATATAACGGTAGGTCAGCAGAATCTGCAGAATGAAAAGCCTGGGAACCTTCAGGATCTGCAGGGCATAGGCCAGCTTTTCAATTCCAGTCGTCATCAGCAGAAGAAAGGTGGCTGACAAAGTGAGGACAGACTTCAGGAGCAGTGAGACCAAGGCCAGCCAGCCACTGGACAGCACCAGAGGACCCAGGGCAACCGGCAGGCGATCGAATAGAAGATTGCCCAGCCCAATCCCCAGCACCAGAGGTTCAACCCAGAGAATCCGGCGCAGCAAAATCGGCCAGGAGATTCCGGCCAGACTCGAGACCAGGACAGGATAGAGGAAAAAAGGCAGCAGGGGTCCGATGGCATAGCGATCAAACGACAAAACAGCCACCAGATAGCCCAGTGTGGCGATCAATTTCGCCAGCGGGTGCAGGCTGTGGATGGCGGAGTGCTGGCGGGCCAGATCGTCCATCTGGCGGATCTGGTATATGGAACTGGCGATCTTTTGCATGGTTGTCATTGTACCATGTAGCAGCAAGATCGCCAGTCCCGTCAGCGATAGTGGATGGCGTCAAACCGACAGGCGGCCAGACAATTGCGGCAAACCAGACATTCAGCTGTCTGGATCTGGTATTTGCCCCCCTCCGGCTTGGTGATCGTGGCGGTCGGGCAGACCTTGGCGCAGGCGCCACAGTTGACACAGGCACTGGCATCGATGTTCATTTTCTTCCTGGACAGGCGGCCAGGCAGGCTGAGGATCGTGCCATAAGGGCATAAGTGGCGATGCCAGAGCCATTCAGGGAAAAACAAGGTCAAACCGATTCCCAGGCCAAAGAGGACCGGCAGAACCGGCAGTGGCCTTTGACTGACCTGGGCCAGGACGGCCAGGGCCAGGAAGATGGCCAGGATTCCGCCCCGGACGACCGGATGGGTCAGCCATCTGGGTACGGCGAAGCTTTGGATCCGGAATTTCTTTTTCAGCCAGGTTTCCAGGCGCATGACGGTATTCATCGGGCAGATCCAGCCACAGTAGACACGGCCAAGGAACAGGCCGGCGACAGCACTGCCCAGGAAGATGACCATCCAGAGCTGGACCTTGCCCCTTGCAAGCAAAAACAGGAACAAGGCCAGGAACAGGAGCTGCAGGGTAGTCTGGATTTTCCTAGCCATTTTTCTGAGCACCTTTCCCGGGCCAGTTTGGATTGGGGGTCTTGACGACATAGAATTCCAGAAGCTCTTCAGTGAAATTGTTGATGTTCATTTTTGTCTGGTCTGGAATTTCTATGATCTGGCCCGCACAATAATTGGCGGACTCTTGCTCACCCAGACGCAGGTTCATGGTTCCGCGCAGGATGACCAGATTAACATGGGCATTGGTATAATGCTCCGGCAGTCCTTGGCCAGTGGGCATGATCATGTGATTGATCAGGATTGATTCGGCGCTGACGACGGTCTCGATGGTCCGGGTTTCCTGCTGGACCGGGTTGTGGACAGTTTCAATCATTGTGGTTTCCTCCTGACAACTGATTACTTGTCCAGTATAATGAGACCCAGGCCCAAAAAGAGTGACCAAGGAAACTAATTGGTGATTGCCTGAGCGAATCAGGAAAGGCAGGCGGAAACCTGATGGTGGACATTTCAAGCAAACAGCAGCAGTGGCTGGCTCTGGCAAAGATATCTCCATTTGATACCCTGGAAAAACAGCAATGGCAAAATTTGGCGCAGTCTGGCTCGGTCCGCTTCCAGACTTTTGAAAAGGGAGCAGTGATCCATTTGCAGCAGGAGCCCTGCACCTGGCTGGACGTCATCCTGGAAGGACAAATTTCCATCCAGAATATTGGCGAGGATGGCAATATCCTGACAGTCAACCTCTTTGCCCCGCGCGACCTTCTGGGTGTCAACCTGATCTTTGCCAGCAAAAACCGCTACCCGATGACTGTCGTGGCAGATCGCAAGTCCCTGGTGGCCCAGGTCCCCGGTGACTGGATCATGGTGTTTTGCCGGGAAAATCCAGACTTCATGGCAGGCGTGATGCGGGCAATTTCCGACCGCTCGCTCGTATTGACCGGCCGGATCCAGGCGATGGCCCATCGCAGCATCCGGAAGGCTCTGCTGGATTATCTCGAATATGAGCAGGTTCTCCAGGGCAGCCAGACGATCCGTCTGCCGGTCAGCAAAAAAATACTGGCCGAGCAGCTGGGCATCGAGCGCACCTCTCTGAGCCGTGAGCTGGCCAAGATGCGAGATGATGGAATCATCCGGTTTGATGCGAAAACCATCACCCTCAGGCAACCGGTCGACCCAAGCGCCCACTGAGCCGAGGAAAGCGGATCCACCTGGGCTGGGCAAGAAAAATGCCTCCGCGCCAGGCCAGGCCAGCAAACCGGAATAAGCAGCCTGCGCCAAACGGCAGTCCAGGCGGATATTGTTAAATTGAAATGATCTTTATGAAAAAATCAGCCGGCCAGGCTGGTTTTTTTATCTTTCCCTAACATAATTTACATGGATCTTACATTATTTTCGCTGGATCAGAGCCTATGACGGGTGCGAAATGGTAGAATAAAATCGTTTGTGTTCCACAAACCGCCTTGATCCAGGCGCAAAGACCGAGATTTTTCCAGACCAGTCGCAAGGGGTTTCATCATGTTTTTTTCGACCGCCATGATCATCAGTATCGTTCTGGTTCTAGCTGTCATTTTCGTCAATGGCTGGACGGATGCGCCGAATGCGATCGCTACCGCTGTATCCACTCGCTGTCTGTCGCCACGAGCTGCGGTTCTGCTTGCAGTTGTATTCAATACCATCGGCGCAGCGGTGATGACTGTGATCAACTCCAAAGTCGCAGAGACCATCAGCAAAATGGTCAGTTTCGAGGCGGCCGGCCATTTGCAGGCCAATGCGCCTCTGATTGTGCTTGCGGCTTCCCTGTCGGCAATCGTGATCTGGGCAACTGCAGCCTGGTATTTTGGTATTCCCACCAGCGAAAGCCATGCGCTGATCGCAGGCATCACGGGTGGGGCGCTGGCTCTCGGCAATGGTTTTTCCGCCATCAACATGAATGAGTGGAAGAAGGTCTTCTATGGCTTGGGGATTTCATCGGTGCTGGGCTTCATCAGTGGGTTCGTGATTGTCCATTTGATCCAGCTGATTTTTCGCCATGTCAAGCGGGCCACTGCCAATTCGTTTTTCACAGGCGGCCAGATTTTTGGCGCCAGCTGGATGGCTTTCATGCATGGCGCCCAGGACGGCCAGAAATTCATGGGTGTCTTCATGCTGGCCCTGTTTCTCAACAATGCAGCCACGCGCAGCCCGGATGGCTCGTTCAAGGTGGAATGGTGGCTGATCATCCTTTGCTCACTGGTCATGGGCCTGGGCACCTCGGTCGGTGGCTGGCGCATCATCAAGTCTGTCGGCATGGACATGGTCCGGCTGGAGAAATACCAGGGCTTCGCCGCTGATATCGCCGCTGCCAGCTGTCTGCTTTTGTCCTCTCTGACAGGCATTCCGGTCAGCACGACCCATACCAAGACCACCGCCATCATGGGTGTCGGCACTGCCCGCCGGGTGACCGCAGTCAATTGGTCGATCGTCAAGGACATGGTCCTGGCCTGGGTCCTGACCTTCCCAGGCTGTGGCTTGATTGGCTACCTGATGGCCAAGCTTTGCCTGATGATTTTCTAGAAACCTGCTACCAGCAGACAAGAAAGGCTTGCCTGCAAGACTCGCTGGATTTAAATGCAATTTGAACAAGGAGAATGCCCATGGCCCGTAAAAAAGAGATCAACTATTTCGACGTCCTGATCACTGCCTGCTCTTTTTCACACAAGACGAGCGTCAAACTCAATGCCTTGATGAATGATTTTACAGACGTGTCCAGGAAAGCCAGCGAGATCCACGATCTCGAACATTCGGCCGATGAACAGGTGCACCGGATGTACGACGCCCTGCATGTGGCTTTCATCACGCCGATTGACCGTGAGGACCTGTTTGGCCTGATCAAGTCGATCGATGATATCACCGACCTGATCGAAGACGTCGCCAATCGGTTCGACATGTTTGCCATTCGCTCGGTCCGCCCGGAAGCCATCGCCATGGGTGCGAAGCTGGAGCAGGCGACCTCGATGATGCTCGAGCTGGTCACCGAATTCAAGAACCACAAGCGCAACAAGAAGATCTTGCAGCTGATCCGCGATGTCAATACCATCGAAGAAGAAGGCGACCGCCTGTACCGGGACAGTGTCAAGAAACTCTTCACAACGGATGTGCCCGAGATCGAAGTCATCAAATGGAAAGATATCTACGACGACATGGAGAATGTCCTCGATGCCTGTGAAGACGTGGCGAACATCATCGAAGGCGTCGTGATGAAAAACTCCTGACCGCTTGAGGGTGCGGGCAATGTCAGGCCGATATCGGCCTGAACCATCGTTTTGCAGATTTAAGTCGATCTTCAACGGATCTTCACACAGTCATCACATCGATCTTGTTAAATGAAGATGGTCATCAGTCCAAGACGGGCTGAGGCCATCTTGTCCTTTCAAGACAAACCTTTAGGAAAAGGAAGGGATCGATATGAGTGAAACCACTGAAACCAATGAAACCAAAAAGCCTGGCAAACGGCGTCTCGGCTTGATTGCTGCCCTGATCACTGTTGCCCTGATTCTTACCGTCGGTACTGGCGTGGGTGTCTATTATGGCATTAACCGCCTGCTGCCAAACCAAGCCAGTCTTGCTGCCCCGGAAACCACCGGGTCCAATTCCGAAGCGGTGACCCTGCCGGACAGCTCCAGCCAGGGCAACCAGGACAACCGTTCTGGCAAATCGTTCAGCCTGGAGTCCTCGGCAGCCCGGACGGATACGGCACGGACAGCCTTGTCGATTACCGAGATTGTCGCCAAGGGCAAACCTGCGGTTGTCGCGATTGATACCGAAATGACCGTAGCCACCCCCTTTGGCCGCAACAGCGTTGTCCCGTCAGCGGGATCCGGCTTCATCCTGACAGCGGATGGCTATATTGTCACCAACCACCATGTCATCAATGGGGCCCAGAACATCCAGGTGACTCTCGATAATGGTGACACATATCCTGCCGAACTGGTCGGCTCTGACCCGGTCAACGATGTGGCAGTCCTGAAAATCGACGGTAAGGATCTGCCCACGGTCGCTCTGGGAAAATCCTCGGATCTGGAGGTCGGCGAATTGGCCGTCGCAATCGGCAACCCCCTCGGTGAACTCAGCGGTACCGTGACCGCGGGTATCATCAGTGCCCTGGACCGGACGATCACCGTTGATGGGCAGGAAATGACCCTGCTCCAGACAGACGCCGCCATTAATGCCGGCAATTCCGGTGGTGCACTGTTCAACTCTTTTGGTGAAGTCATCGGCATCAATACGGCGAAAAACTCTGGCTCTGGCATCGAAGGACTCGGCTTTGCGATTCCGATCGATCATGCTGAGCCGATTATCACCCAGCTGATTGAAAAAGGCTCTGTGCCGCAGCCGCCTCGGATTGGCATTTACACTCAGGATGTTTCCGCTGACATGGCCAAGCAGTACGACTTGCCTGAAGGGGTCTATGTCGTCCAGGTCAGCCAGGGCAGTCCGGCTGAAGCTGCCGGAATCCAGCGCGGTGATGTGATTATTGCCATCAATGGCAAGGAAACCCTGACGACGGCCGCCGTCAATGCCGTCAAAAACACCCTCCAGGCAGGCGATACCATGACTCTGACGCTTGTCCGGGATGGGAAAAAGATCGAGGTGCCGGTTGTCCTCGCCGAAGCGACAACCTGAATCACCATCGCAATAGTCATTTGATCATCAGG
>CAZCMX010000030.1:8625-26224 GCA_964499985.1 uncultured Mageeibacillus sp.
CATCAGGTCGCATCAGTCATGCCCCCAGCCGTATTTGCCATGGAGCTCGACAAACCGGACGTTCTCGACCGGATGCTGATGCATCAGGCCCTGGGCATCCCTGGTGATGAGGAGCAGCTGCTGCCAGGCCGGCGGGCCAACCGGGATCATCATCCGGCCACCCGGCCTGAGCTGGGCGACCAGTTCATCCGGGACCCTGGCAGCGGCAGCCGTGACCATGATCCGGTCAAAGGGGGCATATTCGGGCCAGCCGATGCTGCCATCGCCAATCCGGAACAGGATATTGGTGAAACCAAGCTGGTCCAGCCGGGCCTGGGCTGCGACAGACAGCTCGGCAATCCGTTCAATGGTATAGACCGCACGGGCAAAATGGGCCAGCAAGGCGGTCTGATAGCCGGATCCGGTACCGATTTCCAGAACGGTGCAATCGGGGCTGATATCCAGGATCCGGGTCATCTCGACCACCAGACTGGGCTGGGAGATGGTCTGGCCAAAGCCGATCGGCAGGGGACCGTCCACCTCAGCCATTGGCTTGTAAGCGTCGTCGAGGAACAGAGCCCGGTCCAGCCGGTGATAATATGCCCACAGGGCCTCAGTATCCATTTTTTGTACCCTCCTTGTCCCAGTCTATCAGCTCAGGAAGGATTCGAATTCAGATGCTGGCATCGGTCGCCCGTAAAGGTAGCCCTGGATCGCATCACAGCCGAGCTGGAGCAGCAACTGGGCCTGGTCCGTCTGCTCAACCCCTTCGGCGACCGTCTTGATCCGCAAAGCCCGGGCCATGGCGATCAAGCCCTGGATGATCTCGGCATCACGAGAATCGATGGCCAGCGTATCGATAAGCTTTTTATCGATTTTCAGAAAATCAACCTTGAATTGCTTGAGATAGGCATAGGTGGAATACCCCGTGCCGAAGTCATCGATCGCAATGGCGCAGCCCATTTGTTTCAATTCACTGAAAATCTCACTGCAGGATTCCGGAGCCAGCATGGCCAGGCCTTCGGTGATCTCGAAAACGAGCCAGGCTGGATTGACCCGGGTCTTGGTGATGCTTTCCCTGACCCGGTCCAGGAAATCCCCATTTTCCAGCTGCAGCGGTGAGATATTGATTCCGAGATGCAAGGCCTGCCCTCGTCTTTGGTTCCAGTCGGTGATCTGGCGCATGGCCTCCTGCATGACAAATTGCCCAAGCCGGAGAATTTCGCCGGTTTCTTCGGCGGCCGGGATGAACTCGGCCGGACTGACCCAGCCAAGCAGCGGGGAATTCCAGCGCAGCAAAGCTTCCAGCCCCGTCAAGACCTGTCCATCCGCAGTATATTGTGGCTGGTAATGCAACTCAAATTCCTCGGCGATCGTGGCATTGCGCAGGGCCATTTCGATATCGTTGCGCCGGCGCACTGCCGCATGGATGGTCTGGTTGTAAAAGGAATAGGCGCTGGACTTCCGGTCCTTGGCCTGCTCGACCGCAGTTTTGGCGCATTTGAGCAAATCTGTCCGGTCAGAGGCATTTTCAGGATAGGCAGCCAGACCAATGCGAACCCCGACATGGACCGCATAGGGACCGACCTCAATCGGCCTTTCCAAAAGCCGCAGCAATTGCTCCAGCTTTTCCCGGATGATGTTCTGGTCCGGACTGCAATTGCAAAGCAGGGCAAATTCATCACCGCCCAGACGACCGGTCAGCGTCTGCTGGCCATCCTGGAACAGATTCAAACGGCGGGCGATTTCCTGCAAAACCAGGTCGCCGGTTTCCTGTGAATACAAGTCGTTGACGGCCCGGAAATGGATCACGTCAACGATAGCCAGATATACGGGCTGGCCGGGTCTGGCCTTGAGGATTTCCCGGTCGACCAGAGACAGGAAATAATTGCGGCTGAACAGGCCGGTCAAGGCATCATGGCTCAACATATGGTTGAGCTCATCGTTGAGATCTTGCAGCTGGCGGGTCCGCTCGAGTACATGACGCTGCAACGCGTCATTGTGATCGGTTCGCTCCTTGAGCAGCTTCTCCAGGACCTGATGGGTCTGGTTGCTCAGGCTGGCCAGCAGGTAGATGATCAGGATCGCGGCAAAATACAGAAGCTCGGAAGCTTTGATTCCGCGGCTGACCAGAATCAGGACGGGAAGCGACAGGATCAGAATGACCAGGGTGATCGACTGGGCGTTGGAAATCTGTGGCTTGACCGTGTCAGGCGACTGGTTCCAGGTGCGATGGTGGCTGCTGCGCATGCCATTGGCCAGAAGCAGGATCGAAGCGATGTAAAGCCAGTCGACCAGACCATTGGGAATATACTGGTCATTGAGAACCTGCGTGATATACAAGAAATCAGCTGCATAAAACTGGATCAATGCGGCAAAGATCAGCCAGAATCCCTTGTCAATCTGCAGGGGCAAGGTCGAGATCACCAACGCCAGGAAAATCGCCAGGCTGATGGTATCAATGCCGAGGTAGATCAGGGCAATCCAATGTTCCGCGTCGAACACAATTTGCTTTTCAAAATAAAGATAACTGACTGCTCCAGCCAGAATCAGGCTGACGGTGACCAGATTGAGCAGGAATTGGATCGTCGGCCAGTGACGGAAATTGAGCCAGGCAAACTGGAGGATGGCCATCAGGAAAAAGAGGTTGGTCAGCAAGTAGAGCGCAGTCATGACCAGACTTGCCGCCGGGTCCAGATGCAAGATCTGGTTCATGATGGCCCAGACGCTCTCCAAAAGGGTAAAACACAAGATGCCAGCCGTAAAAAGGTATGTCGTGAGCTGGCTCAGAGTTTTCGAGCGCAGAACCGGGAATAAAACAATCAGCGCCCAGCCCAGTGACAGGGGTGCGACAAGATCCCCCAGCCAGTCCAGGCCAGCCCAGACCTGGATCGAGTAAATCAGCATGAAAACAGCTGGGACGCCCCACAGGATGGCAGGTCGTTCCGCAATGGTCTTTCTCGAAACCTCTCGAGGATCGGGCTTACTCAAGTTTGCCATAATTTAGTTATACCGCATCCGGTCAAACTTTGTCTCGGTTTTGCATGGACAAAGAGGGATTGTTTGTTACGATGAAAAGAGGCAATTCGAACGGATTGTTCCTGAGCATGATGAAGCTTGCGATCCGGGCGTATTCTTTGGAGCTAGGCCATGATATTGAACAGTCCGTTTGCTGCATTGCGGCATAAAAATTTCCGCTATTATTCGTTCGGCATGCTGGTTTCGACGACCGGAACCTGGATGCAAAATGTGGCCCAGCCCTGGCTGGCCTATGACCTGACCGGTTCACCCTTTCTCCTGAGCCTGGTTGGGGCGATGCAGTTTATTCCTGTCACCTTCCTGTCCCTGTTCGCCGGAGTGGTCATTGACCGTTTCCCCAAGAAACAGATTTTGCTTTTAACCCAGGCTCTCGCTTTTCTCGTGACGCTTGGGCTTTCCCTCCTCGTCTTTTCCGGCCAGATCGTCTTCTGGCACTTGCTGGTGCTGTCGTTTCTGCTTGGTTTGGTCACGACGCTAGATATGCCGGCCCGGCATGCCTTTGCCGTGGAAATGGTCGGTCCATCCGATCTGATGAATGCGATCGCGCTCAACTCGACCGTATTCAACCTGGCCCGGGTGATCGGCCCTGCCCTGGCCGGCATCCTGATGGGCAGCATCGGACTGGCCGCCTGCTTTTTCCTCAATGCCATCAGCTATGCAGTCGTTTTTGTCAGTCTGCTCCTGGTCCGGCCCTTGCCCCAGGCGAAAACGCCAGACCGTCCGCAAGGGGTTATCGCCACGATCCAGGACGGACTCCAGTATATTGGCGCCAATCGCGCCTTGCTCCAGACCCTGGTCCTGATCGCGATTGTCGGGACCTTTGCCCCCAATTTCGGCGTGCTGGTGCCTGTCTTTGCCCGGGAAATCCTGGGCCTGAAGGAAAGTGGCTTTGGCCTTCTGATGTCAGCCCTGGGCATTGGATCTCTGGCCGGAGCTCTGGCCATTGCTGCCCTGAGCCGTACCGGACCCAGCCGCACCATCCTGGCCTGGGGCCCGGTTGCGACTGGGATTCTGGTCATCGTGACCGGCACGACCGGCCAGCCAGCCTGGACTGCCATTGGCCTGGCCCTGGCTGGCCTGAGCTTCATTTTGTTCAATACCAGTGGCAGCTCCAACCTGCAGATCATCACCCGTGATGAATATCGCGGCCGGGTGATGAGTGTCTATGCTCTGGTCCTCGGCGGCACTTCACCGCTGGGCAACCTGTATGCCGGTCTGTTTGCGGAAAAACTGGGCGCCCGGGCTGGCTTCTATGCCTGTGGCCTGGCCATCCTCGTCCTGGTGGGCCTGAAGGTCCTGCTCTTCGACCATCGCCGGCCGACTAGCCCTGCATCCCGCGCCAGATGTCTTCCGGACGCATCGGCAGACGAGTCAGGCGAACCCCGCTAGCCTGGTAAATGGCCTCGGCGATCGCCGGGGCTGGGGTATTGATGACCACCTCGCCGATCGATTTGGCCCCAAAGGGGCCAGTCGGTTCGAGTGTTTCTTCAAAAGCCACCTGGATGCGACCGATATCCGCCCGGGTCGGGATCTTGTACTGCAGGAACGAATTCGTGTCGACCTGGCCATTCTTACCGTGGCGGACATCCTCATAGAGAGCGAGTCCGATCCCCTGGACGATGCCGCCCTCCGCCTGGATCCTGGCCAGGCTGGGATTGATGACCCGGCCACAGTCGACGACCCCGGCATAGTCGAGGACCCGGACCTGGCCAGTGGCCGGATCGAGTTCGATCCGGGCAAAACCGGCCATATAGGGCGGCGGGCTGGTCTGGCCGCCAAAGCTGCCAGTCCCGAGGAGTGTTCTACCGGTGGGGCCCAGGGACAGGGATTCTGCCAGCTCCCGCAATTCGACCGGCTCGCCGTCGTGGACCAGGATCAGGCCATCGCCCAGCTCCAGCTTCTGGCGCTCCAGCTGGTAGCGGCTGGCCGCCTCATCGAGGATCTGGCGCCTGAGGTCTTCGCAGGCAGCGATCACCGCCCGGCCGGTGACATAGGTGCCGCTCGAGGCATAGGATCCGGGATCATAGGGCGTGACATCGGTGTCCGCCACGATGGTGGCGATATTGCACAGGCTCGTGGCGAGGACCTCAGCCGCCATCTGAGTCAGGATGGTATCGGCGCCGGTACCGACATCGGTCGGGCTCATCAACAGGGAAAAATCGCCACTTTCATTGAGCTGGACCTTGACATTGGCCACATCGATATATTCGATTCCGGAGCCCTGCATGGTGATCGCCATGCCAGTGGCCCGGATTTTGCCATCCGGCAGAACTTCACGCCGCGGGGTCTGGTCCCAGCCAATCAGCTCCTTGCCCTTGACCAGGCAGCGGTCGAGGGCACTGCTCAGGATATGCTTGTCGTAGGCGACCGTTTTTTCCCCCTCGCGGACGATATTGAGAAGACGCAACTGGACTGGATCGATACCAAGGGTGTCGGCCAGCTCATTGACGATCGACTCGACAAAGAAAGCGCCCTGGGTCGCGCCGTAGCCCCGGAAGGCCCCGGCAGGCATTTTATGGGTATAGACGACTTTGGCCGAAAAACGGGCATGCTCAAGCTTATTATACAGGGGCAGCGATTTTTCACCGACCAGGCCGAGGGTCGTCCAGCCATGCAGGCTATAGGCACCCTGGTCCGAGAGGACATCGACGGTCAGGGCCCGGATCGTGCCGTCGCGATCCGCGCCGAGCCTGACGGTGCCCCGCATCGCATGGCGGCTGTTCGAGGCCATATAGGTCTCCTGGCGGGTATAGACGATTTTGGCCGGCTTGCCGGTTTTCAAGGTGACGATGGCCGGAAAAATCTCCGAAACCGAGGTTTGCTTGGCCCCAAAGCCACCCCCGACCCGGGGCTTGATCACACGGATCCGGCCGGAGGGCAGGCCAAGGGCGAGGGCAAGCTGGCGCTTGATGTGGAAGGGGACCTGGGTCGAGGAAATCACAACCAGGCGGTTCCACTGGTCGAGGTAGGAATAGCTGCGGAAGGTCTCCATCATCGACTGGGCCTGGGCCTGGGTCTGGTAGGTCCGTTCCAGCACGACGTCGCACGCGTCAAAAACCGAGGCATCGTGCGGCCCGAAGGTATAGTCATGGGCTCCGACAATATTGTGGGCGATGTCCGGCAGCCCGATACTGTCCGGCAAGTTGAAGACCAGATGGTCCGGCTCATGGACCAGGGTTTCGCCCTTGAGGGCCTCATCGATCGTCAGAACAGCAGGCAAGACCTCATAATCGACCTTGATCAGGCGCAAGGCCATCAGGGCGGCGCGCTCGGACTCGGCAGCAACAATCGCCACCTCATCGCCGGCATAGCGGACCTCGCGGTCAAGGATCAGGCGGTCATAGGGGGATGGCTCGGGATAGGACTGGCCGGCCAGCGTGAACCGCGTCTGGGGCACATCCTCCCAGGTCAGGATCAGCTCGACGCCGGGCACTTTTTTCGCTTTGCTGGTGTCGATGCTGCGGATGCGGGCATGGGCATGCGGTGAACGCAGGAGCTTGACCACCAGCGCATCCGGGGCGGCCAGGTCATCGGTATAGACGGACCTGCCATGCAGAATCGAACGGCTGTCGAGCTTCTCGACCGCTTTGCCAACCGATTTTCCTCTCGCCAGGCCAGGCAAGACGACCGCCTGGCCGTCGCTTCTGGCTGGAGCGGGATTGATGACGGTGGCTTCAACCGGCCTGGCATCCGGTCCGGCCAGATAACGGCGGATGGCGCGCAACTGGCCGACATAGCCGGTGCAACGGCAGAGATTGCCGAGCAAATACTGGTTGATCTCCTCATCACTGACGGTCCGGACGGCATCGGCGGAACGCGCCAGCAACTTGTTTTTCAGGGCGATGGTGGAGAGGATCAGGCCCGGACTGCAATAGCCGCACTGGTCGGAACCCTCGGCGGCCAGACAGCTCGCGACCTGCTCCACCTCATCATGCAGTCCTTCAATCGTTTGAATGCTCTGGTTCTGGACCTGCCAGGCCAAGGCCGAGCAGGACAAAACCGGTTCACCGTCGGCAAGAACGGAACAAAGACCACAGTTGCTGGTGTCACAGCCACGCTGGACGGACTTGTAGCCCAGATTGCGCAGGACATCGAGCAGGACATCAGCCGGGTCGACCTCGACGGCATGTTTTTTATTGTTAACGGTTAATTGGATCAGCATGCTGCCATCTCCTCGATCGCCCGTACGGCCAGGACTTTGGCCATGGCCTGGCGGTAGGCGGCGCTGGCCCGGGCATTGCTGCCAAAGGTCATCTGGCCGATGGCAGCGGTGACTTGTTCGATTGCTGTCCCGGATGGGGCTGTGCCAGTCAGCAGCAGACCGGCTGCCGCAACCAGCTGGGCACGGCCGGGCCGGGCGCCAATGGCGAGCCGCCAGGCGCCACTGGCCTCGTCACGGGCAACGGCACAATTGATGACTGGCAGATCGCTGGCCGTATAGCGCAGACTCTGGCAGGCTGCCGCCAGGGGCCGATCCGGCAGGTGGATGGCGACCAGGATGTCGCGCGACAGCGGTTGGGCCAGATAGGTTTCAAGGGGCATCCGGCCAGCCTGGTGCAATGTCACTTCAGCCCCCAAGACCAGAAGGACCGGCAGAAAATCGGAAAATCCATAGCGGGAAAAAACCGATGCGCCCACCTGGACCCGGTTTCGCAGCTGGACCCCGACGATCGGCTGCAGCGCCTGGCCGATGACGCCACCGGCATAAGCCTGGATCACGGGACTGGCCGACAGCTGGCCATAGGTGCAGGTGGCACCGATATCGATCCAGCCCTCCTGCTGGTGGATATGGTCCAGCCCGAGTTTTTCCAGGCTGATCCCCTGGTTGATCAGTTTGTGGCCCAGCTTGAGGAAGGCACAGCCGCCGAGGATGCGATTGTTGCGATTGGCCATCAGTGCGGCATAGGCCTCGGCTAAAGTTTCAGGTGTCACCACCTGGCGAATTTCAAACATGATGAGTACCTCTGTTCCTGGCCGGTGTGCAAGCAGCCGGTCAGATTTTTCATCTTTACTTTATCATAGCGGGACCGATAAAATCATTAGAATGGTGATCTTGCCGCATCACAGGATAGATTGAAGGAGACTCTGACCACGTGAAAAAGATGACGACTCTGCTGCCCGCTCTGGTCCTGATCCTGGCCCTTCTGACGGCCTGCAGCGCTGGACCTGCCCGTTCACCGGCTTCAACCACTGCCACCCCAGCTACCCAGGTGACCGAGCCAGCCATGAGCGAGCCCTCGCAGACAACAGCAGCGCCCCAACCGGCCTCCTTTCCCATCACGGTCACCGACCAGCTCGGCCGCAGCGTGACCCTGGAGCAAAAGCCGCAGCGCCTGGTCAGTGGCTACTATATCTCATCGTCGCTCCTGATCGCCCTCGGCCTCGAGGATCAGCTGGTCGGCATCGAAGCCAAGGCCAGCCAGCGCCCGATCTATGCCAAGAGTGCGCCGGCGCTTCTTGATCTGCCCAATGTTGGCACGGCAAAGGACTTTTCGATTGAAGGCACGCTGGCTTTAAAGCCTGATCTGGTCATCCTGCCAGCCCGGCTCAAGGATGCCATTGAAACGCTGTCCGGCATGGGCCTTGCCGTCCTGGCGGTTAATCCGGAAAATGGCGACCTGCTTGCGGAAGCCATCCGCCTGGTTGGTGCTGCGACGGGCACCACCGACCGCGCAGAGGCGCTTCTCGCCCAAAATGACAAGCTGGCGCAAAAGGCCAAGTCGATTGCGACGGCTGCGGAAGGGTCTGCCAAGCGAGTCTATCTGGCAGGAAACAGTGCCCTGCTGTCCACGGCCGGACCTGCCATGTACCAGGCCTCGCTCTTGACTGCGGTCGGAGCTGACAATGTCGCCGCTGCGCTCAAGGACAATTACTGGGCCGAAATCTCGTATGAGCAGCTATTGGCCTGGCAGCCCGACCTGATTGTCCTGGTGCCGGAGGCCGTTTACTCCATCGAAGATGTCCTGTCAGATCCGGCCTTGGCTGATCTGACTGCTGTGCAAAACAAACAAGTCTACCAGATGCCAAAGGACTATGAAGCCTGGGACTCACCTGTTCCGTCTGGCGTCCTCGGCCAGCTTTACCTGGCCAGCATCCTCTATCCGGACCAGTACAGCCAGGCT
This sequence comes from uncultured Mageeibacillus sp., assembly GCA_964499985.1. GTDB lineage: Bacteria > Bacillota > Clostridia > Saccharofermentanales > UBA5734 > UBA5734. The sequence goes on from CAZCMX010000030.1 coordinate 17,766, forward strand.
GATTTTGAGCAGGACGTGACTGACTTCTACCAGGAATTCTATGGATTCTGATTCTCATCGCCCCGCTGCCTTGCGATCCCGCTGGGGCTTGCTCCTGGTTTTGCTGGCGCTGCTGGCGATCCTGTCGTTATTGGCTGGACGTTTCCCGATCGACTGGCGTCTCGTGCTGCCGGGCCAACATATGCCGGCCGACCCGGCGCTCGCTGGCCAGGCTGCGCTGGCCCGTTCCGTCCTGTTCAATCTGCGTCTGCCGCGGACCTTGGTTGCGCTCTACGCCGGCTTTGGCCTTTCGCTGGTGGGCTCCGTCCTGCAGACCATATTTAAAAACCCCCTGGCTTCACCGGATATCATGGGGGTCTCGAGTGGGGCCAGTGTCGGGGCAGCTGCGGCGATCCTTTTTCTGGGCAGCGGCGTCCTGCCGGTGACCCTTGGCGCATTTGCCGGTGGTCTGCTGGCGGTCGCCCTGGCCATCTTCCTGGCCCAGAGTGGCAGCCATCGCCAGCTGGCGACCTTTGTCGTGTCCGGCCTGGCCGTCAATGCCCTGGCCCAGGCCCTGCTGATGCTGCTGAAATCAGTCGCCGATCCGCACAATACCCTGGCGGCCATTGAGTTCTGGACCATGGGCGGCCTCGGCACGATGACCCTGGCCAAGGCTGGGGGCCTTCTGGCTGCAACCTTGCCGGCCCTGATCCTGCTCATCCTGCTGAGTCGCCAAGTGTCGCTGCTGGCCCTGTCAGACACCGAGGCCATGGCCCTGGGCGTCCATTTGCACCTCGTCCGCCCTTTGCTCCTGGGCCTGTCCACCCTGGTCGTGGCCGGAACCGTGGCAGCCACTGGCCTGATATCCTTTATCGGCCTGATCGCGCCGCATGTCGCGCGCCTGGTCTATCGCCGCAATGACCGCACGGTCTGGCTTTTCGGTGGCCTGGTTGGGGCCGGCCTCCTGCTGACCGCGGATATTCTGGCCCGCTCGCTGGCAGCGGCCGAGATTCCGGTCAGCATCCTGACCTCCCTGATCGGGGTGCCGGTCCTGGTTTCCCTGGTCCGCCGCGGAGGCCGCTTGCCATGAGCCTGCTGATTCAAAATTTCCAGGCCGGCTATTCTGAAGCCGAGCTGGGGAACCCGGATTTGGCTGGCCATCGCCAGTCCTTTGCCACTGCACCCCTCTCCCTAAAAGTGCCTGACCGCAGCCTGGTGGCCTTGCTTGGCCCCAATGGGTCTGGTAAAAGCACCCTGCTCAAGGGCTTGATGGGCTTGATTCCCCATCGGGGCCTGATCCGGGTCAATGACAGCGATCTGTCCCAGGCCAATAGCCGCGAACGGGCCCGCCATCTGGCCTATCTGCCGCAACGTCAGCAATTTGCCTTCCCGATCCAGGTTGAAGAAATCGTCCTGATGGGCTTCAATCCAGTGATGGGCCTTTTCGGCTCGTACTCCAAAAGCCAGCGCAAGAAGGCTCGGGCTGTGCTCGACCGCCTCGGCCTGGCTGGCCTGGCCGCCGCCGATTACACCCATCTCTCTGAAGGCCAGCGCCAGCGTGTTCTTCTGGCCAGAAGCCTGGTCCAGCAGGCGGACGTCCTGCTCCTCGATGAACCGGATACGGCGCTGGATCTTCGCGTCCGCTATGAAACACTCAGGACGATCCGCACCATCCTGCAGGAAGACCAGCACAGTGGCCTTCTGATCCTGCATGATCCGAGCCTGGCGCTCGATTTATGTGACCATATCGAGCTGATGCAAAACGGCCAGATCATCGCCCAGATCGACCCAGCCCGGGAGTCTCCCGCTCAGATCGCAGGCAAACTCAGACTGCTCTATGGACCACTGTCTGTCCATATGCTGCCCGATGGACGGCGGCTGGTCAGTCTCGAACCGCTCCATGCCGAAGCCCGAGACACTATGCCTGTTCCATGACCTGGCCATCTGGCAGCGAAGGTTAGAAGGGAGGAGGACGCCTGATGCATATCACACTCACCGGCCGCCGTGGCAGCGGCAAGTCGACCCTGGCCCAGCGCTTGCTGACCGAGCTCAATTGGCAGCCCGCTGGCTTTCTGACCCTGCCCTTTGCCATCGCAGGCCAGCGGCGCGGCCATTATCTGCATAGCCTGGTGGACTGCCCGGACCAGCTCAATGACTTGCCGATCTGTGTCCTGCAGGCCCCCGGCCAGAGCCTGGCCATCCCGCAAACCTTCGCGACGCTCGGTGTCTCCTGTCTGCACCAGTCGCTGAAAACCCCTGCCGACTGCCTGCTGCTCGATGAAATCGGTCGCTTCGAAGCATCGGTCGAGCCCTTTCTCACCGCCGTCCGGACGGCCTTTGCCCAGACGGACCTGCCCGTCCTGGCGGTGATCCAGCAGGAATCGCTGCCCGTTCTCGATGAGCTGCGCAACTGGCCCGCTTGCTTGCACCTGGATCTCGACCAGGTCGAGCGTGAGACTGCATATCAGGATATGCTCGCAGCCTGGAGGTGAATATGGACCGGTATCTGGAGCTGATCTACCTTGCCGCTGGCCTCGGCTCGCGCTATGGCTCGAATAAATTGCTGGCTCTGGTGAATGGCAGACCCCTCTACCAGCATGGTCTGGCGATCCTGGAGGATTACCGGCACAATCATCCGGACCGGTGCCGGATCATCGTTGTCACGCGTTTCCCGGAAATCATGGCCAGTGCCGAGGCGATCGGTGCCACTGTCGTGGTGAACGACCAGCCGGAGGCTGGAATATCCCTGAGCATCCGCCGCGGCCTGACCGCCGTTGCCGGCTCGGCCCGGCAAAGCCCCGGCCCGCGGGCGGCAGTCTTTCTGGTGGCGGACCAACCCTGGCTGCGAAAAGAAACCCTGGCCGGCTTTCTGGACCGGGCCCGCATGACCCCGGCAGGCATCCTGACTGCTGGCCATCACGGGGTGCCAGGCAATCCGGTTGCCTTTGACCAGGCATATTTCCCGGAACTGCTGGCTCTCGAAGGGGACCATGGGGGTCGTGTCATTTGCATTCGCCACCCGCAAGACACCCAATGGTATGATATTTGCGAGCGGGAGCAAACCGATATCGACCATCCATGAAGGGGTGGTCAAGGCTGCGATCTGTCCTCCACCCCCCCAATCCGGTGTATAATAAAAATGACCGGAGTGTTTGACCGTTGGCGTTCCTCTGCCAGCGGTCGCCAAGATGCCACATCCGTGGTGAGGGGAGGGCATTTCAATGAAACAGGAACTTGAGCAGAAGATCCAGAAAATCCTGAGCAGCGATTTCGAAACCCCGAGCATTTTCAAGACCATTTTGAAAAGGGAGCAGTCCTTTGCGGAAAAGGAAGACATCCTCGAAGTGGTCAATATCCAGCGTGAATATGCGGATGCAGCGAAGAAGACCCAGATCTATGCCCCGGCGGTTCTTCTGATCGCCACCACATCAGGCCTGATCGTGGTCGAAGAGGGCCAGACCGCGCTCGAGCTCGATTATGGTGGGTATCGGATCCGCCATATCATGTATTCCAAAATCAAATGCCTCGAATTCGACACCTGCCTCCTGCTGGGTGTTTTCAAGCTGGTGCTTGGCACAGGCCATGACCCTGATCTGGTGATCGAATTCAATACGGCCAGAAATTATTTTGAATTTGAAGCCCTGGCGGATCTGGTGCGCCGGAAAATGGTGGACATTGAACGGACCCTGCATGGCTGAAGGAGTCGGGTGACGGCATGGATATGACAGAACTGACCCGGAAGCTGCAGGACAATATCGGCCAGGTCCTGGTCGGCAAACAGGCGGCCATCCAGCTGCTTTTGGCCGCCCTGCTTTGCCGGGGCCATTGTCTGGTCGAGGATGTGCCTGGCGTGGGCAAGACAACCCTGGCCCATGCCTTTTCACGTTCGCTGGGGCTGCAGTTCCAGCGCATCCAGTTCACGCCGGATGTCTTGCCATCGGATATCACCGGCTACAATGTTTATGACCTGAAACAGGGGGCGATGACCTTTCATCCCGGTGCCATCATGAGCCAGGTCATCCTGGCGGATGAGATCAACCGCAGCAGTCCGAAAACCCAGTCCAGCCTTCTGGAGGCGATGCAGGAAGGGCAGGTCACAGTCGATGGCCAGACCTATCCGCTGCCGCAGCCTTTCATGGTCCTGGCCACCCAGAACCCGATTGAATTTGCCGGGACCTTCCCATTGCCGGAGGCCCAGCTTGACCGTTTTCTGCTCAAAATCCACCTGGGCTATCCAACCCTGGACGAAGAAAAGGCCATTTTGCAGCAGCACTTGACCTTCCGGCCGGTCCAGGCCCTGGCCCCAGTCGTGACAGAGCAGGAAATCGAAGCCCTGCAGCTGGCCTGTGCAGCGGTGCTGGTTTCGGATCCGATCCTGGAATACATCAGCCGCCTGGTGGCCTGGACCCGGGTCCAGGAGCCGATCTTGCTGGGCATCAGTCCCCGCGGCGGAATCGCCCTGATGCAGGCCGCCCGGGCCCAGGCTTTCCTCGAGGGCCGGAGCTTTGTCATTCCAGATGATGTCCAGTCGCTATTGGAGCCGGTCTGGTCGCATCGCCTGGTCCTGCGGCCGGAAGCGGCCCTGGACAATACCGCCCTGGCCAAACTATTCGGCCGCCTGATCCGCGAAACCAAAATCCCCCTGCTGACATGAAATCCGCTTGGCGATATTGGCGCCCCCTGTACTACAGTCTGGCTGGCTTATTTTTCCTGGCTGGACTGACCAGTGGCGAACGTCCGTTTTTTGTCTTGTTTCTGGCCCTGATCCTGCTGGCTCTTTTGGCTTTGCTGGTCAATCTTTATGCCGCCTGGACATTTTCCTTCCTCCAGCAAACCAGTGCCAGCCAAGTCCTGCATGGCGATCGCGTCCATCTGCAGCTGCAGATTCACAATGAAAAAGCCTTGCCTTATCCTTTGCTGCGGATTCAGATCAATCGGGCTGAAGATCCCGAACCTGCCCGCCTGGAATTCAACCTGGCTCCGCATAGCCAGAGAGACTTTGACGTGCCGCTCCATTGCCCCTATCGCGGCCTTTACCAGGTCGGGATGACCGTGATCGATTTCATCGATTGCTTCAATCTGGTCCGCCTGCCCTTTGACCTGCGCCATTTGCCGTATTACCGGATGCCTGAGCTGCTGGTTCTGCCCAGCTTTGATCCCGGTGTCACGCCACCGGGCCAGGTCCAGGTCCGGCAAGCAGCAGCCCATCTGGCCCGGCCCAGTGATGACAATTCCGAGCCCTATGCGACTATCCGTCCGTATCAGCCCGGAGATTCCCGGCGTGAGATCCACTGGAAAGCCTCGCTGCGCCAGCAAACGCTGCTGACGCGCCAGTACGGCCAGGCGATCGAGCCACAAGTGCTCCTGATCCTCGATTTTTCCCAGCCGGCCTGGCCCGGCCGGCGAGCCTGGCAAGCTGCTGATGCCCTGTGTAGTGCGGCCTGCACCCTGCTCCATGCCTATCTGAGCCAGCACATCCCTGTGCGTCTGCTCAGCAATCAGGGCCCCCATCTGGTCGAAACCCGCACGGCCCAGTCTTTGCAGGATTTTGAAGCTTTGCGTGCCTGGCTGGGTGGCCTGCCTTTTACCGCCCCGGTGCCTCTGCCTGACCTGCTGTCCAAAGGCCGTGCCTTGCTCGAGTCCGCCCGGACGATTTTCCTCCTGACCACTGCCCACGAAAAAAACAGCATCGACCCCATCTTGCCCCTGCTTGCCCGGCATAACCGGCCCGGCCGGCCCTGCCAAGTCATCCTCGCCCTGCCGGAGTCTGCCGAAAAAGGGACGAACCCCAATTTTGACAGCAAAGCAGCGGGCGCCCAGATTCGGCAAAAAGGCCTCCCAGTCCTGGTATACCGCTATGGCCAGCCTTGGTCGGAGCAAGTGAATCCATGAACGGAGGGGGCAAAATCAGGCGCTCTGGGGTTCTTCCTGGCCGGACGGGCCATCTGCAGGAGGCTCTGGAGCCCTGGGTCGATACAGTGGTTTCTGTTCTTCTGGCCAGTGGACTGCTCCAGTTCGTCTGGATCTGGCGTGGTTACCCGGCAACCCTGCTGAGCACGGTTCTCAACTGCGCTGGCCTGGCTGCGCTGTCGCTGGGCCTGACTCGCTTGCACGGGTGGCTGATGCTTTTGCTGCCGCTCATCCTGTTGCCCGCGGCCTTGCTCCTGATCCGGCTGAGCTTGGGAGCGGAGGCTTTTTCACAGCAATTGGTTGGCCTTTGGGAATGGTTTGCGGTCTTTTCCCAATGGGAAACCCCTGCGCCGGTGCTCCGTTATCTGCCGCAGACCCTGTTGAGCTTGCCTGTGAGCGGGGCGATGTTTGCGCTGGCGCGAAGAAACCATCGCATGCTGCCCTACCTGCTTCCAGCCATGCTGGGTCTGGGCCTGGTTTTGGTTCTTTGGCCTCAGGCGTGGCCGGCGACCCTCCTGCTGGTGGCAGCCAGTCTGGTCCAGATGCCGCGCCGCCTGGTCCTTCTGATCGCGCGTGAACATCCAGGAGAACCCGTTCTGCCCCGTGGCGCGATGCAGATTCTCGCCATGACCCTGGTGGCCCTTGTTTTGCTGTCCGCCAACTATCTGATCCCGGACAATACGAAGAACTGGCGCCTGCCGGCCCTGTCCTACTGGGTCCAGGACCTCCAGGACCTCTGGCAATACCTGGGCCGTTCTGGCCGCGGCTGGCCAACCTATAACCTGGTTTATTATGGCTATGACAATCCGGATACCCAGCTGGGCGGGCCGGTGAACCCCAGTCGCCAGCCGATCCTGATGGCTGTGAGCACCCGCTCGCTGCTTTTGAAAGGCAGCACGCGATCCATTTACACCGGCTCGAGCTGGCAGCGCCTGCTTCAGGACAGTTTCCGCTATGGCAGCCCGGTCTGGCGAATCCAGCAGCGGGCGTCCTTTGCTGATCCACTGACCAGAAGCCAGGCTGGCCGTCAGTTTGCCAGCTATTGGCGCGGTGATATCGAAGTCAAAATCCAGCATCGCAGCACACAGATGACCCTGTTCCAGACCGGACTCGTGCAAAAAATCAGGCTCGGCGATCCGGTCCAGACCGTACCCTTTTTCACCCGGGATGGTGATCTGTTCACCATTGCAACCTTGGCCCAAGGGGAAGCCTATACCATCCAGAGCCTTTATCTCGACCGGCGGCGCGAAGGTTTCGAACAGGCGCTTTTAAATTATGAACGCACCCTGGCGCCTCAAGATGACCCTTACTATACAGACATCCAGTCCCACTATCTGCAACTGCCCGTGTCCCTGCCGCCGACAGTCCCAGAGCTGGCCCGGTCCCTGACCGATCCGGTCGATTCAACCTATGCCAAAGCCACGACGATCGAACACTATCTGCAGACGTTTGGCACCTATGCCCAGGATACCGTTGTGCCCCCGGCTGGCAGCGATTTTGTTGCCGATTTCCTCACAACCCGGCGCGGCTATTGCGTTCACTATGCCTCAGCCATGGTCATTCTGGCCCGTTCAATCGGCATCCCGGCCCGCTTTGTCGAAGGTGTCGCCATATCACCGGGCAGCGACTCCGCCCAATTCCTGGCGACCGGCCAGGCCGCCCATGCCTGGGCCGAGCTCTATTTTGCCGGCATCGGCTGGCTGCCATTTGACGCGACACCTGCCGCGCCCGAGGCCCCGCCGCGTGACCTGGAAACCATGCCCGAAAAACCAGAGCCAATGCCAGATGGATCGGCAGACACAGGCACAGAGACGGCCAGCCAGGACAGCCGGACAGCATACCGCTGGCTCTGGAGTCTCCTGATCCTTCCCTTGTTGCTGGTCATGGGCGGTGTGGCTTTGAAACTTGCCAGATATCGACATCAGAAAAGATTTTTGCCCGCCTGGCTGGTGCGGCATTTCCCGGACCGGTCGAACCGGCTGTATTTCCTCTGCCAAGACATCCTGGCGCAGCTGGCCTTGATCGGTGTGGCTCCTGAAGCGGGTGAAACGCTGGTCCAGTTTGCGTCGCGTGCCCAGGATTATGTCCGCCTGGAGCAGCTGCCATTGCCGGATGTGTTGTGGCCCATCAGCCGCCTGCTCTATGGCCAAGTTGAACCCTCTGACCAGGAGCTGGACATGCTGATGGATCTGCGCCAACAGCTGGAGCAACGCCTTCAGGTTGAATTGCCTTTCTGGACTTACCGGTTCAGACGCGTCCTGGCCTGAACATCGGTTTTCCTGGCTGCGAAGGCCAAAGACCAGTGCCAGGAGATTCAGATAAACAGCCTTGCAGCCCCTCAAAACGAGGATTCGGCCCGGCAAGTCAGTAATCGTTGGGTTTTCATCGTCTCCTTTGACTTGCCGGGAAATGGGGCCCAACCTATAATTTTGAATGAATCAACGCAGAATCGTTTGCAGCTGCCATTGCGCCAGGTGGTCGCAGGCAGCCACTGCCGATCAGCAAGGAGATCCGATATGTCAGGGAAAACACTCTATGAAAAAATCTGGGACCTGCACCTGGTTGACTCC
>CAZCMX010000031.1:0-26076 GCA_964499985.1 uncultured Mageeibacillus sp.
AGCGAGTCAAGCATGTACTGTTTTCTCCTTATCGTCCCAGAGGGTAAAGCCCAGCGGCACGAGGCACCGGGACTGGATAGAAAGCTGCGGACCGGGGGGCTGTCTGGATGAGCTGGTGTTTGTATTCGGTCCCGTATTTGGAAAAACTGGTTGGCCGGATCTGGAAATCGGACAGCAGGCGAGCCAGCCAGAACGGTAGATTACCTGCCACTTTGATTTCAAGCAATCCCTGTCCGGGCGCCAGTAGCGGCTCGCCCTGATCGTCTGATTCCAGACGCAAGCGAGTGCGCCGCGAACGGATATTGGTGTCGTAGGAAAGGCGTAAGTCGCGGTTTTCCCGGTCAAAAAAGGCCAGGCGGTCATAGGCCAGGTACAGGCTGGGTCTCAGTTCAAATTGGCTCAAAAGATAGGCGATTTCCCGCAGCACCTGCTGATTCTGGCAGGAACGCTCCGCTGGCAGCAAACCGCGGTCGATAAAAGCATAGGCATCCTCCAGCAGGATGGGACTGCGTCGTTTGTTGACAAGACCCTGGCATTTCTTCTTGATTTCCAGAAAAACTGGATCCCCCAGCTCAGGTACACCATAGGCTCTGAGCCGGAGTTTTTCTTTGTAGACCGGTTTCTGCAGAGAGGTCCGGATCAAGTGGTGGTCAGGAGTGTCATAGTAGAGATTGCTGATTGCATAGGTCCTGCCGTTCTGGTTGTAGGCGTCAGGCGCCATGTGCTCAAGCAGCTGGCGCTGCAGCTCCTCCCAGGTCCCTTGCCCAACCAGGTATTTGTTTTCATAGCGGTTGAATGTTTCGATAGCCACGGGATGTACCTCACAGATTCAAGATGTGAACAGGGTGTCTACAGCAAACAGATTAAACCGTGTCTGTGTTGATCACGTGAATGTAAAAGATGGATTATGTGAAGGTTTGCCGGGATGAACAGCGGGCAAAAATTCGGACATACGGCACCCATGCCTGCTTGCTTGGTTCCTGGGCATAAAAAAAGCCAACGCGAACGGGTCGCGTTGGCATTGGCCTGAGGATCTGGCTCAATATGGCAATTCTCAGCCAAATGGGATGCTTATTCGATCCAATCCTCAGCCCAAGCCTGGAGCGGATCCAAAGCCTTAGCCAGCGAAAGGCCCTTTTTTGTCAGTCCATACTCAATCCGGACAGGCATCTGGTCGATGACAGTGCGGTCGATGATCCCTTCCTGGATCAGTTCCTTAAGCCGTTCGGTCAAGAGTCGATCGCTGATCCCCGGGATGGCTTGCTCGATTTCACCATACCGCAGCCGTCGCTCGAGCAGGACCCGGATAACCAGTCCCGTCCAGCGTTTGCCGAGCAGCAAAAAGGTCTTTTCAAACCTGGGGCAAATTGGGTGCAAATCTGGCTCAGTCACGATCATTGCCTCCCCCCTGCCGGTGAGATCTGCCAGGCAGGTGTACTTAGCACACACATATTATATCTTACAGACAATAAATATGCAGAGAGGAAAAGGTTACCCAAATTCTTGTATAATGAAAAAAAACGATCACCGTTAACCGGGAGTCCCATTATGAAAAACCTGAGTGTTTTCGATATCATCGGACCACGTATGATCGGCCCATCCAGCTCACACACAGCCGGAGCCGTGCGCATCGCCCTGGTAGGCCGGAAAATCGCTGGCGACCCGATCAAGGATGTGCAATTTTTCCTCCACGGCTCCTTTGCCAAGACCTATCGCGGCCACGGTTCAGACCGGGCTCTTTTGGGAGGTATCCTCGGCTACTCGACCGAAGATCCGAGGATTGTCGACGCCTTCAGCAAGGCGCAAGAAATGGGTATCACATATGCCTTTATCCCGACGGACTTGGGCGAAGGTTTTCACCCCAACACCGTCAAACTGCAGATCACAGTCGCGGATGGCCACCAGGTGGAAATGATCGGCGAATCTGTTGGCGGTGGCGGCATCAACATCGTCCAGCTGAATGGCCTGCGGGTTGAATTCTCCGGCGAATTCTACACCCTGATTGTCAAACAGCGTGACGTCCCTGGAGTCGCTGCCCATATTACCCAGTGTATCGCCTCCGAGGGCATCAATGTCGCCTTCATGCGAATTTACCGCGAAGACAAGGGCGATTTCGCCTACACCATTATTGAAGCGGACGAAGAGATATCCGCCTCCGCCGTAGCCAAGATCCGGGAAAAACACGATCTGATTGAGTCCGCTACTGTCGTATCCCTGCGATGAAAGGTCGATGACTAGCATGAATTTTAAAAATGGCCTTGAACTGGAAAAACTCTGTTCTGACACTGGCAAGTCAATCGCTCAGATCTGCATCGAACGGGAGATGGCGCTTTTTGGTTCCAGTGAAGCCATGATCCGGGACGAAATGAGGAGCAATCATGCAGTCATGCGCCAGGCGATCGAGCGAGCCCGCACGGAAACACTGCGCTCAATGGGCGGCCTTTTGGGTGGCGAAGCCAAAAAGCTCCAGGCTCGAACCGATGCCGGGCCCACTGTGTGCGGACCCTTGGTGTCCAAAGCCATCGGCGCAGCCATGGGTGTCATGGAAGTCAATACCTCGATGGGCCTGATCGTCGCAGCTCCGACGGCTGGTTCCTGCGGGATTCTGCCCGGATCGATCCTGACCACTGCGGAACACTATGGCTGGAGCGATGACCAGATCCTCGAAGCCTTGTTCGTTGCCGGTGCGATTGGCATGCTCATCACCCGCAATGCCACGGTCTCGGGTGCCGAGGGTGGCTGCCAGGCAGAAACCGGCTCCGCTGCGGCCATGGCAGCTGCCGGTATCGTTGCAGTCCTCGGCGGCACGCCGCACCAGACGCTGGATGCTGCCGCAACCGCTCTGAAAAACGTCATGGGCCTGGTCTGCGACCCGATCGCCGGACTGGTCGAATCCCCCTGCCAGAAACGGAATGCCCTCGGCACAGCCAATGCCCTGATCAGCGCCGAGATCACCCTGGCTGGAATTCCGAGCATTATCCCCTTCGACGAGGTCGTCGAAGCCATGTACAGAGTCGGCCGGCGGATGCCCATGGAGTTGCGGGAAACAGCCCTCGGCGGCATTGCCAATACCCCGACGGGCTGCGCCATTTGCAGCCGGATCTACCAGTAAACTTTATCAGGTGGCAAGAGCCCGTACGGAGAGTGAGTTGCCACGACTCAGTTCTGGTAATACTTGATCAGCGCCTGGGTTCCTTCATCGCCCAAGCCCTGTTGCTCAAGCTTACGGTACATGCTCAGCACATCATCCAATACCTTCAGCTCAGTTTCTTTTTTACCCAGCTCATCTTGGGCCAGCATCAAATCCTTCACGTAATGCTTGAGATAAAATCCAGGTTCAAAATCCCCATGGATCATTTTCGGCCCATTGGCGGACATCTGGAAACTGCCAGCTGCGCCACTGGAAAGGGCATCGAGAGTCAGGGCGGGATCCAGCCCCACTTTCCGGGCAAATGTAAGGGCCTCACAAACACCAGCGATGGCACCAGCGATCGCCACCTGATTGGCCAGCTTCGTCTGCTGGCCACTGCCAGAAGGGCCAGTGTAGACAATTTTTCTTCCCATGGCAGAGAACACATCCTGGCAAGCATCAAAGTCTTCCCTTTGTCCACCCACAAGGATGGTCAATCGGGCATTTTGGGCACCACTGTCCCCTCCGGTCACCGGAGCATCAAGCATGCGGACACCTTTAGCCAAGGCCGCAGCATAGATCCTCTGGTCCAGTTCAGGACTGGTGGTAGTCATGTCGATCAGACAGGTACCAGGACTAACCGTGTCGAGAATGCCATTGTTTCCGAAATAGACCTCCTCGACATCCCGGGGGAAGCCAACGATCGTAATCACCACATCTTTGTCAGCCGCACAATCTGCAATGCTCGGACTCCAGATGGCTCCCTCGGCCAGGACATCCTGTACTTTTGCCATGTTTCTGGCGTAGATGCTGACAACATAACCCTGATTCATTAAATTACGCACCATGGACTTGCCCATGACGCCGACACCAATAAAACCGATCTTTTTCATGTCAGGTCCTCCTCATGTGTGAGTTAAATACCATTTTCCCAATTTTACAATGATTTTATGCCTGTTTTTGTTTGGTTCTTGATCTGATTCCGGGAACGGCATGTAAAAAATGCAGCGGATTCCAATAAGAGTGGTCACGAGGGTATGAAAGATTTGTGGGATGCCAGGATTGGCTGCTGGTCTGGCCCACATTCCTGAAACTGGGCCACCCCTGGCGCTAGGTCTGGCACTCTGGACGGAAATTTCCACGATGGGGGTCGGTGCACCAAATCGGCAAGAACTACCGGGAGGCGCGAAGATACCTGCGGCTGTAAGCTTTGCTGTTCGGGGACCAGGACTTTCCAAAATGGTGTTCCGACCCAGCGGCGGCAATTGCCCGATCAAGGTCGGTGCACCAAATCGGCAAGAACTACCGGCGGCGCGAAAACACCTGCGGCTGTAAGCTTCACGGGCCTGGGCCTGGTCTTTCCAAAAGAGTGCACCGACCCCCACTACGGCATTTGCCGTCGGTGGGGCCACCCCCAGCCCAACCTCTGGCCCTTTTCCAGAAACTGGGCCACCCCCAGCCCAATGAATCGCAATCCAAAAGTTGGACACGATCCTGGTAACGACCACCAACTGTTCCAGGTTGCATCCGTGCATTGTTTTTCACGGCGCAAAGTAAAGAGCCGGTTACTTCCCTCCCCTCACTGCATCCCGTTTTTGTTATAATTTGCATAGATTTCACCTGAAGGAGCTTATCAGTGCGCGAGCTGATCGATTTGGAAAGAGCCAATATTGAGCAGTTGCTTGGCCTGCGGACGTATCTTCTGGCTGTCCCTATTACCGAGCTCCAAGAGCACCTGAACTGGCAAAATCCCGCCTTTTCGACACCACACTTCCTGGAAGAGCAGATTGCCGGGATGCATCGGGGTGATTTATATCAGTTGACGGATCCCTTCAATTGCCAATATCTGGCGCTGCGCATCAGGGATGAGGTTTTGCTTTGCGGACCGTATTTGAATGCCTTGCCGGACAAAAGCCAGATCCACACCCTTCTGGTCGCCAATCAGCTGGATTACAGCCAGCAGGCAGCCTTGCAGAACTATTTGAATTTCATCCCGGTCAGTGAGGACTTGCCGATCTTCACGGCTTTGCAAATCTTGTTCAGGGTGGTGGAAGGTCCGGCGGCCCACGTCAACTACCACCATTTCCATCACCTGCCTATTGCAGCCGCGTCTCTTTCCTATCCGCCCAAGGAGGGCCAGACAGCCAATCTGCAATTGATTGAGAACAGCTATGTTCTGGAGGATAAAATGCTGGCCGCTGTCGCACATGGGAACAGCCGCGAAGCGCTGGAGCAGCTTGCAGAGCTCAAGCGCACGGGTGCCCGCCATATCCGGACCGGGGAACGGTTGCGCGATGAACGCAACCTCTGTTTTGTCCTGGGCGCCTTGTTGCGCAAGACAGCCCAGCAAGCAGGTGTCCATCCGGTCTACCTCGACGCTCTGTCAGGTGATTTTGCCCGCCAGATCGAACAATGCCGGACGGTCCAGGAAATCAACCGGTTACGGGTGCAAATGGTCAGATCTTACAGTGAACGAGTGAATCGACTGCAGAACAAGACCGATTCCCTGCTGGTCCGCAAGGCGTTGAATTACATTCATCTGAATCTGACCGCAAGTCTCACGGTTGAGGACATTGCAGCCGAAATTGGCTGTTCGCCCAATTACCTATCAACCGTATTCAAGCAGGAACTCCATCAATCGATCACAACCTACATCCATCAGCATCGTCTGAGCGAAGCAACCGACCTGCTGCGCAAAACCAATCTGAGCATCCAGAGCATCGCGGCCTATGTCGGCTATACAGATACCAATTATTTCTCGCGTCTGTTTCGCCTCCACTATCAGATGACTCCGACTGCCTATCGCAAAAATTCAGGCCGGACCGTCCATGAACAGTCCAGCCTGAATGCTGTTGGTGATGATGGTCAGGGAACGAGCGATCAGAGCCAGTCGCCGTAGCCCAGTTTGCGCAGATTGTCTGCTGAAATCCTAAGGCTCTCAAAAGCGTCACGACCGTATGTCGAATCTTGTTCGACAAAAAAGTACTTGGCTCCGCATGCCAGACCAGTATCGATGATGGCCTTGAAATCCAGGTTCCCTTCGCCGACTTCGGCAAATTCGATCAATCCGAGGAATCCTTGCATGAAACCAGGGAGATCCCCTTTGGCCAGTGGGCTGGCATCGAGCTTGGTGATGCGGAAATCCTTCAGGTGCAGCAGCTTGACACAACCTTCATACTGTTTGATGATTTTCAACGGTTCTTCACCGCCGCGCTGAATCCAGTGGACATCGAGCTCAAAGCCCATCCGGGTGGCATGATTCTTGATGATGTCCAAGACATACTCGCCATCCATCTTCATGAATTCGATGTGGTGGTTGTGGTAATACAGGTCAATCCCGTGCTCGGAAAGGCGCTGGGCTACCGCATCACATTTCTGGGCGAACTCCACGACCAGATCTTTGCTTTCGATCAGATTGAATGGGATGATCCCGATGCGCAGAAAGTTGCAGTCCAAAAACTTGCAGTCATCCACGATCTTGTCAAAGTCGGTCGTCAGCGATTCCGTCCCCATACCCGGCATCAGCTCAAGATGAGCCGACATCGCCGAGACATCGATCGAGAAATCCGCACAAGCCCGTTTGAGCTCCGTCAGGCTGGCGCGATCTGTCGGGATCTGTGAGACCTCGACACTGTGGTAACCGATTTCTGCCAGCTGGCGCATCGATTCGTAGACGCCTAGTTCTTTGATTTTGTCTTTGATGGTCGACAGTTGAACGCCAATTTTTCCTTGCGTCATGCTCAGCCTCTTTCCTTTTCTGCGGCAACTCGCTTGTTGAGTTCTGCCAGGTAGAGATCTTCATCGACCGGCAATTCGACACGATGGCCGACGAACGCGGACATGTGCATCGCATTGGCCAGCTGGACACTGCGGATGCCATCGGAACCGGGGGCCAGCAGCGGTGTCCCATCGAGAATGTTGGCGGCGAAGTTTTCAAAAACCAGTGGATGCTGTTCCAGCGGATGCTGGGTGTTTTCAAAACTGTATTCGCTGACTTCGTATTTGTCGACCTTTTTGCCCATGAAGAGATTGGCAACATCCTCAACCGTCATTTCACGGTTGATTTCGTTTTCGGTCTTGCTCAGGACGCGGACGGTCGCTTTTTTGCTGCCCTCGACGACGATTTTGCCTTTGTCACCGAGGATTTCAAAGCGGTCTGTACCCAGCAGATCGTGGGTGCAGGTGACGAAAACGCCGCTGGCGCCATTGGCGTATTCGGTCAGGGCGATGACGTCGTCTTCGACGGCGATGTCGCGCTGGAAACCAAACTTGAGCTGGGAGGTCACCGCAGTCGGCATGCCGCAGATCCACTGCCACAGGTCAAGCTGGTGCGGGGCCTGGTTGACGAGCACGCCGCCACCTTCACCACCCCAGGTGGCGCGCCAGGCACTCTGGTTGTAGTAGGCTTGCGGACGCCACCAGGTGGTGATCATCCAGGTGGAGCGGCGGATATTGCCGATCTCGCCGCTGGCGACGATCTCCTTGAGCCGCTGATAGAGCGGATTGGTGCGCTGGTTGAACATCATGCCAAAGGTCAGTTCCGGGCGGGTGGCCGCATAGTCGAGCAGCTCGGTGACTTGCTTGCTGTAGACGCCGGCTGGCTTTTCCAGCAGAGCATGGATATTGCGCTTCAGGGCCTCGATGCCCATTTCCGGGTGCAGGTAATGCGGGACGGTGGTGCAGACCGCATCGACCAGGCCGCTCTCCAGCAGATCGATGTAGTTGTCAAAGAAAGGAACATCGGGGTACTTTTCCGCACACAGTGTCTTTTTCTTGGGATCAATATCGCACAGAGCGGCGAGCTCCGTGTTGCTGACCTTGCCGGCAATCAGGAAATTGGCGTACATGCCACCCTCTGCTCCGACTCCGATAATCCCCATTCTGACTTTTTTCATCTCGAATTCTCCTTTCGGCTTGGCCGTCCCGCTGATTGACTTCATCGTCACGATGGAATCTTGTTATACTTTTAATGATACCAATTGCCTTCGAGTGATGTTAGCATATTTATTCGATTATTAGCATTTATCTATGATGACCGATTGAGTAACCCACTTGTGATAAACTGATGCTATGAATTGCATTCAAGAGAAATCACAGCTTCAGGAGGTCAGCCATGCGCACATTCAAATTGGGCCGCACCGGACTAGAGGTCACACCCGTTGTCTATGGTGCGATCATTCACATGAACGAAACCCAGGAAAAGGCCAATGCCCTCGTGGCCGCTGCCATCGACCGCGGCATCAACTATTTCGATGTCGCCCCGTCCTACCAGGACGCCGAGGTCTTGCTCGGCCCCGCCCTGGAGCCCTACCGTCGCTCCGTCCATCTGGCTTGCAAAACGACTGAGCGGACCGCAGAGGGCGCCCGGCGCGAGCTGCTGGCCTCACTTGAAAATCTGCGCACCGACTATTTTGATGTCTACCAGTTCCATGCCTTGACGACGGCCCAGGATCTGGCGACGATCTTTGGCCCCGGGGGTGCCATGGAGACCTTCCAGTGGGCAAAAAAGGAAGGTCTGATCCGCAATATCGGGTTCTCTGCCCATTCGGAGAAAATGGCCCTCCAGGCGATGGACCTCTATGACTTCGACACGGTCCTGTTCCCGATGTATTGGGCCATGGGCCTGAATACAGGTTGGGGTGACCGGACCGCCGCGCGCATCCAGGAGACCGGGGCTGGCCTGCTGGCCATGAAAACCCTGATCCTGCGCAGCTGGCTGCCGGACGAAGAAAAAACCTATCCCAAATCCTGGTGCAAACCGATCTCAGGCGATGAGCAGCTGGCCATCGCGGCCATGAAATATGGGCTCGCCAAAGGTGCCGCCACCCTGGTGCCACCGGGCAACAGCGAGCATTTCCAATTCATGCTGGACCATATCGATGAATGCCTTGACCATCCCCTGAATGAGGCTGACCTTGCCATGCTCCGGGCACGGGCTGAACAGGTCAAGGACTACCCGATTTTTCAGGAATAAGTGCATCATTCCCCGTTGAACCGGTTCTCTCCGGCTAGCGTGATCAGCCGGACAAAAAGGGCCTGCAAACGATCTGGATCGTCTGCAGGCCCTGGTCTTAGATACCTGCCTTTCAGCATAGTCCTGCCTATGCAGGTCCGGGCTGCCCGCGCGGCGGGTTTGCCCCAGGCGACCGGAATGGCGGTTCGCCCAGCAGCACGATGCGGCAGTCACGGCACCGTTTGCTGTCAGGAAGCCGGCTGGCCGGGATGGACCTGGCCATTTTGCCTTTCCCTGGGATAGCTTAAGTATTTTGCCACCAGATTGTGGCTGGCGGCAAGGGAAATATCCTGGCTGAAGCCACAGCTCGTGCAGACCAGCAGCATCGGCAGGGAACGGTTGTCTTTGCGTTTGCTTTGGCATTTGGGGCAGGTCTGGTAGATATGGTAAGGGCTGATCAGGACTGGCAATGGCAGGCCTGCCCGGGACAGGCTGGTTTTCAGTTTTTCAACCAGGTCCAGCCAGGTCTTTCTGGCCAGCTTTGCCGCAACGGGAACCTGATCCGCCACTTCCCGGTACAGGCCGTCCCAATGGTGGGCCAGCTCCGGCACAATCACCTGGGCATGGGTCTGGCGAGCCAGCTTGCGCACAGTGGCAACCACTTGGTCCGGGGCAAGGTCCAATAGTTCTTGGCGAACGAGACTGCCATCCTGGCGGCAGATGGACAGGGCACAGCTGGCCTGGCTGCTGCGGACCAGGCCGATCCAATGCAGGGGTGCGCCAAAGTCAGCACCAGCCGAAGGCCGGCGCAGGTGGATGTGCAGGTCCGTGCCAGACCGGGTCCGGCACAGGCGAGCTGAGCGGAGCGAAGACGGATCCGACCAGGCTGCCAGCAGCAGGGTGTGCTGGGCCTGACCCATGGCCAGCGGGAAAACCAGATACCGGTCCTTTTCAGTGGGCAAAGGCAGCAGCGAATGTGCCTCGTTCAGGTGATAGAGCGGATCTGGCGAGGCCCGGTGGCCTGAAACGGACTGCTGGCTCTGCCAGGCTTTGGCACGCTGGCGGTTCATCAGGAAAATCTTGGCATAGAACCGGCCGGTAGCCGGCTGATACAGCAGGCAGAAATCACGCTTTTCGGAATGGCGGCCAAGATAAATCGACTTGATCCGGCCAATGGCCTCCGCCGTCCGGTGCAGGTCTGTGGCCAGGCTGGTTCTGGCCGCCGGAGGCTGCATTGTCCAGGCATCCAGCCGGACGATGGCCTCCTGCTGCCATTGTTCAGGGGAGGTCCGGATCAGGGGGTAACGGCTTCTTTGGCCGTGCTGGCATAGACTCAGGTGGCTGCGCAGCATCATGGCCAGGTCTTGGATCAGACTGTCGGCCAGCGGTTCGAGGCCCAGCAGCTTCAGGCAGGCCCGGTCAGCCGGGGTGAAGAGCCGCAGCAGACCACTCAGTGGCGGGCACACCTTCTGTGCGGCAAGGTCGGCGATTGCCAGCCGTTTTTGATCCAGCAGGGCCTGGAATCCCTCGGCATAGGCTCGGAAGCAGTCATCCAGCAGTGCCTGTTTGCGCCGGCTCGGCCGTTCCAGGCCAATTTTCAGCGTGTGGAAAGAGTCAGACATAGTCAATCATCACCTGCTTGCCCTGGCTGCGCAGGATCTCGGCCATGCCGGATACCACGCTGAGCTTGAGCGACAAGTCCAAAGGCAGGTCCGGATTCTGGTGGGCTGGGTTGAGCGCCCGGCCGACCAGGAACCGGACTTCAGTCGCCTGTTCTAAAAGGATCTGGGCGATCTGGGAGGCCCCATCCTGAAGCTGCTGGCTGGGCCGGTCCAGGCTGCTGGTTGCGGCATGCTGGCGCATTTTCTCCAGGGCGCGACTCAAGGTGATGATGCCTTCTGTAACCAGGTCCAGTCCCTTGATGCGGCCGGTCGGCGGCACAGCCGGATCAGGAAAATCCAGCGCGACCTCCAATGTTTCACGAGTGATCCGGGAGACGATCTGCGAGGTCGTTCCGCCACAGACGATCCGCTTGCCAGGCGACTGCATCAGCTCATGGACCGCCCATTCATCCTTGGCTGCATCGACCGGCGGTCCGACCATCAGGGTAACTGGCAAGCGCGGGCAGGCCTTCAGGGTCAGGACGGTGGCGTCATCGCCGGGCTCTCCCTGGTACAGGCAATCGACGGTAGTCAGAAGGATCCGGGAGATGCTGGCTGCCGAACTGTCCTTCTGGACCGACCGGGCCAGGAAGGATTTGATTTCCGGCCGTTGCCAGCCCATATTGAGCAGTTTGCCCACCCCGGCATGGACCACCCCGTCGCTGTAAAGGACAATCGAGTCACCGGCTTTCAGCGTGAACTGATATTCGCGGATACGCTTGCCGGCGATCACCCGCTGCTTGGCTGGCAAATCGACCGGCCGGGTCTTGTCGAGGCGGACGCAGGACGGATTGTCGAATTCGACCACATAGCCCTGGCCGGTCTGGAAAACCTGGAGAATGCTGAAGGTCGAGTAGGCGATCTGGCGTTCACGACAAACCGGCAGCGTGCTGGCGACCGTCTCGACGACTTCATCCAGTTGTGCTCCGGCTTTGAGCATGGTTGCGACAATCTTGCTGGTCAGGGTGGCCAGGATATTGGCCTTGACTCCACTGCCGAGCCCATCGGCCAGGACAGCCAGCACATAATCATCCTGGCGGACAATCTCGACCCGGTCGCCGCAGAGCTCCTCCCCCTGTTTGTTGAGACTTTCGAATGCGATATCGAGATGGAAATCGGCAATGATCTGGCTGCGCCGCCGGCTGGTCTGGCCAGACGCCGTCCGGATTCCGGCAGTCCGGATTCCGATGGTTGCACCCTTCTGGGCCGCTGCCTCAGTCATCGAGCCCGTCTCCCATCTCATAAAGGATCGATCGCTTGAGCTGGTTCAGGGCGACCTTGGTTTCAGCTGTGGTTTCGCCCAGGAGGCTGGCGATTTCCTGGGCCACGCGCATCTGCTTCAAAATGACGGACTGGGCGATCTCGACCGTCTCCGCCCGGACCCGGGCGCTTTTTTCACGGGCGCGTTCCTCGCGGGTGATATCCTTGAGGATCAGAATGAACATGCTGCGGTCCGCAACCGGAATCAGGTTCTGTTCCACGACCAGATTGATCTCGGGATAAGCCACGGTGGTGAATATGCCGTGTTTGTCTTCATTGAACAGGTCCAGGCAGTCCCCGGGCAGAACGGTGATCACCGGCTGGCCGACTTTCGGGGCCAGCGGCATCCTGAGGATCCGGCTGGCTGCCGGATTGAATTCCCGGATGCGATAGTTTTCATCCAGGACCAGGATGGCATTGGGCGTGTTTTCAATCACCAGATTGCTCATGCTTTCCGCCCGTTCGCGGAAATAGGGCAGGCACATATGGATACTGGCTTTGCCCTGGGCAACCGCAGCTGCTTTGTCGCGGCAGGAGGAATAGCCACAGCTGCCGCAATTGAGTTCCTGCTCCTGGCTCGGCTTGCCCATGGCCAGGAGGATCTCGCTGATCCTGCGCGCATCCGGAGGCGGAACATGGTCAGACAGGTCATGGAACCGGCGGTCCAGACGGGTCTTCGTTCCCTCGGTCAAGGGGGCTGCATGGATCGGTTTTTGCAGGACATGGTCGACAATGGTCTGGCGGGATGGCAAAAACCCCCGTTTGAAGCTTTTCAGGGCGGGTCCGCCCAGACAGGATCCCGCGCAGGCATTCAATTCGAGAAAATGGTGATGCAGCTGGCCGTCGCGCAGCGTCTCCAGGATCTCCTGGCAGCGATCGATGCCATCGACCACCGAACAGGTGTATGTCCGGCGCGCGGTCTGGTTGAGATTGCGGATGATGCCGCCGGGCACTGGATAGAAACGGGGCAGGGTATTATGGATCGTGCGCTGGGATTCGTCCTCGCTACAGGTGGCCGGATCGACCCC
Source organism: uncultured Mageeibacillus sp. (assembly GCA_964499985.1). Lineage (GTDB taxonomy): Bacteria > Bacillota > Clostridia > Saccharofermentanales > UBA5734 > UBA5734. The sequence goes on from CAZCMX010000031.1 coordinate 13,033, forward strand.
AGCTTCAGAAAACCAGTCGGCCAGCTGTTCAAACGTCATGGCGGCAAATACTGCCTGGCGATTTTCCGGATCGATGACCTCATGCTTCTTGGCAATGCAGGGGCCGATGAAGACAATCTTGATGCGCGGGCCGTAAACCTCGCGCATCATGCGGGCATGAGCCACCATCGGGGAGACGACGGGTGCGAGGAATGGAATCAGCTCCGGGTAATGGCGTTCGACGAGCAAGACGGTTGAGGGGCAGGCGGTGGCGATGATATTAGGCATCGTGCCTGCCTCGATCAGTGCTTCATATTCCCGGGTCACCCGCTCTGCCCCGATCGCCGTTTCTTCCACATGGGCAAAGCCCAGCAGTTTCAGGGCCTGGCTCATCCGGGCCACCGATGTGCTGGGAAAAGCCGAGACAAAAGAAGGTGCGAGCGAAACATAGAGCTTTTCACCGCGCTTCATGCAGGCCTGGATTGTTTCGCGTCCACTGTTGATGTATTTTGCATTCTGGGGGCATTCGAGCAGGCATTGGCCACAAAGAATGCAGGATTTGCTGATGATTTCAGCCTGGTCACTGCGGAAGGCGATCGATTTGACCGGACAATGCCGGATGCAGCGATAGCAATTCTTGCAATTGGCTTCCTTGAGCTTGATGATTTCGGTACGATTCATCCAGTTTCACCGGTCCTGTCTGGTCTGTCTGGTCGGCTTGGCCGGTCTGGCCGGCCTGGATTGTGCTGTCTGGTCGAGAACTTCACTTGTAAAAGCAGCAGCCGCGCTTTCAGGGGTCAGATGGTAGATCGTCCGGCCATTGAAACTGACAGCGATGCCGCGCGTACAGGCCTGATGGCAGAAGGATGCCTTCAAGGTGACCTCCTTCTGGAGCTGATGCTGGCGGATCAAGTCCTGGTACTGCTCGATCACAGCCCCCGAGCCTTTGCAGTGGCAGGAACTGCCGACACAGACGATGATTTCAACCATTGGCCATACCCTCCTGACGTCATCGTTTCAATTGTAAACGTGTACGGCGCGAGCGGCAACGAAAATTCAGAACCAGATTGCGCTTCATCTTTTGTGCATATTGAATGGTTATTGTCATCTTATTTATGCTATAAGAACAAATGTTGCGCCTTGAGAAAGCCTGGCAGCTCCGGCAAGCTGGAATGCGGGCTTGCCGGAGCTGCCTGGACTATGCCGAACCAGTCAGCTCCGGTCTGCACACAACACAGAGCGATGGAATTCGGTGACGGTGGATGGGGATACAGTCTGGACGGGGCCATCATCGATCCGGACTGAGACGGCCCGGGTACAATGGCCAAGGCAGAAGACTGCTTTGATTTCGTAAGCATGTTCGGGCGGTGTCTTATCCTGCAGGCGAGTCAGTTCGGCGATCACCGGATAGGAACCCTTGACGTGGCAGGCACTGCCAATGCAGACATAGACCGTTTTCATCACTCAAGACTCCTCCTTTTTCGGGGTCGCAATATGGAGCAGCTGATGCTGGCGGCCGCGCAAAACACCCAGGTAAAGGGCGCTGACTGCCGGGTTCTCCTCAGCCCTTTTGATCTGATTCTGGTTACCAGCCCGGTACAGGCCACGGGCCCGGCGCTGCCGCTCCGAGGCATGGCTCGAGCGCGGCACCGGTTGTCCGGCGCCGCCGATGCAGCCCTCCGGACAGGCCATCACTTCGACAAAATCCAGTTCGATCTTGCGGGCCTTGATTTCCTGCATCAGGGTGAAAGCTTCCTTGAGGCCATGGACAACAGCGATCCGCAATGTCCTGCCCTGAAGGGGTACCAGGAGCAACTTGCGGGCAGCTGAGCCGCGCATGCCCAGATGGGAGATTTCCTGCAGCGACTGCGCTGTGTAATTCTGGTCGAGTCGTCTGAGCACCGCCTCTGTCACCCCACCGGTGACCCCGAAAATCATGCCGGCACTGCTGGCCAGGCTGAACGGCATATCACAGCCAGCTGGTTCAAGCTCGGCAAAGACCAGCCCGGCTTCGGCGATCATGTCACTGATCTCCTGGGTCGTCAGGACAAAGTCGACATCCTTGCCAGCGTCAGTGACCAGTTCTTCCCGCGCGGCCTCTGCCTTTTTCGCCGTACAGGGCATGATCGCCACGACCATGGTCCGCTTGCCATCGACCGTCTGGGTGCTCTTGTGATGGGCCTTGATCACCGCTCCCAGCATGGACATGGGTGATTTGCAGCTGGACAGATGTCCGGCCATCTCGGGGTAGCGCTGGTGCATCGCCTCGACCCAGGCGGGGCAGCAGGATGTGAACAAGGGCAGGTTTTTGCCCGATTCCAGACGGGCCTGCAACTCCGCGGCTTCTTCGAGGACCGTCAGATCGGCACCGGCACTGGTGTCATAGACTTCGGCAAAGCCGAGATGGCGCAGCGCGGCGACCAGGCGGCCCATGGTATTCTCACCGCTCGTTTCGCCGAACTCTTCACCGAGTGCCACACGGACCGCCGGAGCGATCTGGGCAATCATCCGGGTTCCCGGTTTGTCGAGCATGCGGTAGACCTGCTCCTTATGGCTGCGCACCGTGATCGCACCGGTCGGGCAGACCGCGGCACACTGGCCGCAGCTGGTGCAGCCACTTTCGGCGAGCGGTTTCTCGAAGGCCGGAGCAACGGTCAGCTTTGAGCCGCGATGCATGAAGTCCAGCACGCCGACGCCCTGCTTTTCCGTACAGACCCGCACACAGTCACCGCAGAGGATGCATTTGCCAGGATCGCGGACCAGAGCCGGACTGCTGGTGTCGATATGGCGCACCTCGCTGCCCTTGGGGAAACGGATATCGCGGATCCCGTAGCGCAGGGCCAGTTCCTGGAGCTTGCAGCGGCCGCTTTTGCCGCAAGTCGTGCAGTCCCGGCAGTGGCTGGCCAGCAGCAGCTCGAGGATCATCTTGCGATGCTGGCGCAGCTTGCCACTGGTAGTCCGGATGACGCCGCCATCCCAGGGCGGAGTCGAACAGGACGGCATCAGGCGGCCCTGGGGATCCTCGACCATGCATAGACGGCAGGCGCCGTAAATCGACAGTTCGGAATGGTAGCAGAAAGTCGGCAGCTCGATGCCAGCCTTGCGGATGATCTGCAGGATATTCTTTTCATCGGTGAATTCGATCGGTTGACCGTCAATCGTCAGGATGCCCATGTCAGATTTCCTCCCTGATGGCCTTGAAGGCACAGCTGTCCAGACAGGCCCCGCAGTGGATGCAGGCCGTCTGGTCGATGATATAGGACGAGCGCGGTTTGCCGCTGATCGCTCCGGCGGGGCAGACCTTGGCACATTTGCCACAGCCCTTGCAACGCTCACGCTCGATCACAATCTGGCGCAGGGCCTGGCAGACACCGGCCGGGCAACGCCGGGCGAGGACATGGCTTTCGTATTCGTTGCGGAAATATTTGAGCGTGCTCAGAACCGGGCCGGCTGCTGTCTTGCCCAGGCCACACAACGAGGTCTCGCTGATTGTCTCTGCCAGGGATTCCAGCAAGTCTAGGTCCGCGAGCGAGCCCTGGCCTGCGACGATCCGTTCGAGGATCTCCAGCATGCGCTTGGTTCCCTCGCGGCAAGGGACACATTTGCCACAGGATTCGCTCTGCGTAAAGCTCATGAAGAAGCGGGCAATCTCGACCATGCAGGTCTGGTCATCCATGACGACCAGGCCACCAGAGCCAATCATGGCACCAGCCTGGCTGAGCGAATCGAAATCCAGTGGCAAATCGAGATGCTCGGCAGTCAGGCAGCCACCAGAGGGTCCGCCGATCTGGACAGCTTTGAAGTCACGGGCCCCACGGATGCCGCCACCGATGTCAAAAATGATTTCCCGCAGGGTCGAGCCCATTGGCACCTCGATCAGACCGGTATTGCGGACACTGCCGGTGATGGCGAAAGCCTTCGTACCTGGGCTGTTTTCGGGACCGATTGACCGGTACCACGCCGCGCCCTTGTCCAGAATGAGCGGCACATTGGCAAAGGTTTCGACATTATTGAGGACGGTTGGACACTCAAATAAACCCTTCTCCACTGTGCGGGGCGGTTTGACCCGCGGCATGCCACGCTCACCTTCGATCGAAGCAGTCAGTGCGGATCCTTCACCACAGACAAATGCCCCGGCGCCTTGGTTGATCTGGAGGTTGAAATGGAAGCCGGAACCGAGGATGTCCAGGCCGAGCAGGCCGGCCTGTTGGGCTGCTTCGATCGCATGCTGGAGCCGGGCCACAGCCAGGGGGTATTCGGCCCGGACATAGATATAGCCGTCATGGGCACCGGTCGCGATGGCGGCGATCAGCATACCCTCAATCATCAGATGGGGATTGCCCTCCATGATGCTGCGATCCATGAAAGCACCGGGGTCCCCTTCATCACCATTGCAGACAATGTATTTGACCGGATTCTCCTGCCTGGCAACCTGCTGCCATTTCCGGCCGGCCGGATAACCGCCACCGCCACGGCCGCGCAGGTTAGACTCGAGTATGGTCTGGCGGATCGTTTCCGGAGTCAGCTCAAACAGCGCCTTGCGCAGCGACTGGTAGCCAGCATGGGCGATATAGTCTTCAATCGAATCGGCATCGATCGTACCGCACTCCTTGAGCACGACGCGGGTCTGCTTGCGGTAAAAGGGGATATCATCCTGGCGGGCAAAGCAACGATCTTCAGCATGGTACATCAGCCGTTCAACCGGTAAGCCGCGGACCAGAGTCTGTTCCACGATCTCCGGCGCATCTGCTTCGGTGACTTTGATGTAAAGCCAGCCCTGGGGTTCGATCCGGACCAGGGGCCCCATTTCGCAGAATCCGTGGCAGCCGCTATGCTTGAGTCCGACAACCGTCTGGCCTTTGCCAGAGTCAGGAACCCGGTTGGACCCAACTGCAGTATCCACTGCCCGCTTCTGGCCCGGGCAATCAGCCCCATCTGCTGCTGCCGACAGGATGACTTCCACACCAAGGCCTGCTTCCAGGGCTATTTCGCGGATCCGCTTGTAGACTTGGAGCGAGCCACCCGCGACACAGCCGGTGCCGGCACAGACGAGGACCCGCACGGTCTGCTTCTCAAGGCTCTTCTGATAAAGGCTGCGGGCAAAATCCAGTTCTTCAGGCGATCTGATCAGCATCTTTGGCATCCTCCTGCAATTCCTTGAGCAGCTTCAAGGTCTTTTCCGGGGTCATGGCAGCATGCACACGGTCATTGACCGTCAGAACCGGAGCCAGACCGCAGGCACCCAGGCAGGAAACCGTCTCCACCGTAAACAGACGGTCCCTGGTCGTCCTGACCGCCTCTGACAAGCCCAGCTCCTTGCGCAGGGCTTCCAGGATCGGCAAGGAATGGCGCACATGGCAAGCGGTGCCATCACAGATCTTGATCACAAAGCGGCCTTTCGGCTCCAGCGAGAAATTCTCATAAAAAGTGGCAATGCTGAAAATTTTGGCCTGGCTGATACCGACGGCGTCAGCGGTGACTCGCAAGGCCTCCTCAGGCAAATAGGAAAAGGCCTGCTGGATGGCTTGCAGGATCGCGATGATCCGCCGCTTCTGGTACTGATGCAGTTCGAGGATCCGGTCCAGCTGCTGGAGTTGTACTTCACTTAACATGGTTGACCTCCCAGTCGAAGAATGAGAACAAGGTCATTTTAGGAGGCCTGGCAAAAGTGCGCAAAGAAGCACCAGACCGGATTTTTGCGCCGCGCAAACCGGTCTGGATTATAAATATGGTTTTTCCAGGCCGCCCAAGTGGCAGGCAATGCTTTGCCAGAAGAGTGATTTAACAAATTCGCATCTGTAGTGCATAATTGAGGCAGATCCTCATTCAATGAGGCTGAGCGCCAAGCTTTTCAGGAGGTAGTGCACATGCGACTCATGGATCAAGCCATTCAGTTGGAAATCGATGGTGACCAGTATTATCATCAGCAGGCCAAGCAAAGCCAGGGCACCCCACTCGAGACCGTCTTTATCCTGCTGGCCAAGGCAGAAATCAAGCATCTTGAACTCTTGCGCCAGATGGATCAGGGCTCCTATCCAGGCTTGGATGGCGATCCGTCAAAAGAAGCCAGAGACCTGTTCAACAAGCTGGGCGAATTTAAAGCGGATCCCGGTTACCTGGCCGACCAGCTCGAGGTCTATCGCGCAGCCAAGGGAATCGAACTTCAATCCATCGAGCTTTATCAAGCCATGCTCCATGCGGCCACCCAGGCAGACGAAAAAAAGCTCCTGCTGTTTTTGGTCAAGCAGGAACAAAGCCATTATGATTTGTTCGAAAACCTGGAAACCTTGCTGGAACGCCCCACGAGCTGGGTGGAGTCGGCAGAATTCGGCAATCGTGAAGAATACTGAATAATAAGCCCAGGCGGCCCGAAAACCGCCAATCGTTACATTAAATTCAAACAGATAGCAAATTTTCCATCTCGGTTTCGGGGCAGCTTATGCCTTGACTTGCGATTTTTTAACCTCGTATCCGAGTGCGGTGATGGCTTTTTCTGCATCGGCCACGGTGACCAGATCAGCGTCAAAATCAAATTTCACCTTGCTGGAATTGAACAGCACCTTGACGCTGGCTTTGTCGACGCCATTTAAGGCCTTCACTGCATTTTCGACCTTCAGGACACAGGACGGGCAGGTTAAAGTTCCCAGTTGAATCGTCGCCTTGTTCATGGTTTTACCTCCTATAGTGGCGTTCCTGCTAGCTTCATTTTACTTCAACCGATACCTGAGCAGGCGCATGCCATTGAAAATCACGAGCAGGATGCTGCCCTCATGGACCAGCATGCCAATCGACATGTTCATCCATTCGCTAAAGATCAGGCTGGCCAGCAGAATCAGGACCACACCGACCGCGATGATGATGTTCTGCCGCATATTGCTGGCTGTCGCCTTGGTCAGGCCCAAGGCATGGGGCAGATGGCTGAAGTTTGAATTCATCAGCACGATGTCCGAGGTTTCAATCGCGACATCGGTCCCACTGCCCATGGCGATGCCGATTTGAGCCAGGGCCAGCGACGGGCTGTCATTGACCCCGTCACCCACGAAAGCAACCATTCTGCCCTGGGCGATCAGATCCTTGATATAGGCCGACTTGTCCTCCGGCAATAGATGGCCATGAGCTTCAGTCAGTCCGAGCTCGCTGGCGACCAGATCGACCGTTTTCTGGTGGTCACCCGAAAGAACAACCAGGTTTTTAACGCCCAGTTTTTTCAGTTTCTGGAGATCCGCCTTAACCCCAGGGCGGATTTGATCGCGAATGCCGATCAAGGCCTGCAATTTGCCATCGACCGCAGCCAGGACGAGAGAATTGCCCTTATGCTCCAACCGGGCAATATCCGCCTCGGACTTGGCCGGGAAAGACACATGTTCCTGCTCCATCAGGGCGACATTGCCAACCACCACCCGGTGCCCGTCTACCGTGGCGATTATGCCACCGCCTTTGACAACCAAGGTCTCGGTCACAAGAAAGGAGCGGGTGGCGCCAATCTGCCTGACGATGGCTTTGGCTAAGGGATGGTCCGATTCTCGTTCAATGCTCGCCAGATAGGCCAGGATTTCATCAGCCTGGTCGGTGTAGATCTCAGTTTCCGCCACTTCAGGATTGCCCACGGTCAAGGTGCCCGTCTTGTCAAAGACGATGGTATCGACCTTGCTGAAATCATGGATGACTTCGCTGCCCTTCAAGAGAACACCGTTTTTGGCGCCATTGCCAATCCCGGCCACATTGGAAACCGGCACGCCGATCACCAGGGCCCCGGGGCAGCCCAAGACCAGGATCGTGATCGCAAGCTCGATGTCGCGCGAAATCAGCCAGACGATCAGGGCAATGACGAGCACGATCGGCGTATAGTATCTGGAGAACCGGTCGATGAAACGCTCGGCCTCGGATTTGGAATCCTGTGCCTCCTCGACCAATTCGATAATCTTGCCAAAAGTCGTATCTTCACCGACACGGTCAGCAACAACTTGCAGGGTGCCGTTTTCCAGGATTGTTCCGGCAAAGACCTGAGTGTCCTTGCTCTTATGGACAGGCAGCGATTCGCCTGTGATGCTGGCCTCGTTGATATGCCCTTCACCCGTCAAGACGGTCCCATCAACCGGAACTTTCGCTCCGGTTTTGACCAGGAGAATATCACCGACATCGACATCCTCGACCCCGACTTCGACAAACTCGCCAGCTGCCATTTGCTTCAAGGCACTCTCAGGCGCCATTTCAGTTAATTCCCGAATGGCTGAGCGTGTCTTGTTCAAGGTCCGCTGCTCAAGGAAGGCTCCGAACAGGAACAGGAAGGTGACAATCGCCGACTCTTCATAGCTTTGGATCAGAAAGGCAGCCGCCACTGCGATCGTCACCAGCACATCGATGCTGACAACCTTGACCTTCAGGGCCTGGAAGGCCTGGATGGCAATGGGTGCAATGCCTAAAGCAGACGCAAGGATCAATGCCCAGGTAAAGACAGCCTCATTTATGAACACCAGCTCACTGGTGAAGGCAATGGCAAGCAAAACCGCACTGGCGATGGTTATTTTGTTCTTCTGGGCTAATATGAACGTCTGCATATGAACGCACTCACTTCCTTGGTGAACCATTGACCCATTCAGGCCTGATAGGCCTGGTCGAGCTCGGCCAGCATTTGATAGACTGCCGCATAGCTTTCACAGACATCACCGGGAACCGTGTAATTCTGCGTGATTTCCCGCAGCCTGGCAAATTCTTCGTCTAGCGGGGGCTTCGCCCGCCCCGCTTGCCTGATTTTCTCCTGGAGGGATTCAAAAACCTTTTGTACAGCATAGAATTCCGGGTGATGGGGACCATGCACCCGGGCAACGATCGGCATATAGAGGGTCAATTTTTTCAGATATGCTTTTTTAACGGTATTGAAGGCTGATAAATCCGACATCTTCCATTCCTCTTTTCATCCTGGGATGATTTGAGTATAGAACAGAAACCGGTAATAAGAATTGATTTAAATCAAGTTTGGAAATGGATGTTCACGTTGCCTGCATACAAATTTTTATTGTTCAGGTAGAGCAATTTGAATTTGGCAAAGGTTTCATCGTATACCCGCGTATTTTCCGGATTGGGCAAGGTGATTTTTTCATTGTACTTGACGATTGCCGAACAGGCCTGTTCAACGGATGGATAAATCCCAACGCCGACGCCGGCCAGGATTGCGGCGCCGGTGCAAGCCTCTTCTTTGCCGGCAATGGTGTAGATCGGGGCATTGAAAATATCCGCCTGCATTTGCAGCCAGATCGGGCTTTTGGCGCCTCCGCCGGAGGCTGTGATCCGTTCGATCGGGATCTTCAGCTCTTGAAAAATCTCCAGAGACAGCCTGAGCGAAAGAATGACCCCCTCCATGGCCGCCCGGATCATATTCTTGTAGCTGTGGCGCAAAGTCATCCCGAAATAGATCCCCTTGGCCAGGGGATCCTGATATGGCGTCCGCTCACCGGAAAGGTAAGGCAGGAAAATCGTCCCATCGGAGCCGGCGGTGACCTCTGCCGCAAGCTGGTCGAAATCCCGATAAGTCAAATGGGGGAAGAAATTGTCCCGCAGCCATTTCAGGACGATCCCACCGTTCAGATGGCCACCAAATATGATCCACAGATCGTCCTGCACATGGCAAAAGGTATTGGTTCTGAAGTGTTGGTCAAAAACGGGGGAAGCAGCAGCACTCGCCAGCTGGCAAGCGGTCCCGATATTGGCGGAAAGAATTCCAGGCCGGATGATGCCATTGCCCACCGCATTCATCAAAGCATCGCCGCCGCCATAGACGACGGGCGTATTGAGCTGAAGTCCCGTATGGGCAGCGCATGCCGGCGTCACCTGGCCGGCGGTTTCATAAGCTTCATGATGATCCGGGAAAAGCTGGGGATTGAGGCCCAGCTGGGCGATCAGATCGAAAGCCCAGCGCCTGCTGGTGCAATCAAACAGGGCTGTAGAGGAGGCATCGGTCACATCCGTGGCTATTTCACCACAAAGCTTGTAGCGGATATAGTCCTTGGGCAGCACCGCTTTGTCAATCAGGCGGTAGTGCTCCGGCTCATGATCTCGGATCCACAGCAAAGAGCTGGCGAAAAAACCGGTGCTCAGCGAATTGAGCGTGACCCGCCTGAATTCATCCTTGCCAACCTGGCGATAAATATCGTCAATCTGCTGCGAAGACCTCTGGTCCGCCCAGATGATCGCCGGTCGAATAGGCTGCATCTGGTGATCGAGCAGAACCAGGCCATGCATTTGGCCCGACAAGCCGATCCCCTTCAGATCGGCCGGGTGAATCCGCGATGCCGCAAGCGCCTGCCGGATCACCCCTGCTGTTGCTTGCCACAACCGTTCCATGTCCTGTTCGGCATAACCAGGTGCCGGCGTATCGACATCATAGCCCATTTGGCCGGAGCCAACGATCTGACCATCGATGTCCATGATGACCGCTTTGACACTGGACGTACCCAGATCGATTCCCATTAAATAAGACATAGCCTTCACCATCCGTTCATCGCATTCGCCCGGTTGCGCATACAATTTACCGCATCCATTGCCATACCTTCTCAGATTTCGCCCGACTGAGCGCCCTTATGGTAAAATAATCCATTAAGGGTCCACAAGCAAGTTGTTCAGTCCAGCAATAGCAAGGGAGACGGTCAGTCTTATGCAGCCTAATTACAACAAAACCATCTATGCTTGTTTCACGGGCTATATCGTACAGGCGATCATCAACAATTTTGTCCCACTCCTCTTCCTGACCTTCCAGGCGAGTTATGGCATCCCCCTGTCCAGGATTACGATGCTCGTGACCTTCAATTTCGGGGTCCAGCTGCTGGTTGATCTGGTTTCGATCGGATTTATCGACAAAATCGGCTATCGCATCTCGATCATGCTGGCCCATGTCTTTTCTGCAGCCGGCCTGGTCGCCCTGGTTATTTTGCCGGGACTGACACCGGATCCTTTTACCGGTCTCTTCATCGCCGTGACCATCTATGCCATTGGTGGCGGGCTGCTGGAAGTCCTGGTCAGCCCGATTGTTGAATCCTGTCCCAATGAGCATAAGGCACAGACGATGAGCTTGCTGCATTCGTTTTACTGCTGGGGGAGCGTCGGAGTTGTTTTACTGTCCACGGCATTCTTTGCCCTGGCCGGAATCCATAACTGGCGGATCTTGGCCCTGGTCTGGGCCATCGTCCCGCTGGTCAATACCTTTGCCTTTGCCAAAGTACCGATGGTTCCGTTGATTGCGGAAGGTGAAAAAGGCCTCACTTTGGTTCAGCTGTTCACCCAGAAGACTTTTTTGATCCTGTTGCTGCTCATGGTCTGCGCGGGCGCATCTGAGCAGGCAGTCAGCCAATGGGCTTCGACACTGGCCGAAAAAGGCCTGGGCGTCAGCAAAACGATCGGCGACCTGGCCGGTCCGATGCTGTTTGCAATCATGATGGGGCTTTCCCGCCTGGGCTATGGCAAATACGGCCACAAAATAAACCTCGAGCGATTCATGATCACCAGCGGCGTGGTCTGCTTTGCCTCCTATCTGGTCATTTCCCTGAGCCAAAACCCTCTTCTGGGCTTCATTGGCTGCGGATTATGTGGTTTATCCGTCGGCATCATGTGGCCGGGCACCTTCAGCCTGTCAGCCCGCACCGTTCGCAACGGTGGGACAACCATGTTTGCCTTCCTCGCCCTGGCCGGCGATCTGGGCTGTTCGGGCGGACCTACCCTGGTCGGTATGGTCTCAAGCGCCTATAACGACAACCTCAAGCAGGGCATCCTGTTCGCGATCATCTTCCCGCTGCTCCTGATCGTGGGTATCCTGGCGATTAAAAAGGTCTTGAAGTCCGAGAGCCTGAGCCGCGTGGCGGCAAGCCCGGAAGAGAGCCAATTCGCTCAGAGCGCAGATTAGCCCGGATTCAGCCAGATCAGGTCAGCGCGATTCTCGATCATGCGGCAGGTAACGATCGGCCATGGTAAACTATACTTAATGAAGTCCAATGGCTTGTGCGAAAAGGTCAAGGTTTCGGGTGGAGGTTGTTCCCATGTCCAGAAAAGAACAGATCCAAAAACTGCTGCGCAGTGAGATCCCGGATTACACACCGCATCACTTTGACCTGACCTTGTACATCACCGATGTCATCGCCAGACATTATGGCTACGATCGGGAGGGCATTGAGGAATTCATGGGAAACCACTTCCTGCAATTGGATTTCTCAGCGCCAGAAGGAAAAGATGGTGGTTATCGCGGGATTGAGCATCAGAACACCATCGTTTTCGACGAATTCGGCGTAAAATGGGACATGGCCAGCAATTATGCCATCGGCGACTGGGGAATCGCGGGCCATCCGGTGCATGATCTGAACTTTGATGGCTACACCTTTCCCGATGGCAAAGGCAAGGGCCGGTTTGAAAAAGTCAAGGCCGTCATGGCGCAGTACCCTGGCCGGTTCAATGTGTTGCGGATCAACGGGCCCTTTGACTACGGCTGGCATATCACGGGCCTCGAGGATTTCCTGGTTGCGATGGCTTCCGAGGAAGCCCTGACCCATCAGATCCTGGAAAAGACCACCGAGTATATCGTCCATATCATTGAAGCGATCCCAGAAGGGGTCGATGCGGTCCGGATCATTGAAGACTGGGGCATCCAGAAAGGCTTGATGTTCTCCAAGAAACACTGGCTGCAATACATCTATCCCTGCTACCAGGAAATTCACAAGGCAATCCGGAAAAAGAATCTGACGGTCATGCACCACAGCTGCGGTGATATCACGGAAATATTCCCGGAAATCATTGACCTGGGCGTCGAAATCATTGACGCTCTGCAGCCGGAGGCCATGGACCTGGCCTTCATCAAGCGTGAATATGGCAAGAACATCGTGCTTTTTGGTGGCCTGGGTTCACAGAGCACGATACCGACCGGAACCCCGGAGCAAGTTGTCAGGGAAGCGGAACGAACCTTGGACGTGCTGGGCCAGGGCGGCAAATACATCATCGGCCCGGCAGGCTCAATCCCCTCCGAAACGCCACTGGAAAATGTCGTGGCACTGATCGAATTCTGCAAGAGTCTGCAATCGACCTCCC
>CAZCMX010000032.1:0-12227 GCA_964499985.1 uncultured Mageeibacillus sp.
TTGGCGTCGATGCCAAGATCAACTGGATCAGCAATCCCAAGCTGGCTCTGCCGGCAGCCGCCATTGTGGCGATCTGGAGTTCGATCGGCTATGACATCATCTTGCTCCTGGCTGGCTTGCAGGCCATCCCGCGCTCCTACTATGAGGCGGCTGACATCGATGGTGCCAATTTCATCAGCAAATTCTTCCACATCACCGTCCCGATGGTCTCGCCAACGATGTTCTTCGTCCTGATCATGCGCCTGATGGCTGCCCTGAAGCAATTCGACCTGGTCTACATGATGATCACCGATACCAATCCAGCCTTCCAGCAGTCCCAGACGCTGATGTACCTGTTCTACCGCGAATCCTTCCAGGTGGGCAACAAAGGCTATGCCTCTGCCCTGGTCCTGTGGACCTTCGTGATCATCCTGGCCTTCACGGCGATCCAGTTTGTCGGCCAGAAAAAATGGGTGCATTACGACCAGTAAGGAGATCTGACCATGACCACCATGCAAAACACTGTCAAACGTCCCCATGCCCCCCTCCCGGTGGGCAAGCTTGTGCTCTATGCGGTCCTTCTGGCTGGCGCGGTCACCATGCTGGTGCCCTTCCTGTGGATGATCCTGACCTCGTTCAAGTCGGTCGGCGAATCGATCCGGGTCCCGCCGACGATCCTGCCGGCCAAGTGGATCACGGCCAATTACAAAGAAGTGATCAGCACCCTGCCGATGTTCAATTTGTACGGCAATACTCTGCTGCTGATTTTTTTCCGGATCCTCTTGGCATCCATTTTCAGCTCCATGGCCGGCTATGCCTTTGCCAAATTGCGCTTCCCCGGCAAAAACCTGATGTTCGGCCTGGTTCTGGCCCAGAACATGCTGCCGGCCCAGATCTTCATCATCCCGCAATACCTGATGCTGGCCAAGATGAATGCCCTCAACAGCATGTTCGCCCTGGTTTTTCCCGGCCTGGTCAGCGCCTTTGGCACCTTCTTCCTGCGCCAGACCTATATGAGCCTGCCCGATGACCTGGCCGAGGCCGCCCGGATCGATGGCTGCAACCAGTGGCAGACCTTCTACCGGATCATGCTGCCCCTGACCAAAACCGCTTTGATGGCTCTGGCCGTCTTCACCGCAGTCTTCGCCTATGGCGACCTGATGTGGCCCCTGATCGCCAATACCGATCTCAACAAAATGACCCTGGCCTCCGGCCTTTCCGTCCTGCGCGGCCAGTTCACGACCAAGTACCCGCTCCTGATGGCCGGCTCGGTCCTGGCCATGCTGCCGATGATCGTCCTCTATTCGGCCTTCCAGCGCCAGTTCGTCGAAGGGATCGCCCTGACCGGCACCAAGGCCTGACGCAAGACCCTTGGCCAAGCTTTAGCATCGAGCCGGTCCTGATTGGATAATCAGGACCGGCTTTGTGCTATTTGCCAAATATGACGTCCTTTTTCATGTAAAAAGTGTATAATATAGGCAAGTAGCATCCGCTGTTTTGAGAGTAGAAAGGGGTTGCCTGATATGCCTGACGACCTGACTGCACTGAAAAGCACGTTATCCTGGGCCATACCGGTGCCGGACCGGACCCAGATTCCGGATTCGTTCAAGAGCGAGTACGACCTCCATTTCAAAGCCGACGAAGCCCCGTATCTTTTATACAATCCTGTCCAGGACCATTTGCGGACCTTGAGCGATGAGAAGCTGGTCTGCGTGGCGCCGGACCGGTTGGTCATTCTGGCGATGAACCATTCCCCCTTCACCTGCGCCTTCAGTGATATCATCTATTTCCGCCAGGAAGAGGAGCTTCTCGCCTATAGCCTGACCATCCTGACCCAGACGGACGAGGTCCGGATCGACTACAATGCCGCTTGCGCCGACCTGTTTGAGCCGATCATCAGCCATCTGCGCAATCGCGGTGAAACCGCCAAAACGGGCCATGCCGAGTGGCAGCGCCTCTCCGAGCTGGCCCGCCTGGATCTCAAATTCACCAATTATGCCCGCCAGCTCCTGCGTGACAGCAGCAATCTGGTCGAGCTGGTCTATCAGCCGGAGCTGGTGGTCGACAACCAGCCCGTCGTCGGCACCAGTCTGCTGATCTTGACCGAAACCGAGCTGTGCTGGGCCTGCAATGAGCGCAAGGAGTGGATCCATGAGCCGGTCTATGGTGGTGTTTTCAGCATTGCCGGCCGGTCCGCCATCGCCGGGCACGAAATCCTCTCAGCAGCCGATAATGGCCTCTACCAGCTGATCATCACTTTGCTGGGCAATTACCATTGGCGGATTCCATTCACCGTCGACCGCCGGGATGCGATCGAAAAATTGCTCAAGTCATTGTAAAGCGCGCAAAAAATTACCAAGAATCAAAAATTTACAATAGGATTCGTTCCTGCCAGGGGGTAATCTTGAGCACAAGATGACCTCTTTTGGTACAAGGAGATGTATATGAACGGCAAGGAAAGAATCCTCAAGACTCTCCGGCATGAGCCGGTTGACCGTCCCGCCTGGGTGCCTTTCGCGGGTGTTCATGCCGGTTCCCTGATCGGCAAGAACGCCACCGAAATGCTCTCCGACGGACAGAATCTGTTCGACGGCCTGATGCAAGTCAAAAAGCTTTACCAGCCTGATGGCATGCCCGTGGTTTTCGACCTCCAGGTCGAGGCGGAGATCCTCGGCTGTGAGCTGCACTGGGCTGAATTCGCGCCACCTTCAGTCAAGACGCATCCGCTCGCCGAGACGCAGGACATGCTCTGCGACTGCCTGCAGCCTTCCGCTGAAAAAGGCCGCCTGCCGATGATTCTCGATGTCATGAAGCAGGTCAAGGCTGCCGTCGGCGATGACACCGCCCTGTACGGCCTGATCTGCGGCCCGTTCACCCTGGCCTCCCATCTGCGTGGCAATGAGCTGTTCATGGACCTGATCCTCGAGGAGGACTATGTCCAGGACCTGATGGCCTATACCACTCAGACCGCCCTGAAAATGATCGACCTGTATGCCGATGCCGGCATGGACGTCATCGCCGTCGTCGATCCGCTGGTCTCCCAGATTTCGCCCGACCATTTCACGGCCGCCTGCCATACCGCCTTCAAGACGCTCTTTGACTATATCCGGGCCAAAGGCCTGGCCTCGAGCTTCTTTGTCTGTGGCAATGCAACCCGCCAGCTGGAAGTCATGTGCGAAACCGGCCCCGACTCGATCTCGATCGACGAGAATGTCGACATGGCCTCGGCCAAGGCGATCACCGACCGCTACAGGATCGCGATCGGCGGCAATATCCCGTTGACCACCCTGATGCTGCATGGCACCCAGCAGGAAAACATGAAATATGTCGTCAATATGCTCGACAACCTGTCGCATGACAACCTGATCATCGCGCCCGGCTGTGACATGCCCTATCATGTGCCGGCGATGAATGCGATCGGCGCCGCCCAGGCGGTGCGCGAGACCGATGCCACCCGCGAGATGGTCAAGAACTACGAGGCTCCCAAGCTCGACATCGAAGTGGCGCTGCCGGACTATGCCAATCTGAAAAAGCCGCTGGTCGAGGTCTTTACCCTGGACTCCGCCACCTGCGCCGCCTGCACCTATATGATGGAAGCGATGAATGTCGCCGGCGAGCATTTTGGCGCCAAGATCGACCTGGTCGAATACAAGTTCACCGAAAAGGTCAATATCGCCCGCTGCATCAAGATGGGCGTGACCAATCTGCCCTGCGTCTATGTCAATGGCCAGCTGAAATGGTCCTCGATCATCCCGAGCCGTGAAGAGCTGTTTGGCTATATCGACAGCCTGCTGGGCTAAGCCATGACCACGATCTACCTGGTCACAGGCTTTCTGGGTGCCGGCAAGACGACGTTCCTCCGGGAGCGCCTCTTGCATGCCCCGGTCCAGACCGGTGTCCTGGTCAATGATTTCGGCAAGGTCAATTTCGATGGCCTGCAGATCAAGCGCCAGGGCCTGGACCTGATCGAGCTGTCGAATGGCTCGATTTTCTGCAGCTGCCTCAAGGACAATTTCATCGAGGGCCTGGTCGATCTGGTCGAGCGTTCACTCGATGAGATCTACATCGAAAGCTCCGGCCTGGCGGACCCATCGGATATGGGCAAGGTGCTCGACAGTGTGCGCCTGCGCCTGACCCGGGGGGATTTTGCCTATGGCGGAGCGATCTGCCTGGTCGATGCCCTGTTTTTCCCCAGGGTTCTGCCGAAAATGCTCAGTGTCGAGCGCCAGCTGCGGCACAGCCATCTGGTCCTGGTCAATAAATGCGACCTGGTCGGGGCAGCGGAGCTCGCGGCCATTGAGCAGACGATCTTGAGTTTGAACCCTAAGGTGAAAATCCTGCGCACCACGTATGGCCAGGTCGACTGGGACAACCTGCAGCTCGAGGTCTTTGCCATACCTGACGAAGAAACGACCAACCGGATCGAAACCCGCAATAAGAACCTGGTCCTCAATCTGGTGCATGAGCCACCGGAGGATGCCTTCAGAGCCTTCCTCCAGGCGATCGGCAGCCATTTTTTCCGGGTCAAGGGGCTCATCCGCCTGGGCGGCGAATTGCAGAAGGTGGACCAGGTCAATAGCCAGATCCAGGTCGGGCCCTACCAGCCGGCTGATGGCGACCTGGCGCCGGCTGCCCTGCAGGAGGTGGGCCGCCTGGTTTGCCTGACCTCCCAGGGCCTGGAGAGCATCTCCCATCTGGCCCGGATGGCGGACCAGTATATGCCCGGTTATTTCAAGCTGGAAATGTGAGAATCCTGCATACGCTAAGACATGAAGAAGTCGAATGATCCAAAAAATTGAAGAGGTGTACCATGGAAGAGTTGTTGCAAAGAATGTCCGAATCCCTGCAGAAGGGCAAGGCCAAAGACGTCAAGGTGATGGTCCAGGAGGCGATCGATGGCGGCTATTCGGCCCAGAAGATCCTCAATGAGGGGCTCCTGTCCGGCATGGAGGTCATTGGCACCAAATTCAAGGCCAATGAAATCTATGTGCCGGATGTTCTGATCGCTGCCCGAGCCATGAAGGCCGGCACGGACCTGCTGCGGCCGCTTCTGGTCAGTGAAGGGGTCGAAGCGATCGGCACGGTCGTCATCGGTACCGTCAAGGGCGACCTGCACGATATCGGCAAAAACCTGGTCACGATGATGATGGAAGGCAAAGGCCTGGAGGTCATCGACCTCGGCACCGATGTGCCGGCAGAAAAATTCATCGAGACCGCGATCGAGAAGAAGGCCAAGATCATTGCCTGCTCGGCGCTGCTGACGACCACGATGGGCGAAATGAAATCGGTCGTCGATGCCGCTGTCCGGGCCGGTATCCGCGACCAGGTCACGATCATGGTCGGTGGGGCTCCCGTGACGGACAACTTTGCCAAGACCATTGGCGCCGATATTTACCAGCCGGACGCCGCCACAGCCGCTGAAGCAGCAGCCAATGTCGCCCTGGGCAAATCAGCCTGACCTGGTTCCCCGGTCCCGGCCTGCCATGGCCGCGATGAATTCAAACTGTCACTCAAAGAACCCTCCCTGGCCCCTGGCCGGGAGGGTTCTTGGTATGGGCAGGGGCCCCGGCGGGGCGGCCTGGCTCGCAGACGGCGGGCCTTCATCGCGCCGCCGGTTTAGTCTTCCGGGAACAGCATGGCGTCGATATAGGCATGATTGAAGCGGCGGTCGCCGGATAGCTCGATATAGCGCACCTGCTGCCGGACCTGGTCAGCCTGCTGGCGCTTTTTGTCATTCAGAAGGCAAAGGCTGGCGCCCAGGCCGGAGCTATTGCCGACCGAACGGATCCGGCCGAACAATGCTGCCGGCAGCAGGCCGATCCGGATCGCCTGCTCGACGTTCAGGTAATTGCCAAATCCGCCGGCCAGATCGAGGCGCTCAATATCCTGGCAGGCCAGCCCGGCCTCCGCCAGCAAGACCTCCAGTCCGGCGGCAATGGCTGCCTTGGCATTCTGCAGCTCCCGGATATCTTTTTGCGACAGGAAGACGGATGGGGCTTCCAGCCAATGTCCGCCGGGCTCACGCCGTCCGTCGCCGGACAAGGCCAGCACCTTGGCTGAGCCGATGGTGCCGATCTTCTGGCGCAGGCTGGCCGCAACGGTGTCGTCGAGCTCGTCTGGATCCAGCAGGCGGCCGGTTTCATCGATGACGCCCGCATCGAGCAGGGTGGCGACCAGGGCGACCAGGCCGGAGCCGCAGATGCCCTTGATCTGGCCGCTGATCGAGGACAGGCATAGCTGCCCGTCTTCCAGACTAGCCTGGTCGATCGCGCCCGCCAGGGCTGGCATGCCACAGTCGATATTGGCACCTTCAAAGGCCGGCCCGGCCGCTGTGGCGCAAGCCAGGAGGCCAGCGGGCCCGGCCAGGATCAGTTCGCCATTGGTCCCGATGTCGAGGAGGACCCGGCAGGCTGACTGGCCAGCTGTCTGGCTGGGATGGGACTTGGGGCCATGGGCTGGTCGCGCGATTTCCTCCAGGCCACAGGCCAGGATACCAGCGGTCAGGTCGGCACCGACATAGCTGGCAATTGAGGGCAGCAGGACAGCCAGGGTTTGCGGGGCCAGGTCAATGCCCAGCTGGCTGGCTGCCAGGATCTGCCCTTTCAGGCTGACCGGGACAAAGGGGGCGACCGCGATCCGGGCAGGATCGAGACCGGCCAAAAGATGCATGATGGTCGTATTGCCGGCCAAGGTCAGAACCAGGAGATCCTCGATCCGGCAGCCATCGGCCTCGCCGGTCTCTGCTGCCACCGGCAGATGCTTCTGCAGGCTGGCCTTTTTCACCAGCTCGGCAGCCATGCTGCCGATCAAGTCCGTCAAGACCTGCTGCAGGCGTTTCAGGTGGTCCGGCGAGCTGCTGGCATATTCGATCCGGCTGATCACATCGGCGCCATATGATTTCTGCGGGTTCATGCGCGACAGGTGGGCAAGCCGGTGGCCGGTCTTCAGGTCGAACAGATAGGCGGCTGCGGTTGTGGTGCCCAGGTCAAAGGCGCAGCCCAGGGTCGGCCGGGCCGGGGTGTCGACGAAACGCAAGACCTCGAGGCTGTCGGTCCGGAAATCAAAATGGATGGAGGTCTGGCCGGCTGCGATTCGCTGGTGCAGATCATTGAGCAGATGGAAGGGGATGGTTGCCCCGGTCGCCTGTTCAAACCGGCTGTCATCGGCAGCGGGATCGGCCAGGGTGGGCGGGGCCAGGCTGATTTCGCCGCGGCAGACCAGTGGCTCGAGGACGGTATCGGGCAGGAGGGCGCTTTCGGCAAACTGGACGGCCTGCTGCTGGGGCAGGTGAACCTCGAGCGGCTGCTCTGCGGTGAGTCCAAGGGTCTGCCAGAGGGCCTGATCGAGGACCAGCTGGCAGGACAGGATTTCGCCGAGTCCCTGGACAGTCACCTGGCATTTGCGGCAAGTCCCCTTGCCGCCGCAGGGGGCATGGACATCCTGGCGATGGTGCTGCAGCACGCTGAGCAGACTGCTGCCCGGATTTGCCGCAAAATGCTTCTGGGTTTCCGGCAGGTAAACCGACAGCTTCATGCCTTTTCCCCTGCCGGCTCCTGGCTCGAGGCCGGTCGCTGGCCGAGGATGACCAGGCCGACATAGGACACGGTATCCTTGCCATTATTGTATTTCAGGCCGCAGGACTCCAGCATGGGGTTCACGTTGATGCCATAGGCCTCAACCGATGGAATCGCCTCGTCTGGATGGCGGCAGGGCTCATCGGGATAGGTGCAGGCCGGACACAGGTCGCAACAGCCGGCATCGAGCGCCAGCAGGCGTTCCTGCGGCAGCGCGATGCGGACCGCAGCCAGAATCTTCTGATAGATGGCGATATGTTCGTCTTTGGCCGCCATCATGCCTTCGTAATCATAGGAATCTTCCAGCTGGCCGACGGTCTGGATGACCAGGGCAATCCGATAGGTTGCGACCTGAGCCATCAGGTCCTCGACCTCGCCGATGGCCGGGGGCCCGACCCAGCAGGTGGCGAAGCGGCCGCAGTAGTTCTGGGCACAGGCACCCCTCAGCTCCGGGGCATAGGGGATCCGGGCCGGATCGATGGTTGCGGCAAAGGTTGCGCCATTGGCCAGGGCAAGCTCGATCAAAGTCTGGGCCTTGACCGGCGGGGCAGTTTTTTCGGGGCGGGATTGCTGGTCCATAGTCATCCATCCATTCGGGTCCCTGGAAAATACCAGACTGGGTAAGCGATCGCTCCAGGGCCAAAAATTAAAACGCTTTTCCTTTGAGTATAGCGGATGGGATGGTCCAGTCTCGTCCGATTTCACGGATATTGGTAGTTTTTTGCGCAGTCTGTCGCGGGTTGCCTCGGTCTGGCGGGATTTTACAGCAGGCGGACATGGGCCTGCTGGGCCAGCTTCTCGATCTCCTCGGGCAGGGGCTCGTCGGTGATCAGGGTCTGGATATTGTTCAGGCGGGCGAAGGTATAGGGGAGCCGGTTGTTCATTTTGCTGGTATCCATCAGCAGGACGACATGCTGGGCCTTGCGGATGATCAGGCGCTTGAGCTCGGCTTCGTAATAATCGCCGCAGGAAAATCCGCTGTCCGGGGAAAAGGCGCTGGCGGCCATGAAGGCATAGTCAATATTGAGCGACCGGACATACTCGGTGGCATTGAATCCGGTCAGGGTCAAGGTTTCGCGATTGAGCTGGCCGCCGGTGAGGTTGACCTTGATATTGGCATTCTTGGCCAGCTCGAGGGCGATATTGGGGGCTGGGGTCAGGACAAATAAGCTGATGTCGGAGAGG
This sequence comes from uncultured Mageeibacillus sp., assembly GCA_964499985.1. Lineage (GTDB taxonomy): Bacteria > Bacillota > Clostridia > Saccharofermentanales > UBA5734 > UBA5734. The sequence goes on from CAZCMX010000032.1 coordinate 8,739, forward strand.
CGCTGGGCGAAAAACATGCAGGTGGTGCCGGAGTCGATATAGATCGAACGCCCTTCCTCCACCAGCTTGATCGCCTTTTCAGCGATCGACATCTTGGCGCCGGCATTGGTGACCTGGCGCTGCGTATAGGCGGCTTCCTTGATCATCGAGAGATGGGCCATCGATTTGGCGCCGCCACGGGTCCGGACCACCAGGCCCTGGCGCTCCAGAGCCTCAAGATCGCGGCGCAAGGTCATGCTCGAGACATCCGGAAAGAGTCCTGCCAGCTCACTGAGATGGATCTCGCCCCGTGACTGGATCGTCTGGTTGATGGCTTCGCGCCGGTCTGTCGGCATAGTTGTCCTCCTCACCGGACCGCCAGGGGGTCCGGCATCGATCAATTCCATGGGTCAGGGTTTTGCAATAAGGCGCAGGATACAGGCAGAAAAGGGATGAAAAATGGCCCTGATTTAGGTATAGATAATTTTCTGCCAAAAATCAAGTGTGAATTTAACAGCCGGCATGCCAATAAACAAACAAGATCTCTCTTGTTACGAAATCGCCAATACAGCTGGAACAGACTGGGGAAAGGCGGTTTGAGTCAGGTGTACAAAAAAGGGACCGGGTCCGTTTTGGTACCGGATGTCAAAATTAATATGAAAAGTTTGTTCAAACAGGTGTTCACAATGAACATTTACGGTGATATAATCAGACACAGATACGGGAAGCAAGCGTTTACGCTTTTCATAATCAAAGGAGGATTTTTTCATGAAGACCACAGCTGTCCGCCTGTATGGCAAAGGCGACCTGCGCCTTGAGACATTTGAACTGCCGCCGCTGAAAGATGGCGAGATCCTGGCCAAGATCATTTCCGACAGCATTTGCATGTCCTCCTATAAGGCTGCCATGCAAGGCTCCGACCACAAGCGTGTGCCGGATGACATTGCGACCAATCCTACCATCATCGGCCATGAGTTCTGCGGCGAAATCCTCGAGGTCGGCGCCAAATGGGCCGGCCAGTTCAAGCCCGGCCAGCGCTTCGCCATCCAGCCGGCGATCAATGATCCGGCCAATGTCTATGCCGCTCCAGGCTATTCCTTCCCCTATATCGGCGGTGATGCCACCAAGATCATCATCCCGGAAATCGTCATGGAGCGAGGCTGCCTGTTGAATTACGAGGGTGACGCCTTCTATTTCGGTTCCCTGGCCGAACCGGTCTCCTGCATCGTCGGTGGCTTCCATGTCAACTACCATACCAAGCCCGGCAGCTATGAGCATGAGATGGGCATCGTCGAGGGCGGCAATATGGCTCTCCTGGCTGGTGTCGGCCCGATGGGCCTCGGTGCGATCGACTATGCGATCCACAACCCCAGAAAGCCCAAGCTGCTCGTCGTCACTGACATCGATGACGCCCGCCTGGCCCGCGCCGCCTCGATCCTCACCGTTGAAGAAGCCGCGAAAAATGGTGTCAAGCTGGTCTATGTCAATACCAGCGGCGTCGCCGATGTTCCGGCCTATCTGCTGAGCCTGACCGAGAACAAGGCCGGCTATAATGACGTCTATGTCTATGCTCCGGTTGCGGCAGTGGTTGAGCAGGCCGACAAGATCCTCGCTTATGACGGCTGTCTCAATTTCTTCGCTGGCCCGACCAATCCGGAATTCTCCGCCCAGTACAATTTCTACAATGTCCATTACAATGCCACTCATGTCGCCGGCAATAGCGGCGGCAATACCGACGACCTGATCGAGTCGATCGATCTGATGTCCCGCGGCCTGATCAACCCTTCAGCCATGATCACCCATGTCGGCGGCCTCAATGCCGTCGTCGAAACCACCCTCAACCTGCCGAAAATCCCCGGCGGCAAGAAGCTGATCTATACCCATGTCAATTTGCCGCTGACCGCGATTGCCGATTTTGCTGAGCTTGGCAAAAATGACCCGATGTTCAAGGCACTGGCCGAGATTGTCTCCCGCTACAATGGCCTGTGGAACCCGGAGGCTGAAAAGTACCTTCTGGCCCATGCCCCTGCGCTCGAGTCCTGAAGAACCAGACCCGCATTCTGAAAGCCGGCCGGCTGCCCGACCTCCTCTGGGCAGCCGGCCGGCGCCCTGGATACAGGGCAAGGAGGATTTTTTATGTTGATTGACTGGATAGAACAGGCCGGTGGGCAGAACAGTGTCGCAATTCGCATTGCGCCAGTGATCCGCTCACTGCTGAAAACCACCGATTACCCCCTGGTTCGCCTGGCCCCGGCCGGCGAATCGGCCGCTGCACCGTCGGTGACTGTCGATGCGCAAAAAGCAACCAGCTATGCCGATTTGATCAGCCAGCTGCAAGCGGTCTTGACTTCGGACCGGCCGGTCACCCGGGTCAGCATCGAGGGTGTCGCCACCTTTGATGTCCGTCCCGCTGGCACCCACAGTGCCAACAAACGTCTGCATGGTAAAATTGCCCTGGTGACTGGGGCAGCCCAAGGCTTTGGTGAAGGCATCGCCCGTGAACTGGCCGCTGCCGGTGCCCATCTGGTCATCGCCGACCTCAACCTCGACCAGGCTCAAGTCGTTGCACAATCCCTGAATACCGAGTTCGGCGCGACCGCAGCCCTGGCGCTGAAGGTGGATGTCGGCAGTGAAGAATCCGTGCAGAACCTGATGGAAACCATTGCCCTCGAATTCGGCGGCCTTGACCTTCTGGTCAGCAATGCCGGCGTTCTCAGGGCCGGCGGCCTCGAGGAAATGACCCTGGCCAATTTTGACTTCGTCACCAAAATCAATTACACAGCCTTCTTCCTGGTCACCAAATACGGCTCGCGGCTGATGAAACAGCAGGCCGCGGTGGATTCCGGCTATTCTGCCGATATTGTCCAGATCAATTCCAAATCCGGCCTCGAAGGCTCGAATAAGAACTTCGCCTATGCCGGAGGCAAATTCGGCGGCATCGGTCTGGTCCAGAGCTTTGCCAAGGAGCTCGTAGATGAGCGGATCAAGGTCAATGCCATTTGCCCGGGCAATTATTATGAAGGTCCCCTGTGGAGCGATCCGGAACGCGGCCTTTTCGTCCAATACCTGAATGCGGGCAAAGTACCCGGTGCCAAGACCGTTCAGGATGTGTATGATTTTTATGTAGCTAAGGTTCCGATGCGCCGGGGATGCTCGCCGCGCGATGTGGCGAAGGCCATCCTTTACTGCGTGGAGCAGGATTATGAAACCGGCCAGGCCATCCCTGTCACAGGCGGCCAGAACATGCTCAAGTAGGAGGACAACAGTCATGGCAATCCCGATTATCATGCCGCGCCAGGGTCAGTCAGTGGAAAGCTGCCTGATCGGCAAATGGCATAAGCAAGTCGGCGACAGCGTCGCCGCCGGTGATCTTCTGTTCACGTATGAAACCGACAAGGCCACCTTTGACGAAACCGCCAAAGACGCCGGCACCCTGCTGGCCATATTTGCCGCTGAGGGCGACGATGTGCCCTGCCTGCAGAATGTCTGCGTGATCGGCCAGCCGGGCGA
>CAZCMX010000032.1:12327-14718 GCA_964499985.1 uncultured Mageeibacillus sp.
AGGGCGACGATGTGCCCTGCCTGCAGAATGTCTGCGTGATCGGCCAGCCGGGCGAAAACTTCGCCCAGTTCGATCCGCGCGGTGGTGTTGCGCCGGCAGCGGAAACGTTGGCGGCCCCCGTGGCAGCCGCCGCTGCCCCCGTCGCCGCCGCTCCCGCTGCTGCCCCGGTTGCGCCGGCCGCACCCGCCGCCGCCCCGTCCGGCCCCGCTGGGACCCCGGTGATCATGCCGCGCCAGGGCCAGTCGGTCGAGAGCTGCCTGATCGGCAAATGGCATAAGCAAGTCGGCGACGCAGTCGCCGAGGGTGATCTCCTGTTCACCTATGAAACCGATAAAGCGACCTTTGACGAAACAGCCAAGGTCGCTGGCACGATGCTGGCGATCTTCGCTGCCGAGGGCGACGATGTGCCCTGTCTGCAGAATGTCTGTGTGATCGGCCAGCCGGGCGACAGCTTCGCCCAGTTCGATCCGACCGGCGCCAGTACCGCAGCCGCTGTGGTGGCCGCAAGTGCCGGTGAAACAAACACCACCGCGGCGGGGACTGCCGCCGCGTCCACCATCCAGGCGGTCTCGACCGGTGCCAATGCCAACATTGGCACTGTTCTCCCCGTCGGCGAGCTGCCGGAGAAAATCAGCCCCCGCGCCCGTGCCCTGGCCGAAAAGAGTGGCGCAGACCTGCGTCAGGCGACGGCCACTGGCCCCCAGGGCCGGGTGATCAGCCGTGATGTCGAAGCCCTGATCGCCGCTGGCAAAGTCGCGACCGGTGCCGTCGGCACGGCCTTCCCGGCCGGACTGCAGGGTACTGGGCTGGGCGGCGCCGTCAGCCTCCAGGACCTCTCGGCTCCCGCCGCACCTTCGGCCACCCCTGCCGCTGCTCCAATCGCAGCCCCCGCAGCCACCCCGGTCGCTGCCGCCGCTGCCGCGCCCGCTGCTGACGACATCCGCACCGAAAAACACAGCAATATCCGCAAGGTGATCGCCCGCTCGATGCAGGCCTCCCTGTCGCAGATGGCCCAGCTGACCCTGAACACCAGCTTTGACGCCACCGACCTTTTAGCCCTGCGTGCCCGCCTGAAAAAGGCCGGCGAGAAGGGCCTGACGGCCGAGATGGGCTTTGCCCTGGCCGAGAAGGCGCCGACGATCAACGACCTGATCCTGTTCGCCGTCTCCCGCGTCCTGTCCCGCCATCCGGCCTGCAATGCCCATTACGACGACGAGAAGATGACGTATTTCTCCCGCGTCCACCTCGGCGTTGCTGTCGACACGCCGCGTGGCCTGATGGTGCCGACCGTCTTCGCCGCTGACCAGATGGACCTGCCGACCCTCGCTGCTGAGGTCAAAGCCGCGGCCAAGGCCTGCCAGAGCGGCACGATCAGCCCGGATGCCCTGAAGGGTGGCACATTCACCGTGACCAATCTCGGTTCTTTGGGCATCGAAACCTTCACCCCCGTGATCAACCCACCGCAGACCTGCATCCTCGGCGTCAATACGATCGTGACCAAGGTCCGCGAAGTGAATGGCGAGGTCAAGGCCTACCAGGCGATCCCGCTGTCGCTGACCTTCGACCATCGCGCCCTCGATGGCGCGCCGGCCGCCCGGTTCCTGCAGGATCTCGTCCGGGTGCTCGAGAACATCTCGCTCGCCCTGCTGCACGGTTGATAGGAGGTATACACATATGTTTGACCTGATTGTCCTCGGTGGCGGCCCCGGCGGCTACCTCGCGGCGGAACGCGCTGGTGGCGCCGGACTTTCCGTGCTCCTGATCGAGAAGAACAAGATCGGCGGCGTCTGCCTCAACGAGGGCTGCGTCCCGTCCAAGACGCTCCTCAACAGTGCCAAGATCTATGACTATGCCACGCATGGCCAGAAATACGGCGTGACGACCGAGAAGGCCAAGATCGACCAGGCGGTCGTGATTGCCCGCAAGGACAAGGTCGTCCGTAATCTCGTCGCCGGTGTCAAGTCGACCTTGAAACAAAATAAGGTCACGATCCAGGAAGGCTTCGGCCAGATCCTGGGCCGCGAAAATGGCGTGATCCGCGTCGCCGTCGGCGAGCAGGTGTTTGAAGGCAAGCAGCTGATCATCGCCACTGGCTCGGAAGCCGTCGTGCCGCCGATCCCCGGCGTCAAAGAGGGCCTCGCACAAGGCACCGTCCTGACCAATCGCGAGATCCTGAGCCTGACCGAGATCCCGGAATCGCTGGTGGTCGTCGGGGGTGGCGTGATCGGCCTCGAGATGGCCAGCTACTACCAGACCGTCGGCAGCGCCGTCACCGTGATCGAGATGCTCGACCACATCGCCGGCAATGCCGACCGCGAGCTGACCGCGATCCTGCAGAAGAATTTTGAGAAGAAGGGCATCGTCTTCCACCTGAATGCCCAGGTCACCGCC
>CAZCMX010000032.1:14818-25456 GCA_964499985.1 uncultured Mageeibacillus sp.
GAGAACGAAGGCGGCGACGGCATCATCAAGCTGCTGATCGACCCGGACCGCCAGCGCATCCTCGGTTGCCACCTCCTCGGCAGCTATGCCTCGGAGATCATCCTTGCCGCCGGCATCCTAGTCGAATCGGAGATGCGGCTCGAGGCGATCAAGGAACTCATCTTTCCGCATCCGACCGTCGCCGAGATCATCCGCGAAGCGATCTTCCACTGAGCCCAGCCCGCGCTGTAACCCGGCTACCCGCGTCCCACCCGAAGCCAGACAGGACCTGACCGAAACACCCAGGCCCATCATCGATAAGGAGACCCACCCATGGCCAAGCAACTGTTCGTCAAACCCGAAGAAATCCGCGCCCCCGGCAAGATCACCTTCAAGGACATCCCGGTCAACCAGTACCAGAAAAAGCCTTCCGAAGAGAAGGACCATTTCTCCAAGGCTGATTTCCTCAGAATCTACCGCGACATGCGGATCATCCGCGAGTTCGAGTCGATGCTGTACGCGATCAAGACCACCAATACCTACAATGGCCTCGAGTACAATAACCCCGGCCCGGCCCACCTCTCGATGGGCCAGGAGGCCTCCTCGGTCGGCCAGGCCTACCACCTGACCCATGAGGATTTCATCTTCGGTTCCCATCGCAGCCATGGCGAGATCCTGGCCAAGGGCCTGTCCTCGATCCACAAGATGAGCGAGGCCGACCTCCTGGCGATCATGGAAAACTTCCTCGATGGCGCTGCCTGGAAGGTCGTCGAAAAGGCCAATGCCGGCAAGGGCAAGTCTGTGCGCGAGCTGGCGGTCGATTTCCTCGTCTATGGTGCCCTGGCGGAGATTTTCGCCAAAGAGACCGGTTTCCACAAAGGCCTCGGCGGCTCGATGCATGCCTTCTTCCTGCCCTTTGGCATCTACCCCAACAATGCGATTGTCGGCGGTTCGGCTGACATCTCGGTCGGCTCGGCCCTGTTCAAGAAAATCAACCGCAAGCCGGGCGTGGTCATCGCCAATATCGGTGACGGCTCGATGGCCTGCGGCCCGGTCTGGGAAGGCCTGATGCTGGCCGCGATGGACCAGTACCGTCTGCTCTGGGATGACGAGATGAAGGGCGGCCTGCCGCTGATGCTCAATGTCATGAACAACCAGTACGCGATGGGCGGCCAGACCCGCGGCGAGACCATGGGCTACGACTTTGTCGCCCGCATCGGCGCCGGCGTCAACCCGGACCAGATGCATGCCGAGCGGATCGATGGTTACAACCCGATGGCTGTGATTGAGGCCATGACCCGAAAGCTCGAGATCCTGAAAAACAAGCAGGGCCCGGTCCTTTTAGAGACCGTGACCTACCGCTACTCCGGCCATTCGCCGTCCGATGCCGACTCCTACCGCACCCAGGAAGAAAAGGAAGCCTGGATGGCCCATGACTCGATCCAGGGCTTCAAGGCGGACCTCGTGCTCTCCGGCCTGGCCAGCGAGGCCGACTTCGCCGCAATCGACGAATTCGTCATCAGCACCATCACCGAGGCCGTCCGCCTGGCGATCGACCCGGTCGTCTCGCCGCGCATGAGCCTGCAGAAGACCCCGGATGCGATCGAGAAAATCATGTTCTCCAATACCCGCATGCCGAAAATGGAAGACCGCGAACCCGACCTGCTGCAGAAGCGCGAAGATAACCTGCGTGTGCAACAGATCGCCAAAAAGGAGCGCTTCGCCTTTGACGCCAATGGCAAGCCCGTCTCGAAGAACAAGGTCTACCAGTACCGTGACGCGCTCTTTGAAGCCGTGCTCGATGGCTTCTGCACCGACCCGACCCTGGTCGCCTACGGTGAAGAGAACCGTGACTGGGGCGGCGCCTTTGCCGTCTACCGTGGCCTGACCGAGCTGGTTCCCTACCACCGCCTGTTCAACTCCCCGATCGCGGAAGGCGCGATCGTCGGTTCCGCCGTTGGCTATGCGATGAGCGGTGGCCGCGCCCTGGTCGAGCTGATGTATGCCGACTTCCTCGGCCGCGCTGGCGACGAGGTCTTCAACCAGCTGCCGAAATGGCAGGCGATGTCGGCCGGCATCCTCAAGATGCCTGTCGTCCTGCGTGTCTCCGTCGGCTCCAAGTATGGCGCCCAGCATTCCCAGGACTGGACCGCGCTTTGCGCCCATATCCCGGGCCTCAAGGTCGTCTTCCCGGCCACCCCTTATGATGCCAAGGGCCTGATGGCCGCTGCCCTCAACGGCACCGACCCGGTGATCTTCTTTGAGAGCCAGCGCCTGTATGACTATGGCGAACAGTTCCACCAGGGCGGTGTTCCGGTCGAAAGTTACGAGATCGCGATCGGCGAACCGGACATCAAGCGCCAGGGCAAGGACCTGACCATCCTGACCATCGGCGCCACCTTGTACCGCGCCCTCGAGGCCGCCGAACGCTTCGAGAAGGAATTCGGCATCTCCGTCGAGGTCATCGATGCCCGCTCGATGGTCCCCTTCAACTATGAAAAGGTCATCGAGTCGGTCAAGAAGACCGGCCGGATCATCGTCGCCGGTGACGCCTGTGACCGCGGCTCCTACCTGTCCGAGCTGGCCAGAAATATCGGCGATCTCTGCTTCGACGATCTCGATGCCCCCGTCGCCGTGCTCGGCTCGCGGAACTGGATCACCCCGGCCTTCGAGCTCGAAAGCGATTTCTTCCCCCAGGCCAGCTGGTTCCTCGATATCTGCCACGAGCGCGTCCTGCCCCTGCCGGGCTATGTCGCCGAGAAGTCCTTCACCACGGTCGAAATGATCCGCAGAAACAAATTCGGCGTCTAAACGTTCGTTGATCAGGCCAGCTCCCGGGACAGCCCTTGCTCGCCCCGGGAACTGGCATTGGCTCACCAGAGGTACAGATGAGGTCGTCTATGAATCCTACCGTCAACCCACTGATCGAAGCTTTGAACAGCCCCCAGATGATTGATCGCCTGGCTGCCCTGCGCCAGCTCAAGCTCCTGCTGGATGAGGGCCAGATCGCACGGCCAGCCACCGCCAGGGATGTCAACAACCATATCCATACCTGGTACTCCTTTTCCCCGTATTCACCGGCCAAGGCCGTCTGGATGGCCTATATGGCAGGCCTGACGACCGCCGGGATCATGGACCATGACAGCATCGGCGGGGCCAGGGAATTCACGACTGCCGGCCAGATCCTCGGTCTGCCGACCACCGTCGGCTGCGAAGTCCGGGCCTCGCTGGCCGGCACCGCTCTGGAGGGACGCCGGATCAACAATCCGGACCAGGACACCGTCGTCTATCTGGCCCTGCATGGCGTGCCGCATACCGAGATCGATGCCCTGGACACCTTCCTGCAGCCCGTCCGGAAAGCCCGCGGCATCCGCAACCGCAGGATGATCGCGGCACTCAACACCTTGCTCGCTCCCGCCGGGATCGAACTCGACTATGACCGCGATGTCCTGCCGCTGAGCCTGGCGGCCGATGGGGGCGGCGTCACCGAACGTCACCTGCTCTATGCCCTCGCCCTCGAGCTGCTGCGGCGCTATCCGGCACCCCAGGACCTGCTCGCCTTCCTGCGTGGTCCGCTCCAGCTCAGCGTCTCGGCCAAGATCGAGGCGATGCTGCTCGATCTGGAAAATCCCCATCGTGCCTATGACTTGCTGGGCCTTTTGAAGGGCGAACTGGTCGAGCAATTCTACATCGATGCCACCGAAGAATGCCTGCCGGTGGCCGATGTGGTCGCTTTTGCCAAGGCGCATGGCATCATCCTGGCCTATGCCTATCTCGGCGATGTCGGTGATTCGGTCACCGGCGACAAGAAAACCCAGAAATTCGAAGATGACTATCTCGATGAATTATTCAACCTGCTCGACACTCTCGGCTTTGCGGCTGTCACCTACATGCCGTCCCGCAATACCCGGTCCCAGCTCGAGCGCTTGCGCGCCCTGTGCGACAAATACCAGTTTTTCCAGATCAGCGGTGAAGACATCAACCAGCCGCGCCAGTCCTTTGTCTGCCTGGCGATGCGCGATCCGATGTTCGACAATCTCTATGATGCTGCCTGGGCGCTGATCGGCCATGAACGCCTGGCGACCGATGACTTGGACGATGGCTTGTTTGCCGCCAAAACCATTGCGAAAACCCCTGGTCTATCATCCCGCATCCTGTCTTATCGTGACCATGCCCGCAAATTGTACGGGCAAATCTGAGGAGGTACCCCATGGATCCAAACGTTGTCAAGCAAGCCTATGAAGCCGCTGTTGCCACCTATGCCAGCTACGGTGTCGATGTCGCCGCCGCCCTTGAGAAAATGAAGCAGATCGAGGTCTCTGTCCACTGCTGGCAGGGCGATGACGTCACCGGTCTGGAAGCCGTCGGCGGCGGGACCTCCGGCGGCATTCTCTCGACCGGTTCTTTCGGCGGCAAGCCGAGAACCGGTGATGAGCTGCGCGCCGATATCGACAAGGCACTGAGCCTTTTACCGGGCAAACTGCGCCTCAATCTGCATGCCTGCTATGCCGAGCTCAATGGCGAAGCCGTTGACCGCGATCGCTATGAGACCCGCCACTTCCAGAACTGGATCGACTGGGCCAAGCGCCGCGGGATCGCCCTCGACTTCAATGCCACTTGTTTTGGCCACCCGATGGCGGCCGACAACCTGACCTTGTCCCATCCGGACGAGAAAATCCGCCGCTTCTGGATCGACCATGTCAAGGCCGTGCGCAAGATCGCAGCCGATATGGGCCGGGAGCTTGGCTGCACCGTCGTCAACAATATCTGGGTCCCGGATGGCATGAAAGACATGCCCGCCGACCGCACCCGTTTCCGTGCCCTGCTCAAGGCATCCCTCGATGAGATCCTGGCCGTGCAATACCCGGCGGAGTACCTGGTCGACGCGGTCGAATGCAAGCTGTTTGGCATCGGTGTCGAAAGCTATACCGTCGGTTCCCACGAATTCTACATGGGCTATGCCGCCCACCAGCACAAGCTCGGCAATGAGGGCCTGCTGCTGACCCTCGACATGGGCCATTTCCACCCCACGGAAACCATTGCGGACAAGGTCTCGTCCCTGCTGCTGTTCAATCCGGCGGTGCTGGTCCATGTCAGCCGTCCGGTCAAATGGGACTCCGACCATGTCGTGATTTCCGATGAGAGCCTCCTGGAGCTGATGCGCGAAATCAAGCGCACTGACGCCTTCGACCGGGTCTATCTGGCGACCGACTTCTTTGATGGCAGCATCAACCGCATCACGGCCTGGACCGTCGGCCTGCGGGCGACTCAGAAAGCGGTCCTCGCTGCCTTGCTCGAGCCGACCGACCTGATCAAAAAGGCCGAAGCCGAGGGCGACTATGCCACTCGCCTGGCCCTGATGGAAGAGTTCAGGAACCTGCCGGCGATGGCGGTCTACAACCAGTTCTGCCTCGACCAGGGGGTGCCGGCGGGCAGCGACTATCTGCCGGAAATCTATGCTTATACCCAGGATGTCCTGCGCAAGCGCTGAAAGGAGAAGCCTATGTCATCTTCTGAATTTGTCACCCGTTACGCTGGCCCGCTCCAGGAATTCACCCGCATGTCCCAGACTGCTGGCAGCCGCTCCGACTATGTCCAGGGCGGCGGTGGCAATACCTCGGCCAAGCTCGACGACACCCTGATGGCGATCAAGGCATCGGGCTTCCAGCTCGGCCAGATCGAGCCCGGCAATGCCTATGCCGTGATTGATTATCCGGCCCTGCGCGGATTTTACCAGGGCCAGGAGCCATCCCAGTTCGACGATGTTGAAAAAGCCGGCTCCGCAGCCGCCAAGGCAGCGACGCGCACCTTTGACGGCCTGCCGGTCCTGCGCCCATCCGTTGAGGCGGGCTTCCATGCCCTGCTCGACACCTTTGTCCTGCACACCCATCCGGTCTATGGCAACCTCCTGACCTGCGCCGCCGAAGGCCCGCAGATCGCCGCTGAGGTCATGGCCCCGACCGGTGCAAACTTCGCATTTGTACCCTATATCAACCCAGGCGCCCAGCTGACCTTTGCGATCCAGGCTGCCCGCCAGGCTGCGGCAAAAGAGGGCGTCCTGCCCAAGGTCATTTTCCTGCAAAACCATGGCGTCATCGTCACGGGTCCGACGGCCCAGTTCTGCCTCGACCTGCATGACCAGGTCAATGCAGCGATTGCCAGCTATTTTTCGACCGGAAAGCAGGACTGGCCGGTCCTCGAAGTCGTCCCCGCCTCGTTTTGTGTCGGTGATGAGACCAATACCGCCTATCGCTCCAACTCCGCCTGGCTGCAAAATGAACTGAAAACCCAGGCCTGGGCGCTCGAGGATTTCACGGTCAAAGCCCTGTACCCGGACCAGCTCGTTTTCCTGGCCGGCCAGGTCGCCGTCGCCGAAACCGGCAGCCTCGAGAACTTTGCCGTATCGGGCCCGGCCGCTGTGGCCAAGGCGACGATTTTCCGCCAGTCGGGCGAGGTCCTTTATACCTGCAGTGCCAATGAAGCCCAGACGATCGAGGAGACTCTGGCCGCTGTCTTGTTCATCCACAAGCAGGTCAAGGCCAGGGGGCTCGCCATTTCGCCGATGAGCGAAGCGGGCAAGTCCTTCATCGCCAACTGGGAAAGTGAAGCCTATCGCAAATCCATTGCTGCCAAATAAGTCTTGACTGCCAAGTCATGATTGATTGCCAAGCCAAACTGGAGGGTATAGACATGTCCGAGATCAAGCAAATCCTGGCCTTTGACTTTGGCGCTTCGAGTGGGCGCGCCATGCTCGGCCGTTTCGACGGCCGGACCATCGAACTGGAGGAGATCCATCGGTTCAGCAATGATCCGGTCCAGGTCGGCCCGACCCTGTACTGGGATGTGCTGCGCCTGTTTTTTGAGATCAAGCAGGGCCTGGTCAAAGCCAAGGCCAAAGGCACGATCGACAGCCTCGGGCTGGATACCTGGGGCGTCGATTTTGGCTTGATTGATCAGGCTGGCCGCCTCCTGGAAAATCCGGTCCACTATCGTGACACCCGGACCGTTGGCATGCAGGAGGCCACCTTTGCCCTCGTCCCGCGGCGCGAGGTCTATGACCGCACCGGGATCCAGTTCATGAATTTCAATACCCTGTTCCAGCTCCTGGCCCTGAAAACCCAGCGGCCAGAGCTGCTGGAACGGGCTGATGCGATGCTTTTGATGCCGGACCTGTTCGTTTATCTCCTGACCGGGGTGCGCCAGTCCGAGTACACCATTGCGTCCACGGGGGCCCTGGTCGATCCATATACCGGGGAGTGGAATGATGAGCTGATCGCCCGCCTGGGCCTGCCGCGCCGGATCCTCCAGCCGCTGGTCCTGCCCGGCACCCGGGTCGGCAAAATCTCCGACGAGATCTGCCAGGAGCTGGGTATCCAGCCCATCCCGGTCATGGCAGTCGGCGAACACGACACGGCATCGGCGGTGGCCGCCGTGCCTGCGACCCAGCCCGACTTTGTCTATATTTCCAGCGGCACCTGGTCGCTGATGGGCATCGAAAGCCAGACCCCGGTCATCAATGATCAGGCTTACGACTTCCAGTTCACCAATGAAGGCGGTTTTGGCCGCACCACCCGGTTCCTGAAAAACATCATGGGCCTGTGGCTGATCCAGGAGTCGCGCCGCCAGTGGATCCGCGAGGGGGCTGAGGTCACCTTTGCCGACATGGAGCGCGAAGCCCTGGCCGTCAGGCCCTTCCAGTCCCTGGTTGATCCGGACGATTCCCGGCTCGGAGTTCCGGGCGACATGCCCAGCCGGATCCGCGAGATCTGTCGCGAGACCGGCCAGCATGTCCCGGAGAGCCGCGGTGAAGTGGTCCGCTGCATCTATGAGAGCCTGGCCCTGAAATACCGGGTGACCAAGGACAGCATCGAGGCCATGACCGGCCGGACCTATCCTGACCTGCATGTGGTCGGTGGCGGCACCAAGGACGGCCTTCTGAGCCAGTTCACGGCCAATGCCACCGGCAGCCGGGTGATTGCCGGGCCGATCGAAGCGACTGCCCTGGGCAATATCGCTGCCCAGCTGATCGGCCAGGGTGTGATCAAGGATCTCCACGAAGCACGCCAGGTGATTGCCGCCTCGACGACTCTGAAGTACTATGAACCTGTGGATACCGACGACTGGAACCTGGCCCTGATCCGCTACCGCCAGCTATTCGGCTGATCCTGGAAAGTCCGCGCCAGACCCGATTCCCAGGCGATTGCCGGGCCTTGGTCTGGGCGGCATCTTTACCTTTGAGGAGGGTATATCCATGCGTTTTGAATTGCTGCATCCGGCTGACCAGCTGGTGATGATGATGAACCGCATCTACTACCGCGGCATGACCACAACATCCGGCGGCAACCTGTCGATCCGTGACGCCAACGGGGACATGTGGATCACGCCCTCCGGCATCGACAAAGGGATGCTGACCCGCGACGACATCATGCGGGTCAAGGCAGACGGCACGATCGAAGGCCGTCACCGACCTTCCGTGGAATACCCGTTCCACCTGTCTGTTTTCCGCCGCCGGCCCGATATCGGCGCCGTCCTGCATGCCCATTCGCCGGGACTGGTCGCCTTTTCGATCGCCCGCAAGCTGCCGGATGTCAACCTGATCCCGACGGTCCGCAAAATCTGCGGCGACATTGCCATCGCGACCTATGCCGTGCCTGGCAGCGCCCGGCTCGGTGAAAATATCGCCAGCCAATTTGATGCGGGCTATTCGGTTGTCCTCCTGGAAAACCATGGCGTCGTGATCGGTGCCAAGGACATTTTCCAGGCCTTCAAGGCCTTTGAGACGATCGAGTCGAGTGCCCTCCTGGAAATCAATGCCAAGAAAATCGGCCAGCCCCGGCCTTTGTCCGAGGAACGGATTGCTGCCACGGACGTGAAAAACCGGGTGGAGCTGCCGGAATTTGTGGCCGAATACCACAGCAGCGAAGAAAATGCCGCCCGGCGCGACCTGGTCAAGCTGATCCGGCGCTCGTACGACCAGGGCTTGTTCACCAGTACCCAGGGCACCTATTCAGTTCGCCTGTCCGATGGCTCTTTCCTGATCACACCTTATGGCAAGGACCGGGCTTACCTCGAGGTCGAAGACATCGTCCTGATCAAGGACGGCCAGCGCGAAGCCGGCAAGATCCCCAGCCGTTCGGTGACCTTGCATGCTGAGATCTACGCCCGCCACGCCGATGTGAAATCGGTCCTGGTGGCCCATCCACCGAATATCATGGCCTTTGCCGTGACCGACGCAGTCTTTGATCCGCGGACGATACCGGAGAGCTATATCCTGCTGCGCCAGATTGCCAAGGTTCCCTTTGGGGTCAGCTTCATGGATCCCGCCCTGGTTGCCCGTGCGCTTTCGAAAAAGACCCCGGCGGTCATCTGTGAGAATGACTGTGTGATCGTCACGGGCTCGAGCCTGCTCAATGCTTTCGACCGTCTCGAGGTGGCCGAGTTTACGGCCAAGTCGATTCTGGCCTCGACGGCGATTGGCGATATCGTCCATATCCGCGACCAGGAGATCCGCGATATCGATGTCGCCTTCAAGCTGGAAGACTAAAAGGGTCTGCCCTCAGCTCCCTGGCCCAGATGGCCGCGCTTCTCGCGGAAGGGGGCTGGGGAAAGGCCGTACTGGCGCTTGAACAGGGTCGAGAAATAAGCCACATTGGGAATACCGACTTGTTCGGCAACTTTATAAGCGGGCTGGCTCGTTTCCAAAAGGAGCTGGGCCGCTTTTTCCAGCCGCATCGTGGAAAGCAGGCTGGAGAAGGTATCGCCGGAAGAGGCTTTGACCAGCTTGCCGAGATAGCCTGGCGAAAGGTTGAACCGTTCAGCAGTGGACTCCAGGGACAGATTGGGGTCAGCCAGATTTTCCCGCAGGAAACTGACCAGCTCGTCGTGCAGCCGTTCATGCTTGGCATCGGTGGCACGGCGGGCTTTTTCCTGCGAGATCGACATCAGCTCGAGGCAGAAGCGGGCGATGATCTGGCGGGCGTCCTCGAGCTGGTCACAGCGTGAGAGGCGTTCACTGGTCTCGAGGTAATTGTCGTAGTCCTCGTCGACCAGTTCGACGGTATTGTCGACCTGTTTGAAAACCGAGAACAGCAGCTGGTTGAAATAATTGACGGTCCGCGGTGAATAGCCCTCGCGAATGGTCTGCATGAAATCGTCGATCGCCGGAATCAGCAAATCCTGGCGGCGCAAATTGAGGGCTTCGAGGATCCGCTTCTCCGCCATCACCGGATAGCGGATTTTCTTATTGACCGCGATGGTTTTCTCCGGCATGAGCAGGGAGTTGGGCCCGAAATAGAGGCGATAGCTGAACAGGCTGCAGGTTTTGTGATAAGCCTCATTGAACTGGTCAAAGGACAACACGGGTTCGGCTGCGGCAAAGCTGACGGTGAAGGGGAAATAGCGGCGGATCTGGGCCTGGGCCTGAGCCAGGCTGTCCTCGAGTGACTCCGGTCGCAGCGGATCCGTCAGCTGGAGGATCAGGGTGACTTCATGATCACCGGTGACCAGACCCGTCGTCGGGGCCAGGCTTTCCAGCAGCTCCTGGGTGATATTGATGACAATGAACCGGAAATTGTCCAGGTCATCGAGATTGGTTTCGGTCAGGGTGCCAAAGCCGTCAAAGCGGGCGACGACCAGCAAGTAAGCCGCAGCCTCGAGCTG
>CAZCMX010000033.1:0-25327 GCA_964499985.1 uncultured Mageeibacillus sp.
CCGGCAATTGCCATCCAAGGTGCCACCCTTCACGCGACGCCACGCACAGCCAGGCACCGCCCCCGGCAATTGCCATCCAGGGTGCCACCCTTCGTGCGACGCCAGACACCGCGCCACGCAAAGCCAGACCCCGCGCCCCTCCCCCGGCCCCGGACTCGTGCAACTCCCGCCCCCCGTCCCATCCGGCAATTGCCGCCATACCCGGACACGATTTTTGTTTGTTGAGCGCTTTCCAGGGCGGTCTCAGTGATACAATCAGGGAAATCGAACGATCGAGAAATGGAGGCCTGCCCATGATCACTCGCAATCCTGTTGAGCAGACTTTGGTCCTCATTAAGCCCGATGCCTGTGAACGTCAATTGATCGGGACCATTTTGACCTGTTATGAACAAGCCGGGCTGGAAATCACGCAATTGAAAATGCTCCAGCCAACCAGGGATCTGGTGGCGGAGCATTATGTCGAGCATGTGGGACAGTCCTATTTCGAGGGTCTGGTGGAGCATCTGGCAGGCCATAAAATCGTTGCTCTGGTTTTAGCGGGTGAGCAGGCGATTGCCCGGGTCAGGGATCTGAACGGGGCCACGGATCCCGCCAAAGCCGCGCCTGGGACGATTCGGGCGCTCTATGCCATTGATACGCGGCGGAACAGTGTCCATGCCTCCGACTCTCGGGCGAGCGCTGACAGGGAGATTGCCCTCTGGTTCGGCCCCGTCTAGAGGACCGTCAGGGCGGTGGCGATCACCAGGGGCAGCATCAGGAGCAGGAAATTCTGGATGCTGACCGCAAAGGTATCCTTTTTCGTCTGGAGCTTGCGGAACCGGCGGATATTCTTCTCAATCGGTACAGCGACAAGCAGCGCCGGGAGAATCCACGGGGTGATCAGTCCCAGAGCAATAAGCAAAACCCAGCTGGCGAGTGATGCATAATAGAGGCCGGCAAAAACATTCAAGGCAGCCGGCAAACCGATATAGTGTGGCAAGGTCAGGCGGCTGACGGTGCGGTCATGTTCGAGGTCACAGATATTGTTGGCCAGCATGATATTGGCAATGGTCGCCACAGGGGTGACCGTGAGCAGGAACAGCTTCAAAAGCTCCGGCCAGCGCAGGATCAGGGTCGCCAGCTGCCAGTCGACGCGGGCGATGACCAGGCTGCCGGCTGGCGCATTGATCTGGGCGACCAGGAAGGGAATGAAAAATCCCATGAACAGGCCGGAAAAGCTCTCCCCCAGGGGCATGCGCGAAATGGGCGCGGGGCCGAAGGTATAGAAAATACCGACTGCGAAGCAGGCTGCGCCGGCCAGGAGGATGGTCAGGTCAGTGGCTAGTGCCAGCAGGATTCCCAACACGGTAGCCAGGATGAGCATCACGACCAGAATGGTCAAGGCTGTCCGGCGCGCGAAAGGCAGCGGCTGGCCATTGCTGCGTGTATCGATAAAATTGTTCAAGGCAGTCGTCGCCATATCGAAAATGAGCATGCTGGCAAAAAACAGGCCGGTATGAACCCAATCGATCGCCTGGTAGCGGCTATGGACAAAGGCCAGCCCCAGCAAAAATGGAAAAAGGCTGGCGAGTTTGGTCCGGATTTCGACATAACTGAAAAAACGGCTGAGCATCAATTTCCCTTTTCTAAAATGAGATCCACGGTCTTGGTCAGGGTCTGCCTGGCGACGTCAATACTTGCGGTCAGCAATGCTGGTCAGGATTTCCTGCAGCCGCTGTCGGCGAGCGGGCCCTTCGATGTGCTGGAGGATCGAGCCGGCCTTGTCCAGGTAGCGCTGAGCCACCCGGCGGGCCCGGCCAACATAGCCGGCCGCGACAAGGTCCTGGCTGACAGCGGCGATATCGGCCGGGCTCAGGTCTGTCCGGCGCACCAGCTCCCGCAGGGCGGGCTGCTCGGCCAGGGCGAAAATCAGGGGCAAGGTCACGACCCCTTCCGCCAGATCCTTGGCGGTCTGCTTCTTCATGGTCTGGGTCGACACCTCATAATCGAGGCAATCGTCTACCAGCTGGAAATGCATGCCGATATAAAAGCCAAACCGGCTCATCCGGTGCGACTGCGCATCGCTGCCAGTCCCCAGGATCGATCCGGCAGACATGGCCAGGGCGAACAGGACCGCGGTTTTGCCGGAGATGATCCGCAGATAGCTGAATACAGACAAATCCGTATCGCGGTTGTGGCGATGCTGGCTGAGCTCACCCATGCAGATCTGGGCGATGGCGCGGGAAAATTCGCTGTAGCGCAGCGGATGCGTTTCAGCGATGCCGGCGATCAGGGTCAAGGCCAGGCTGAAAAGGTAATCGCCACTGAGGACGGCCGTTTTCTTGCCGAACAGGCTGTGGACGCTGGCCTTGCCCCGGCGCAGGGGCGCATCGTCGAGAATATCGTCATGGACCAGCGTCGCCAGGTGCAGCAATTCCAGAGCCGCAGCCGCATCGACTGCGCAGGCCGGGACGAGTCCGTCTTCATCGGCCGCTGCCGCCAGCAGCAGATAAGCCCGGAAGGCCTTGCCATCACTGCCGGCCAGATGTTCCATGACATCACGGACGGCGCGATCGGACCGGTAAAGGATCGCCTGGATCCGTTCTTTGACCAAAAGGCGGGCCTGTCCAAGATCGATCCGATCCTGGGCAGACCCGCTCTGGCATGCTTTACTGTCAGTCATTGTACAAGTAGCTCTTCTTCACCCACGGGATTTTCTTCCAGGCCTTCTTGAGCCAGGGCATGGCATAGTAGTCCAGGCCGAAGACGGAGCCGCCGCCGAACAGGACCGCCAGACCGGCAACGACCATCCACCACTGGCCCAGATAGAGGCCGGTGGTCATCAGGAACATCACCAGGAGGACCAGGGAATACGCTGAAGCAAGGAAGGTGAACAATCCGCCGATCAGCGCCAGGCCGATCAGGATCTCGGAAACGACGATCATGTTCTGGAAGAACAGCATGCTGCCTTCAGAAACCAGGATGACATTGGATTTCATCCACTCGGTGATGACATTCGGGAAGCGCAGGGCATAGCCGATCAGGCTGCTGGAGGCATTGGCGATCTTGATCAGCTCAACCTGGAGCAGGCCGAAAATGTCCCAGTTGATCAGGGCCTTGTCCCAGACGGCCTGGGCAGCTGCACCAGCCGTCTCGGCAACCGCGGTCGAGGCACTGGCCACAGCGTCCGTAACAGCGGGAGCGGCGGCTTCCGCCGAAGCAGCAGCGGTGGCATCCGGAACATAGTTGGCACCTGCGATCGCCTTTTCAAAGACGCTGGCTGCCCCGGAGAAGAACCCATTCAGCTTGGGCGTATTCAGCCAGCCTTCCTGGATTTTGACAATGGCTTCAAACAGCCAGGTGGCGCCCAAAAGCAGGCGCAGCGGGACGAGCATGAAGCTGGGGGTCCGGTTGGAGAAATGGCCACCGACAAAGCTGCGCTTCTTGCGGATGGTGAAGAACTCATGGCGCAGGTAGCTGAAGACCTTGTTCCAGCCCAGGACTTGGACGAAATAGACGATATTGATGAGATGCTTGACGAACATGGCGAAGAAAGACGGCAGGGCAAATTTCTTCTTGTCACCGCCGACCAGCGCCAGGCCATATCGGCCACCGATACAGACCATGACACCGTGGAAGGAGGGCTTATAGGCCTTCATTTCACCTTCGCCGGTGATTTCGACGGCCAGGTTATGGGCCACTTCCGAGGCCGAATGCTCGCAGTTTTCGACCATCTGCGGGACGGGGGCCTTCGCGCCTTCCGGAATATAGAACATGCTGTCGCCGACGATAAAGACATTCTTCTTGCCTTCAGCCCGCAGATAGGCATCGGCGACCAGGCGGCTGCGGCCACCCTGCTTGAGGGCGGTGGAATCTTTATTGACCTGGGCGCCTTCGGTGCCGGCGGTCCAGATGACGGTCCGGGTTTCATCGCGAATGACCTGGTCATCCTTCTTGTAGATGATATAGCCATCGCCGATTTCATTGATGCCAGCCTTGAGGATGACCTTGACGCCCATCTTTTCGAGACGGCGCTGGGCTTTGGCCGACAATTCGGGGGTCAGGGTCGGCACGACGCGGTCGAGCATGTCGACCTCGATGATGCGGACCTCGTGGCGCTCGATTTCGAACTGTTCGGCCAGGGAGTCGCACCATTCGGCCAGCTCACCGGCCATTTCCACGCCGGTAAAGCCGGCACCGGCGATGAAGAAGGTCAGCAGACGCTGCTTTTCGACCGGATCGGTCTCATTCATGGCCTTTTCAAAGACCTTGGTGGTATGGGCCCGGAGGCGCATGGCATCGTTATAGGACCATAGCTTGTAGCTGAATTCCTCAGCGCCCGGGATGCCGTAGTAGGCAGGCTGGGAACCGGCGGCCATGACCAGGTAGTCATAGGGATAAACACCCAGTTCGCCAGTCAGGGTCTGCTTGTCGTAGTCAATCGCACTGATTTTGTCGGTGACCACCTCAACCTTGCGGCCGGCAAATATTTTGCGCAGGCTGATGCGGATGCTGTCCTCGTCGACCCGATTCGCTGCCACCTCATGCAATTCTGTCATCATGGTGTGGTAACGGTTCTTGTCGATCAGGGTGATCTGGACGCTGTCGTCCTTTTTGAACCGTCGGGCCAATTTCTTGGCCGTCAGAACGCCGGCGTAGCCGCCGCCGAGAATAATGATTTTTTTCGCCATGCAGAACCTCCAATAAACTGTCTAAGCATGCTTAATATGGTCAAAAGCCCATAATATCAAACGTTTACAGGCACAAAGAAAGCCTATGTTAACACTCTGATTTTAGATTTTCAACGATAATTGCTATCATTTTGTGCAAAAAAGGCCAAAACAAGCTCACGATTTGCTGATTCGTGGCACATGATCATAACCGGTCAATGGTATCGGGTCTGGCTGTCCTGGTAATTACGCCGCAACTGGGCCAGGCGCTCGCGCCGATGCCGGCGCTTGATTTCACGCAGGCGGACCAGATAGATAATCGCAGCCAGAATCAGCAAGCCGGCGGTGACCAGGATCATGGCGAAGGCACCAAACCAGCCGGGAATGGCGGCTGGGCCTGCATCGGCAGCCGAATGGCCTGGCTTGGCCTCGGCCTCGGCCTGGCCAGCAGCCAGCTCGATGCGCGGCGTGATCGGGATCGTCGCCACCTCCGGTGACATCCGGTCGGAGAACTGGCTGCCGACCGTGATCTTGATGGCAGCATTGGCCAGGTCAGCTTCAGCCGGATTGGAAGGCCGGAGCAAGGTCAAGTCCAGATCCGAGGTTTTCACAGACTGGTGCAGCCAGACCTGGACGGGCTCCTGGACCGCCAGGGTCGCCTGCCGGGCCTGGCCCTGGCCGTCGGTGAACAGGACCGTATCGCTGGGAAAGATCGCCGGGTCGAGCGTGACCGCCCGGAATTGCTCGAATCCATAATCCATCAGGGCGATGGTATCATCCCATTTGGCCGATCGCAGCTCGGAATTCATGACCACGGCGATCAAAGTCCGGCCATTGCGGCTGGCCACCGTCACCAGGGTATGGTGAGCTTCATTGGTATAGCCGGTTTTCGAGGCCACCAGGCCTTCCATCGTTTCTTCACCATTGACAAAAGAATTGGCCGCATACATGGCCCGTTCCTTGGGCTGGATATTGGTCGGCGGGATGACATAATGCTCCGTCGAAAAATACGTCGTCCAGCCAGGGGTTTGCCAGGCAGCCCGAGTGATCAAGGCCATGTCGCGCGCGGTTGTGACATGCTCCGGATCAGGCAGGCCATTGGCATTGGCAAAATGGGTGTTCAGGGCACCCGCCTGGGCAGCCCGTTCATTCATCATTTTGACAAACTGGTCAATCGTGCCGCCGACATGTTCAGCGATGCCATTTGCAGCGTCATTGGCCGAAGAAATGGCCAGGCCATACAGTGCATCATTCATCGAAATCTGCTCGCCGACATCGAGGGCAATATGGGAGGACCCCCGTTCGACCGAAAAGACCGCTTCATGGCTCATGGTGATGATGTCGGTCAGCTCGGAATTTTCCAGAGCGAGCAAGGCAGTCATGATTTTGGTGATGCTGGCGGGGTACATGACCTGGTCCATATCCTTGCCATAGAGGATCTGACCGGTTTGTGCATCCATCAGGCAAGCCGACAAAGACTGCAGGGCCGGGGCATTGGCAACCGGGTGGCTGCCCTCGATGCTGGCCGCATCCTCGGTTCCGGTGGTCGTCTGGACGGTCAGTCCGGCTGCCGAGACAGACATCGGCGCCCCCGGGCTGAGCGAGAACAGGAGGAGAAGGATTATTAATAAAGCGGTGGGTACGCGCATGAAAAACCTGCCCAATGTTTTTGTAAACTTGGACAGTATAAACCAATCCCGGGGCCGGGGCAACTTGAGCCAGGTGCTGGTCGCTGTCCTCTGCACCGCGCCCACACGGAGCAGCCGGAATTTTTCATAATTGGCATTGGTCAAAAATGTAGCTCTGGATACAACACTTTTTATTCCGATTGGTATAGTATGATTTGAAAGAAAATAACTTCGAGGTAAATCATGGCCCGTCCTGTCAAATGGCGTAAAATCGAGCATATCCCCCAGATCCTGCGCTTCTACCCGGAGTCAGCAGGTTTTGCTGCCGTTGGCGAGAACATCCTCCGCCTCGAAGAAATCGAAGCCATCCGGCTCAAGGATCTCGAAGGCCTGGAGCAGGAAGAATGTGCCACCCGGATGGAGGTCTCCCGCCCGACTTTCCAGCGCATCCTGATTTCAGCCCGCAAAAAAATCGCTGACAGCCTGATCCAGGGCAAGGAAATCCGGATCGATGGCGGATTTTTCACACGTGGCAATTGCCTGGTCCGCTGCGCCAGATGCGGTCGTGAATGGATCGAACGCCTGGAAGCCATCGAAAGTGGCAATGGCAAACACCTGGTCTGTTCGCGCTGCCGCGGCACCAGGCTCCAGTGCTGCCCGGACGACAATAGTCCGGAAGCTCTCGACTGCCGGACCCGCTGTGGCGGCCGTTACGAATAATGCTGCCGCAGTAATTGGATTTCGGCGGCATAGCCGGGGATTTCATTGGGGGTTTCCAGATAAAAGGGCAGATCGCGCAGCTCGCGATGATTGATGAAGCGGACAATGGCCTCCAGGCCCAGTGACCCCTCGCCGATACAGGCATGGCGGTCCTTGTGGCTGGCAAACGGGGTCAGGCTGTCGTTGAGATGGATCGCCTTGAGCCGTTCGAGACCGATCACCCGGTCAAATTCCGCCAGCACACCATCGAGGTCATTGACGATATCATAACCCGCTGAATAGATATGGCAGGTATCCAGGCAGACACCCAGTCTGCCTTTTTCCTGTGTCCGGTCGATAATCGCCCGGATTTCTTCGAATCGGCTGCCAACCTCACTGCCTTTACCCGCCATGGTTTCCAGTAGGACCAGGGTCTGGCCGCCGGGCTTCAGCACCCGGTTGAGCAGATCGGCAATTTTCTCAATACCGGTCTCGATGCCTTGGCCCACATGGCTGCCGGGATGGAAATTGTAATATTGGCCGGGCAAGGGCTCGAGCCGCTCGAGATCGTCAGCCATCATGGTGGCAGCAAGCTCATAGAGGCCCGGATCAGCGGCGCAGGGGTTCATGGTATAGGGGGCATGGCCGAGGAGCGGCGCAAAGCCATGCTGCTGCAAGATGGTCTGGAGGCCAGCGATATCGGCCAGATCGAGCGTGCGGGTCTGGCTGCCGCGCGGATTGCGGGTGAAGAACTGGAAGGTATTGGCATCGATGCTGAGGGCTTCCTCGCCCATATGGGTATAGCCCTTGGCAATCGAGAGATGACAGCCGATCTTGAGCATGATAAAGGTTCTCCTGTCAGATTGATTGTCCTGAGTGTAGCGCTTTTACCCCAGGGGAACCATCGTTTCTGTTACCAATGCGCCATGCGTCTGGCAATGCCGGGAAAATTCCTCTGGGACTTCTGGCCATCTACTTTACTCGTCGTAGTAATTGTGCTAGACTGAAATTACTACGATAGACAGAGTAGACCTGAGGCAAGCTTTGTGGAAAGGAGGTCGCCCACCATGGTCCAGGACAATCCTGCCCCGCCGAATACCGACATCATGCGGGGTCTCAATGACATCATGATCTTGTACTTGCTGCTGCAGGCACCCTCCTATGGCTACGAGATCTCCCGCCAGATCCGGGAGAAAACCCAGGACGGCTATGTCATTCGCGAGACAACGCTCTATTCCGTCTTTGCCCGCCTCGAGGCTGCCGGTATTATCGAATCCTTTTCCGGCACGGTGAGCCAGGGGCGGCCCCGCACCTATTACCGGATCACAGATGCCGGCCGGAAATACTACCGGCAGAAATGCCGCGAATGGCAAGACATCCAGGCCCTGCTTGAGTCATTCATTGAGGAGGAATGATCATATGGACACCATCATCAGCTATCTCAACAATCTGTTTGCAAACCTGCCCAAAAGTGAACGCGTACTGGCGCTCAAAGCCCAGATGCAAGCCAGCATGGAAGACAAATACCTGGCTTTGAAGGCTGAGGGACGCAGTGAAAACGAGGCTATTGGCACAGTCATTGCGGAGTTTGGCAATATCGACGAGCTGATGGCCGAGCTCGGCCTTGCGGCGGCGCCCGAAACAGTCGCCCAGCGCTCGCTGGGACTGCAGGATGCGAAAAGCTATCTCGCAGTGGCCCGCCAGGCCGCGACCCTGATCGGCATCGGTGTATTCCTCTGCCTGCTCGGCGCCGCCAGCCTGATCTGGATCGGCCAGCTGGTGGACAATGGCCAGCTGGGCCAGCAGCTGAGTGAGTCCGGCCGGGGTGCCCTGGCGATGATCCCCTTCTTCATCCTGATTGCGGCCGGGGTCAGCCTGTTCGTCTTTTCCGGCATGAAGCTCGATCCCTACAAGTTTCTGGAAACCGGTGAATTTGAGCTCGCACCTGGAGCCAAGGGTGAATTGGAGCGCCAGCGCGAGGCCTTCCAGCCGGCATTCGGCCTGGGCATCATGATCGGGATCAGCCTGTGCATCCTCTCACCTCTCTCCCTGTTTATTTTCTCCCTGCTTGGCAAGGAACGCACGGGGTTTGGCGTCCCCGTCCTCCTGGTCATCGTTGGCATCGCTGTCTTTTTCTTCATCTATTTCGGCACCATCAAGGACGCCTTCAACAAATTGCTCAAGCTCGAGGACTATGCCAACAAAAACAAAAAGGAAACTGACAAGGTGATTGGCATTGTGGCTGCCACAGTCTGGCCTCTAGCGGCTGCCGCTTATCTCCTCCTGGGTTTCACCCGCGGCATGTGGGGGACTGCCTGGATCATCTTCCCGGTTCTCGGCCTGGTCTTCGGCGTCTTTGCCGCAGTCTATACCGGGATCAGAAAGGGCTGATCCCCTGCCGGATCCGGGCCAGACTGGAGGCTTGCAAATCGCATCCGGATTGAAATTCATGGTTTTGCCAGTCAAGAAGCAGCATCTTGCAAAGGACTGCTGCTTTTTTTGTTGACACTAAAATGCCAGCCCTGTAAATTGGTTATGATTTATGCCCTTTTCCGGACGATTCACAACAATTTGACAGGAGGACCCATCATGAGTTATGCCCCCAAGCTCGTCGTCGGCTATTTGCCCGATGAACGCCCGCCCTTCTGGAAGCTGATCCTGTTCGCGCTTCAGCAAATCCTGGTCATGTTCCCTGCCACCGTTCTCGTCGCCCTGCTGACTGGCTTTCATGTCTCCACCACCATTTTCGCCAGCGGCCTGGCCACCATCTGCTTCCTGCTGGTCACCCGTGGCAAGATTCCGCTGTATTATGGCTCGAGCTTTTCCTATATCGCGGCCATCGTCTCGATCACCGGCGCCCGCAATTTCGGTGAAGTCGCTCCAGACGCTCTGATTTCCCAGGCCCAGTTCGGTGTCATCATGTCCGGCCTGGTCTCGATCGCAGCCGGCCTGATCATCAACGCCTTCGGCCATGAAGCCGTGGAAAAGGTTCTGCCGCCGTCCGTCACCGGCTCGATCGCCATCGTCATCGGTATCTCGCTCGCCGGAACCGCCCTGACCGGCGCGGCTGGCAACGGAGCCGAGGGCGCCGCCCAGAACACCGCCTGGATCATCGCCCTGATCACCCTGGTCTCGACCATGCTGTTCTCGGTCTATTTGAAGGGCACCTGGGGCCAGCTGCCGATCCTGTTCGGCATCATCATCGGTTATGTGACGGCCCTGTCGATGGGTGTCATCGATTTTTCGACCGTCTTCTCCGGCGCCATCGTCGCCGTCCCCCATTTCACCCTGCCCAGCGCCAACTGGGGTGCGGTCCTGGCGATCATGCCGATCGCCATTGCCACCATTCCCGAATCGACCGCCCACCTCTACCAGCTCGACATCTATGTCGATCACCTGGCTGAGCAGAAGGGCAAAAAGAGCTATGACATCAAGAACAAGCTGGGCCTCAACCTGATCGGCGATGGTATCGGCGATATCGTTTCCTCGATGTTCGGCGGCCCAGCCGGCACCAACTACGGCGAAAACCTCTCGACCATGGCCATCACGAGAAACTTCTCCGTGCCAGTCCTCGGTGCGGCTGCAGTCATCACCATGATCATCTCCTTCTTCACACCACTGTCCAATCTGGTCAATACCATCCCGGGATCCGTCATTGGCGGCGTCAGCATCTACCTGTTCGGTGTCATCGGGGCCCAGGGTATTGCGATCATGATCAACCGCAAAGTCGACCTCTTCGACTCGAGAAACCTCGCCGTCATCTCGATCATCCTGGTCGTCGGCCTCGGCGGCAACTATGGTTTTGCCGGTGGCATGATCCCCTTCTTCGGCCGCCAGCTGCCCGCCATCGCCACCGCTGCCCTGATGGGTATCCTGGCCAACCTGGTCCTTTCGATCGGCAACAAGAAACAGGCCGCATAAGCGCAAGGCCAAGGCCAGGCACACCACTGACCCGGCGATTCAAACTCCAGCACTTTAAAAGACCGCCCCGGAGGGCGGTCTTTTTGCGCGATCATTTTAACGAGATCAAAGAGATTCTGCCGACTGGTAGATCCGCTCGATATCATGCCGGGGCATTGATTTTTCAACCAGGTAGCCGATGATCAGGATCACGGGCAGATTGAGGATCAGACGGCCAAGCATAAACGACCAGCCCATGGCCGTAGCCTCGAACAGGAGCAAAGGGATTTTGGTGGTCGACCAGGCACCGATGAACACCATGATATTGGATAGCTTGCTGCCCTTTTTGAGCATGACTCCGGCGACGGGGAAGGCGGCATAGAGCGGACCGGCAGCAAACGAGCCAAGCAGGAAAGACAGGACGATGCCGACGACACCTGATTTTTCCCCAGTCAGGCGGATCATGACTTCACGCGGCACCCAGACATCCAGCAGGCCGAGCAGGATGAAAATCGGGGGCACGACAGCAATCAAGTCGATCAGGTTGTCCCAGCTCAGCCGGGCGGCCTTCAGGCCCAGGGCGGTGTCAACCAGGATCACCACAGCCAGGGCCACGAGCATGACCAGAAAAAACCGGTAGCGCTTCAGGAAAGACCTCATCGTGAGGGGTTCAGACTGGGGACCGGGTTTGCCGGCTGGACCCGCCATTTTGTTCTGGTCACTCATTTCACAATTCCTCCGAGAATCAGGGCCACGATGATCGAGAAAACCATGGCCAGGGCATTGCGGGTCAAGGTGGCCCGTTTGCCGAAATACTTCATTTCAACCGGCAAGGTGACGATGCCGACCATCATCAAGGTTGAGACAAAGACCGCGATCTGGACCACACCGGCCCCATGCTTGAGCAGCGCTGCCGCCAGAGGAAAGGCGACGAAGCCCGGAATCAGGGTGATGGATCCGATGGCAGCGGCGACAACAATCCCCAGCCAGCCCGACTGGGCACCGATCAGGCTGGAAATGGTCTCCGGCGACAGGATGGCCAGGAGAATCCCGATCAGGACGAGAATCCCCAGCATCTGAGGCAGAATATTTTCAAACGCCTTCCAGGCTTTTTTCAGGGCCATCCGGGTCTTGCCGCGGTCCTTGAAAAAGGAAACCCCCAGCAGGCCAAAAGCCAGGCCATATAAGACATACGTAAACATGTGATGTTGCTCCTTTCGAATCTTGTTTCAAATGTATCAGCAATCCGGAGTTTGACCGTGACATGATCACAGTCCCCCCGGCTGCTTGCTTCTATAATCGGTCAACGATCCTGCCTTCACCTGCCTTTCTATCGATGATTCACCAGCCCGGCCTGCAAGGAGACTCCATGAAAGACCAGATCCAGATCCGCTATACGGCTGAAAGCACTGCTGGCAGCAACCTGAGCTGCGGCGGCAATCTGTCTTTCCTCGAGCTGCTGCCCGGACAGAGGGTGCTGGACCTCGGTTGCGGCCGTGGCCGGGAAACGATCGAGGCGGCTCTCAAACTCGGTCCTGCCGGCCAGGCCATCGGGCTCGACCTTACAGCAGCGATGATTGACCAGGCCGGACAAAATGCCGCTTGCACGCCAGAGATCCAGCAAGGCCAGGCAAACGTCGCTTTTGTCCAGGGCGACATTGAAGCTCTGCCATTTGCCGGCGAGACCTTTGATGCCGTGATCAGCAACTGCGTGATCAATCATGCCCGTGACAAGCAGCAAGTGTATCGTGAAATCCACCGCGTCCTCAAGTGCGGTGGCTACTTTATTGTTTCCGATGCCTGTTCCCGTGAGCCTCTGCCGGAATCGGTGACTGCCGACCCCCAGGCCTGGGCGGACTGCTTTGGCGGTGCAATCCCGCGCGACGCCTATCTGGCAAGCATCGAGGCCGCTGGCTTCCCCGGGCTCGAGATTCTGAAATCGCGTGAATACGTCAAGAATGGCTATGACTTTATCAGCCTGACGATCCGCGGCACCAAGCCGCAGGCCCTTTAACCGGCCTATATACGTTGCCCTGTATATAGAGAAATTTGAGGAAAAAGAGGTGATGAATCAATGAAGAAAGTCTCAGGCAAGGCTTCTTCGAGCAGCTGCTGCACATCTTTCACGACTGCACAGTGCTGCTCCAAATCCTCAAAAGTTGTGGCAGGCTGCCACGACTGATCCGAAGCCGGGCGGGGGTGGCAAGCAGCTGCCCCCGCCTATCCTTCGCCCAATTCTGTCATGACCGAATTTCGTTTGCGAAAATCCCAGGAGGTCACCATGATTCCCGCCAAAAACAACATCATCGTCCAGATCCAGGACAGCTCACCGGCTGAATACGCGATCATGAATCCGATCACCGGCAGTTTTGACCTGATGAGCGAGCGCGAAAGGGCCTGGTTTGCAGCAACCGGTGCCCGGCCCCGCCTGGACCAGGATACACTGGACTATTTTCTCGAGCGTGGCTATGCCTTCCTCGACCCGCAGGGTGAGCAGCAAGCGATCGAACGCGCCTTTGCGGAATTCAATGCCGAGGTCAATGACGGCCAGGTCCAGCTGATGCTGGTGCCGACTTATGGGTGCAACCTCGCCTGCACCTATTGCTTCCAGCATGGGATCGATGGCCGCCCCCAGCTGATCACGAAGGAAATCGTCGATGCCTTTTTTGCCTATGCCCGGGACAATTTCGGCCACCGTTCCCAAAAACCGTTCGTCACCCTGTTCGGCGGCGAGCCGCTGGTCAATTCGCCAGCCCAGCGTGAAATAGTCGAGTATATCCTGGAGGGCTGCGCCCGGGAGGGCTATGAATTCGCAGCAGTCACCAATGGCTATGATTTTGTCGATTATGTCGATTCCCTCAAGAAAGTCACTGTCAAGGAAATCCAGTTCACCCTCGATGGCGGCAAGGCCGTGCATGACCAGCGCCGGATCACCCAGAACAAAAAGGGGTCCTTCGACCATGTCGTGGCTGGCGTCGCTGCGGCCGTCGCCGCTGGCATTCCGATCAACCTGCGCTCGGTTGTCGACCGGGAGAACATCAACGATCTCGTCTCACTGGCCGAATACTGTGAAGCCCAGGGCTGGCTCGACCTGCCGCCGGAGCGGTTCAAAACCCAGATCGGGCGCAATTACGAGCTGTTTGAATGCTATGCCAAACCACAGCATCTGATGACCCAGGTTGAGCTCTGGGCGGAATACGCCGCCCTGGCCAAGGCCCATCCGGTCCTCTACCGCTTCCACCGGCCGGACTTCAAGGGCATCCGCCATCTCGTCGATACCGGCGACCTGTACCTGGCAAGCTTTGACACCTGCCCGGCAGCCAAGACCGAATGGGTTTTCGACCTGTATGGCGAAATCTATGGCTGCACGGCCAGCTGCGGCCGTGAGGAATACCGCCTCGGCCGCTATTGGCCGGTCGTTGAAAAAAACGGAGCGGCGATCGCAAACTGGCAGAGCCGCAATGTGACAACGATCGAAAAATGCCGTTCCTGCAGCTACAACGTGATCTGCGGCGGCGGCTGCGGGGTTGTTGCAGCCAATCACAATAGCCTCGACATTCATACGCCAGACTGCCGGCCGATCCAGGAGCTGCTCGACATCGGCGTCAATTTCTACGCCGCTGAAATCCGGGCCATGGCGGAGCCGGACCATCACACCACGGGATGCCTGTTCTGCGGTTCCGGGCTGCTTTACAAAAACCAGCCTCAGACCGTCACCTGCGGCATCTGTGGCGGCCGCTTCGAATCGACCATCATCTGTCCGGAGGGCCATTTTGTCTGTGATGCCTGCCATAGCCTCGATAGCCTCGACCAGGTCGAGCTGGTCCTGGCCGACATCACCGATCATGACCCCATCCGCCTGGCCCAGTCGGTTTTCGAATTGCCAGGCTTGAATATGCATGGGCCGGAATACCACAGCATCGCCCCGGCGATCATCGTTGCGGCCTGGCAAAACCAGACCGGCAGCCGTGACCGGGCCCAGATCCACGAAGCCATCCGGCGCGGCCGGGTCATCCCGGGTGGAGCCTGCGGCTCCTATGGGGCCTGCGGAGCTGCCCTGGGCGCCGGCATTGCCTACTCGATCATCGAGTCTGTCACCGCTCTCTCCACGGACACCCGGGCCGACGCCAACCGTGTCACAGCTGCCGCTTTGCACGCGATCGCCGAGCACGGCGGTCCTCGCTGCTGCAAACGGGAAACGATCACCACCCTCCAGGCCTTCGCCCGGTCAACCGGCCTATGGGCACCAGAGAGCCTGGCGCCCTATACCTGTCACCAATGCGGGCGGATGGCCGAGTGCATCGGGACCCGCTGCCCCTTCCACCCGGCCCACGAAAATGAAAAAGCGAGGTAAAACCGACCATGCCCCAAGTCGTCACCGCCGCGGCAGATGGCGCCGTGGCAGGCATCCAGTCCGAACGCTATGTCCGGGCCCATTTCGGCTGATCAGTCCAGCAACCGGTACAAATCGGCCTGATCCACCACCAGGTGGGTCCGGTCTTTGATTTTCGCCAGGGAAAAGTCCTGCCGCAGCTCAGCTGCAGTGACCGGTTCCGGCTTCTCAATCAGGCCGGCCAGGGCCGCCAGAAAGCCGATCAGCTGCGGCGCCTTCAATCCGGCCTGCTGCAAGGCGCCCAGGTCGAGAGACTTCTGGCGCTTGGAGAGGCGATGCCCATCCGGATCCACCAGCAGCGGCACATGGGCATAGACCGGGGCAGGTTTGCCCAGCAGCTGGAAAATATAGAGCTGGGGGAAGGTCGAGCGCAGCAGGTCGCGGCCGCGCAAGACCAGATCGATCGCCATCAGAGCATCATCCACCGCGCATGCCAGCTGGTAGGCAAAGCCGCCATCAGCGCGGCGAACAACAAAATCACCCCAGTCCCGGGCCAGGTCGAGCTGCTGCTCACCCGCGATCTGGTCGGTGAACCGGATCCGGGCAGGCTCGACAACGAGGCGCCAGGCAGCGTTTTTAGTCGCCGCCTGATTCGGCCGGGTGTAAGCGGCAGCGGACTCAGGCAGCGGTTGGCAAGATCCAGACTGCGGCCGGCAGGTCCCGGCATAGACGCGATGACCATCTTCGACATGGGGTGCGGCAGCAGCCAGCAAATCCGCCCGGCGGCAGGTGCATGGATAGACCTGGCCCTTTTCGCGCCAGATTTCAAACAGTTCCTGGTACAGGCCAGTCCGCTCACTCTGGCGGAGCAAAGGCAGCGGCGGCTGGCCAAGATCGGCCGGAATCCCCAACCACACCAGGTCTTGCACCAGTTGTTCCGTATAGGTCTCGCTCGACCGCACCGGATCGAGGTCTTCGATGCGCAATATCTGTTCGCCGCCATGGGCATGGACAGCCAGGTCTGACAACAAAGCGACCCAGACATTGCCCAGGTGCATCCGTCCGGTCGGGCTGGGTGCAAATCGGCCAAGCATAGCTCAGTCAAACACCGCCGTCGGCATGACGAGCTTGGCCTGGTAGCCCTTGTCAGCGAGAGCCTGCATGATGGCATCGCGGTGTTCGTAGCCGAATGCTTCGAGGGTGACCTTGAGTTCGACGGCCATGTTGCGGTTGATGCTGACGAACTGGTTATGTTCGAGGCGGATGATATTGCCCTTCTGGCGGGCAATGATGTGGGCGATGCGTTCGAGTTCGCCGGGCCGGTCGGGCAGGAGCACGGAGAAGGTGAAGACGCGGCCGCGATTGATCAGGCCATGCTGGACCAGGGAGGCCATGGTGATGACATCCATATTGCCGCCAGACAGGATCGAGACGACGCGCTTACCCTTGAGGCCGAGATGGTTCAGGGCCGCGACGCTCAAAAGGCCGGCATTTTCGACGATCAGCTTGTGGGTTTCCATGACGGTCAGGAAGGCATCGATCAGCTCGATGTCATCGATGGCCAGGAAGCGGTCAATGTTCGCCTGGACATAGGGGAAAACGAGATCGCCCGGGGTTTTCACCGCCACGCCATCGGCAATCGTGTCGATGTGGCTGAGCGTGCAGATCTGGCCTTGTTCGACCGACCATTTCATCGAGGCCGCCCCGCTCGGCTCGACGCCGATGATCTCGATCTCCGGGCGCAGTATTTTGGCCAAAGTGGCCACGCCAGCCGCCAGACCGCCGCCGCCGATCGGCAGGATAATCGCATCGGTCTCCGGCAAATCGCTCAGGATCTCAAAAGCCATCGTACCCTGGCCCGAGGCGACATCGAGGTCATTGAAAGGATGCACGAAGGTGAAGCCTTTTTCCTCCGCCAGCTCGAGGGCATGGGCATAGGCCTCATCATAATTCTCGCCATGGAGGACGACGGTCGCACCATAAGCCTTGGTATTGTTGACCTTGACCAGCGGCGTCGTCTGCGGCATGACGATCGTCGCCTTGAGCTTTTGCAGCTGGGCGGCCAGAGCGACACCCTGGGCATGATTGCCTGCCGAGGCCGTGATCAGGCCGCGTCTTTTCTGCTCAGCGGGCAGGCGGGCGAGCTTGACAAAGGCCCCGCGCACCTTGTATGCACCCGTCAGCTGGAGATTTTCCGGCTTGAAATAGACCTGGTTGCCGGTCATCTGCGTATAGTGCCGGCTATAGACCAGCGGTGTCTTCGTGATCACAGGGGCCAGGATCTGGCGAGCTTCGGTAAATGTGTCGAGAGACAGGTCCGTCGTCGATGGCATGGCAATTTCCTCGAATCTTATCTTGCAAGGATCATATATCCATATGGCTTCAGGGTCAATTCAGGCCAGTCGGCTGTTGCCGCCACCTTGCGGCTGCGCCGGGAGAAATTGATCAGGACCGTGATGCAGTCATCCTCTCTGACACGGCGGAAGGCCAGCAGAGTGCGGGTGGTCACGGGCAGGATCTCGATCGAGCCGCCAGCGGCTCCATTCCAAAGCGCCGGATGGGCATGCTTGAGCGAGGTCAAGCCGCGGTAGAAATCGGCCAAAGCATAGGAACCCCAGGCGATCGGATCCTTTTCAAAGAATTCGAGCCGCTTATTGAGTCCGGATTCCTGGCCACTGTAAATCAGCATCATGCCTGGCAAGGTCGCAGCCAGGACTGCAAAAGCCTTGAAGGCGGGGCCATAGAGCTCCTCGTCATGCGCCACCCAGGTGTTTTTGTCGTGATTGGTCGTGAAGCGCATCCGGTAGGCATCGGCCGGATAAGTGACCGGCGGGTGCAAGATCCAACGCTTGAGGTCAAAAACCGTGGCCTGGCCCTGGGCCATCCGGGTCATCAGGTCATAAAGGTCCCAGTCATAGGTCATGTCAAAAGCCGCCCGGTGCAGTTCCGGTGTCGACCATTCAGCCAGCATGAAAACCGGCTTGATCTTCTCCAGCGCGACGCGGGCCTGCTCCCAGAATGCCGTCGGCAGCAGTCCGGCGACATCGCAGCGATAGCCATCGATATCAGCCACGCGGACCCAGTAGAGCAATGCTTCGGTCATGGCCTCCCATACGGCCGGTTTCTGGTAATCGAGCCCCACGACATCGGTCCATTGCTCCAGCGGCGAATTTTCGTCATGGCGGTAGATGTAACTGTGGATCTGGCCGGCCGCATTCTTCAAATACCAGTCGGGATGTTCAGTGACCCAGATATGGTCCCAGGCCGTATGATTGGCCACCCAGTCGAGGATCAGGTACATCCCCAGCCGATGGACCTCCCGCACCAGCTCCTGCAAATCCTCCAGGCTGCCAAAGTCCGGATTGACGGCCTGATAATCGCTGACCGCATAGTTGCTGCCCAGCGTCCCCTTGCGCTCCACCACCCCGATCGGATTGACCGGCATCAGCCAGAGGATATCGACGCCCATGCTCTTCAGTCGTCCCAGCTGAGGCAAGATCGCCCTGAGCGTCCCCTCCGGCGAAAACTGGCGCACATTCAGTTCGTAAATGACAGCGTTCCTGGACCAATCCGGGTGCTTGACACGGGAGACGAGCTTTTTCATACCTTTCCTCCGGCGCTGCAAGATAGGTTCATCTTACTCCCGGAAAAACGCGCCTGCAACCGGTTGCAAGCCTGGAACAGCCTGCGCTCACGCACACCAGTGCTTCAGCAAACCTGTTGCATATAAAAAACCGTCTGTGCACGGAACACGCGAACAGACGGTTTGATGGTTAGCCCCGGGAGATGGCAGTGGCCATGATGAATGGCCTCGCCGGAATCAGATCCGCTCGATGACGTCGAGGAAAGCGGTGATCGGCTGGTCGCCCAGCAGCTCGTGCTCGCCATTGATGACGATCTTCGGCACACCGCTGACATTGTACTTGATCGAGAGCGGGACGAAGGTATTGGCTTCGATCATGTCGGCTTTGATTTTCGGGTTTTCCAAGGCCAGGCGATGGGCCGTGATGACTGCGCCAGGGCAATGGGGGCAGCTGAGAGTGACAAAAACCTGGATATGGATATCCTTGTCGATCTTCTGGATCCGTTTCTGGATGTCTGCCGGCAGTTCCTGGCGTTCGCCGGAGACCTCGAGCAGGGCACCGAGGAAGGAGTTGATCTCATAGCCACCCGGGATGCCAAAGAAGCGGATATTGGTGTCGTTGCCATCTTTGTCGAGCATCACCACGGCCGGCACTTTGTCGACCTTGTACTCGGCCGCTTTTTCGGCATCTGTGACCAGGTTATAGCGGCTCATTTTCAGCTTGGGATTGAGTTCGCAGAGCTCTGCGATGAATTGATGTGCATCCTGGCAGGATTCGCATTCGATCTCTTGGGAAAAGAAAACAACGTGGACGTCATTTTTCAGGCCATCAAGGATCTGGGTCAGCTGCTTGCGGATATTGTCGTCAAAAAGTGCCATGATTCATTCCTCCTGGGAATTAGAAATTGGGGTTGCTGATGATATAATCGGTCGCCGAAAGAGCTGCCTTGGCGGCATCTCCACAGGCGATGATGATCTGTTTGTAAGGGACATCGGTGACGTCACCGGCGGCAAAAATACCTTCCTTGCTGGTGCGGCCAAAGGCATCGATGACAATCTCGTCCAGCTCGTTCAGGTGCAGAAGGCCTCTGGCCAGTTCACTGTTGGGAATCGAGCCGACCTCGACAAAAATACCATCGGCTTCGACTTCAACCGGTTGGCCGGTTTCGCGGTTTTCGACCAGGACCTTCTCGACGGTCTGGGTGCCGCGGATCTCCTTGACGACATGGCCAAGGAGCACGGTGACATTGGAAAAATGATTCAGCTTGTCAACCAGGACCTTGTCCGCCTTGAGCCGGTCACGACGCTGGACGACCGTGACATGGGTGGCGATGCGGGCCAGGTCGATCGCGGCCCCAATCCCGGCATTGCCGCCGCCGGCGACCACGACCCTCTTGTTTTTATAAAACGGCCCGTCACAGATGGCGCAATAGGTGACCCCGTGGCCGGTGAATTCCTTCTCCCCGGGAACATTGAGCTTCCTGGGCAATTTCCCGGATGTCACGATAATCGTGCGTGTTTTGAAGACACGGCCGTCCTCCAGGATCACTTCCTTGACCAGGCCATCCTTGATCGATTTAACCATGGTATTGTTTTCGAAATCGATGCCAAACTGCATGACCTGGTCATGGAACTTGTCAGCGAGCTCGACGCCGTTGATATAGCGATAGCCCAGGTAATTTTCGATCCCCGCGGTATCGGCCATCTGGCCACCGATCTGGCGGGTGATCAAGCCCGTCGTCATGCCCTTGCGCAGGCAGTAGACTGCGGCAGTCATGCCGGCCGGGCCACCCCCAATGATGATCACATCATAGATTTTGCTGGATTCGAAAGCATTGAATTTCGGTTCACCTGTAAAAAGGCTGGATGAGAGATTGAAATCCATCGGGACACCTCATTTGCTGTTTGCGATCTTGACTATACCTGACATTCATGCACTGAACCGTGACAAAATTCCAGAAGCACCCGGACCAGCGGAATCGTTTGAGATGAATGAGCGGTATAATCATATTGTGGACAAACGCCAGCTGGTTTGACAAGCCATTATGTTACTGCAGGCGGAGATTCACTTGCGCTCGATATCCGGCAGGAGGTCAGCCATGAAGAAGTTTTGTGCGCTCGGGATTGCCTTGCTGTTTGTCTTCCTGCCTCTGGCGGCCCCCGTGCAGGCGGTCACCTCCACCGGTACTTCCGGCAACTGGCCCGGGACCATCGACCGACAGCTGGCCGCCCCCTTCGAAGCAGACTTCCTGGCGCCGACAATGGGCTGGCTCGATTTTGTCGC
This sequence comes from uncultured Mageeibacillus sp., assembly GCA_964499985.1. Lineage (GTDB taxonomy): Bacteria > Bacillota > Clostridia > Saccharofermentanales > UBA5734 > UBA5734. The sequence continues at coordinate 21,077 of CAZCMX010000033.1, forward strand.
TGGCGAGCCACCGGCGACCTTTGCCAAAGAAAATGTCGTCTATGATCTGGCTGATTCGGTCATCGAGGTCGACAGCCAGGTGACCCGGCAGCTGGCCACGGCCAGCCAGCTGCTGTCCGGCGCGGCCCAGCCGCTTTTGCGACCGGACAAGATCATCGCTGAGGGCGGCTATATCGCCCGGAATGTGCTCGACCAGGCCGCCAAGACGCGCGGCCAGACGGTCAAAAACGGCTCGGTCTTTGTCGACACCACGGCGGGTACCGCGTTCAAGGTCGTTTCGCCGTCCGTATTTTCCGGATCCTTCGCCGCAGAGGACGAGCTTGGCGGCCTGGTGACTCCGCTCAAGGACACCTATAGTCTGGCCCGGCCACAATTGAGTGAAATTTTCGATAATTTCGAACTCAAGGAAGAAACCATCCGCCTGACCCGCGGCAATATCAGCGGCTTTGCTCCCAATATCGAGAAAAATCTGCGCCTGCCGGGCCTGGCCACCAACCAGGCCTTTGGCGATGCCCTGAAGGATTTCAAATACCTCTCTGATGACCCGTTCATCAAGCTCCAGTTTACCGACCAGAAGCTGGAGGCCAATCTCGGTGGGGGCGGCAAAATCGACGTCACCGTCAGCGGCGGTCTCGGCATCGAGGACATCGACCTCACTGGCCGCTACTCCGGATTTGACGGCTACCGGATCGAGCTCACCCTCAGGCAGGAGAGCTATCTGGTCGTCGAAATGGCGGCCAATGTCGAAAAGGAAGTCTATATCCCGATTTTGGGCCTCGACATCCCCTTCGGCGTCGGCCGGATTTCCGGCGGCATCTTTGCCGTCGTCGGCCTCGATGGCACCCTGCGCCTCGAGATCGAGGCCCGCGACTATACCGAAACCACGATGGGCGTGCGCGGTGGCACCAAGTTCTATGTCCCGACCAGTGTCAAGCCGATTTTCAAGCAAGGCTTCACCAGCGACGGGGATGTCGACCTCGACGGCGACATCGACGGCTACTTGAAATTCGGCCCGATGATGGGGCTCGAGCTGTTCGGCTTTGACCTCGTCGGCGCGGGTGTTTTCCTCGGTGCGGGCGTCCATGTCCTCAAGGACAATAAAATGCTCGACGTCAACCTCTATGGCTTGTTCAATGTCTATGTCAAGCTGGCCGGTGAGAACTTCAACCTGGCCAATTATAAGCCGACGATTTTCCGCCGGCGCCAGGCCAATACCGAGGGCTACCGGATCAAGGTCATCGAGGCCTATATTTCACCGGGCCATGTCGGTGGCACGATCGAACAGATCAGGCAACCGGCGACGGTGCCACCGGAATACGAGCCGGCCCAGGCAATGGAATACCGGATCCTGGTCATCCCGGCCAATATTCCGTTCGACCCCAACGGTACAGCACCAGCCGAGCAGGCGGGAATTCGGAAATACCCCGCCAGTGGCTACGCCACGACCAATGAAGTGGGTGAATTCTTCCAGGCCGCTCCGCAGATGCTGTTTGACAAAGACCAGGTCGTGATCGAGTTCAAGATCGGTGAGGAGTCGTACTTTTCCAACCCGGCCACCTCGACCCTGCCCTTCACTTCATTCAGCATTGCCAAGGCGGATTCGTTCAACGACTTCGTCACCGGCCAGGTCAATCCGATCCGCTCGATCAACTGGCTGGATCAAGTGCCGGAACAGACCTACCAGTGGACCTATTGCGGCGGAGCCCTGGTCAATCTCAGCCAATACCTCAGCCTCAATTACGACCAGCATGTCCCCACCGGCGACCTGGCGATCGCCTATACCGACCAATGGGGCAATTTCGACACCCGCAAGCCGCCACTCGCCATCGTCCCCGGCACCCAGATCACAAACGACGGCTTTGATGTCTATGAAACGCCGTCGGGCTGGGGCAGCCTGGTCGGCTATGATGTCAGCCTCAATTACAACAAAGCGACCAATACCGGCAAGGTTTCTTCGGTGCGAACGACGCTGGACATCAGCTTTGACCGCTCGATCCAGTTGGTGCCCAATTCCATCAAGAGCTATGAGGAGAACGGCAAGATCATCAGCCAGATGCAGTATGACGAATCGATCTGGATCGTCAATCCAAACGGCACACGCACCGTCAAACCGGACGAATTCCGCTACTACCGGTACGTTTTCTCGACCCAGGATCTCGGCCGCAGCACCGATTACAGCCAAGAGACGGATCTGGTGCGCAATTACCAGTGGGTGCTCGGCGAAAGCGGCAAGCATCTGATCCCACTGCTTGACAAGGAGGGCCGCGAAACCGGCGCGGCACTGTTCAAAGAGCGGGTAACGGTCGAATGGGTCTGGCAGGACCATCCCAATCCGGTCACCATCACCAGTGAAGACCACACGGCCGTCAACCAGCAGGGCGGCACCTTCGCCGTCACTGCCACAGGGTTCGCACCCTTCAAATTCACACTTGGCGGAGCTCCCGCCGGTGTGTCGATCGGTGTCAACAGCGGCCAGCTCCAGATCCCGGCAGGGCTGCAACCAGGCGACTACGTCTTCACCATCCGGGCGGCAGAAGACCGGTCCAACTTGGCAAAAAAGCCTTTCGTCAACGATCCATACCAGGGCCATGCCCCCTCACCGCCCGATGAACAAGCCTTCACCCTGACTGTCAGCAGCGAGTCTGCTGCCACAGTCCCGGGCGAGTCCAGCTCGGCCCCGACAGCCACCCAGCCGACCTCGCAGGGGACGACCCCGACGACAGCCGGTCCGACACCGACCCCCTCCCCCACACCATCGCCAACACCAACACCGGTGCCGCGCACCCCGCCTGAAATCAAGGATGCCGACCACGACTATACCTTTATCAAGCTGATCCCCAGCGACGATGATGAAGTCCAGATCGAGGCAGATGGCAGCGAGCCCATCACCTGGTCGCTGGAGAGGCGGAGCGAGCGCTATCCCTATCCGGAAACAGCCTCGATCGACGCAGAGACCGGCCTGCTGACCTTGCGCGGCGATCTCGAACCGGGCACCTATTATTTCATCATCCGCGCCAGCAACGATGCCGGTTCGGACACCCGGGAATGTACGGTCGAATACCTCGAACTGGTCCGGCCGACCCTGCCGCGGCCCACATTGCCGCTGCCGACCATAAGGCCCGTCTTGACCCGGGCCAGCGAGGTTGGCCCGGACCGTCCGCAGATGACCCTGCACGCTGGCCAACCAGGTGAATCCGGCCCTGGGCAAGCTCTGATCTCGCTGGCCACCCAGCCCGGCGGCTCAGACTGGAACCAGACCCTGCCCTTCGTCCAATCGCCCGAATTCGATTTTGATGCAGAGAACCAGCAACCGGGGCTCGTGCAGCAGCTGCCGCTCAATAGCGCGACCATCCGCTATGATCACCCTGACGATGTTTATACGCTGGACCGCAACAGCGTCAATGGCGCGGCCTATGTCCACTGGCAGGCCTGCCCCGGCGTGATGACGCCACACGATGCCGGGATCGGGATCATGATTTACGACGAAGCACCCCAATGCGACAATTACCACTATCAGGACCAGAGCGTCTTCCAGCCCGGCCTGAAGGAAAAACTCGAAGCCGTGATCCGGGACAAGGCCAAGCAACTCCAGCCAGATGACCTTTTCCTCGGCGCCCCTTTCGATCGGCAAGGCTTTGCCGACTCAATCGACGCCTATGTGATCAATCCGCTCGACAGCCTGACCTCGCTCGATTATGGTTCGATCCTCGATGCCATGGCCCAGCAGGGCAAAGGAACCTTCGAAGTCGCGCTCGATGACAAAACCGGGACCTTTATTGCCGGCGACTTATTCGTCGGCCTCAAAGACAATCCGCGGGCCAGTCTGCACTTCAAGCAGCCAGGGGCAGCGATCACCTTCGCCGGAACGAATGTCGAGGCGACCGATGCCAATACCGCGCTGACCATTTTTGATTTCGGTTTTAAAGCAGGAGCCCTGCACGAAAAAGAGATGCTTGCCGCAGCCGAGCTCGGCGCCGATAAAGCCGAAGCCTTTGTCTTCAGCTTCGGCTATCACGGCGAATTGCCCGGTACCGCCACCTTTGCCATCACAACCGCCCTGAATGAAGGGCAAAAGGTCCAGGTCTATCGCTATGACGAGCCTGAATCCCTGGCCGCCAGCGGCTCAGCCCTGCCCTTCACCCTGATCGCCAGCGATATCCCCGTCACTGCCGGCGGCCTCGTGACGTACAAAAACCATACGATGTCGGAATACCTGGTGACGCCGAAAAAGCTTGCCGGTGCGGCCGTGAG
>CAZCMX010000034.1:0-23202 GCA_964499985.1 uncultured Mageeibacillus sp.
CCGGACAACATGGCCGCCGGCCCTGCCTCCTACGGCATGACCGACACCATGGGCCGCATGCACTCCGATGCCCAGTTCGCTGGCTCCTCCTCAGTCCCGGCCCATGTCGAAATGATGGGCTTCCTGGGCATGGGCAATAACCCCATGGTCGGCGCGACCGTCTCTGTCGCCGTCGCCATCGAACAGGCTGGCTAAGCCCAAGCAAGTCCAATATCAATCGGAAAGGCCGCTCCTTTGCCAAAAGTGAGCGGCCTTTTTTGTCTGTCAAAAGAAGATCAGCGTTTGTCCGGAAAGGCTGTATCAGCGTTTTTCGGTGAAGGCATAGGTCAGGGCGAACAGGGCCGCACTGCAAAGGACAATCGTCGCACCTGCTGCCATATTGAGATAATAGGACAAAACCAGGCCACCGACCCCGCTGGTCCAGGCAAAAGCCAGGGACAGGAGATGGAACTGGCGGACATTTTTCGCCAGGTTGCGGGCTGCCGAGGCAGGCAGGATCAGCAGGGCATTGATCAGCAGGGTGCCGACCCACTGGATCGACAAGGCTACCAGGATGGCGATGATTGCCATGAAGGCATTTTCCACCAGCCGGACCCGGATCCCCTTGCTGCGGGCCAGGGCCGGATTGATGCTGTAGATCATCAGGGCATTGTAGGCGACGATCCAGAAAACGATGAGGCCCAGCAAGGCGAGCAAGAGACGGAGCAAATCGCTGCCCTGGATGGACAGCAGATCGCCGACCAGATAGCGGTTGTATTTGGCAAATCCGCCCCGCTGGGACAAAAGGGCAATCCCGAGGGCGACAGCCGAGGCGGAGAAAATGCCGAGGATCGTGTCCGTCGAGGCCCGGCCACGGTTTTTCACGGCAGTGATCGCCAGGCCAAACAGGATCGAGAAAATGACCAGCGCCGCCAGCGGGTCGTCCAGGCCGAGCAGCGTGCCGATCGCAATGCCCGCCAGGGCTGAATGGCCGAGGGCATCCGAATAAAAGGACAGCCGGTTGCTGACCACGAGGGTGCCCGCCAGGCCAAACAGAGGCGCAATCAGCAGGATGCCCAGAAAGGCATTGCGCATGAATTCATACTGGAGAAAGGGCAAAGGGATGATTGCGAGCCAGCTGCTGTCCATCACGAACGCCTCCCGTCCATGCGCAGCGGTTCGAAGGCATCCAGAAACTGGCCGCTGGCCAGGATGTCCTGCATCGGGCCGGCTGCCTGGATCGTCCGGTTCAGATAGACCACGGAATCCGCAAACTGGGAAATAATGTCCAAGTCATGCGACACAATCAAGGTCAGCAGATCGTAGCGGTCGCGCAGATCGCGCACCAGCTCGTAAAAAAGCTGCTTGCCGTCCTTGTCGAGTGCCGAGACCGGTTCATCGAGCAACAGGATATCCGGCCGGGGATCCAGCGCCAGAGCGAGCAAAACCCGCTGCAGCTCCCCGCCGGACAGGCCGCCCAGAGGCTTGTCGATCAGATGCTCCGCCTCAACCTGCTGCAAAAGGCCGAGCACAGAGGAACGGTTTTTGCGGCGGGGGCCGAGGAAAACCGGCCAGCGGCTCTGATTGGCACAAAGCAGGTCAGCCACCGTCAAGGGCGACTGGCGGTCGTATTCCAGATGTTGCATGAGATAGCCGATTTTCGGCTGGACCAGGGTCTGGCCCTGGTTGCCCTTGAAGATCACGCCGCCCGTTGACGGCAGTTCGCCGATCATGGCTTTGAGCAAGGTGCTCTTCCCTCCCCCGTTTGGTCCGACCAGGGCGACAATTTCGCCACAATGCAAGGTCAGGCTGATGTCATGGAGGATCGTCTGGCCATCGCGGACCACGGACAGGTGCTCGACCTTCAGCTGGTGCAGGGGATGATTGCAGGTCTGCGGCACTCGGGCCGGACTGGTGCTGCACCCAGGTTCGCTGACGGACTGCCGGGATGGGGGCTGATTTGAATCAATCATATTCACAACCTGCTTGGGGGGCAAAATGGGGTTCAACGCAGGGCCTGGCTCAAAATCTCGCCATTCTGGCGCATGATCTTGAGATAGGCATCGGGGTCATCGAGCGGCCCACTCGACGCCGGATCCAGCGTATAGACCGGCACCTGAGTCTCGCGGGCGATGGTATCCGCGGTGTCTGCCACATACTGGGGCTCGACGAAGATCGCCTGGATATCCAGCGACCGGATCAGGTCGATCGTTGCGGCCAGTTCGGCGGCGCTGGGCTGGGAATCCGGCTCACGTTCGACGACGGCGGCAATATTCAGGGCAAATTCCTGGGCAAAATACGGGAAGGCTTCATGGAAGGTCACGATATCGCGGTTGGGCAGGGGGTCGATCGCTGCATGCAGCTCATCGCGCAAGGCGCTGAGCTTGGCAGAGTAGATGCGGGCATTTTCCAGATAGGCCTCCCGGTTTGGCGGGTCCACCTCGGCCATGCCCTGGGCCATGGTCGCCACCTGGCGGATCATCAGGCTGACCGAGACCCAGACATGGGGGTTATCATCGAGCAGGTCGATGCCTGCACTGGCATCGATCAAGGGCAGGCCCGGCCGGCTCTTGGCCACCTGGTCCAGATAGCTTTCGAGGTCGGCGCCATTGAAGATGAACACATCTGCGGCATCGATCGTCTTCTGGTCTCCTGGAGTCAGCTGGTAATCATGCAGGCAGCCGGTGATGGTGCCAGTCATATTGACGACCTCGATCCCGGGAATGCCCTGGATCAGGTTTTGCGCCGTCACATAGACCGGGTATAATGAAGTCACATAGGTCAGAACGTCTTTCCGGTCTGCTCCGGTTGTGGTTGATGCCGCGGTGGCGGGATCTGGTGCAGCGGCAGATGGATCTGCGGCCGCAGCAGTCGTGGTTGCGCGGGGTGCGGCTGTCTGGCAGCCAGCCAGGACAACCGCCAGGGCAAGCGTCCAGGTCAGGATTGTTAAAGACAAACGCCCGGAACGGGCTCTTAAAGGTTGGATCATGTCGGTCATTGCCTCCAGCGCCTGCGGCGCTTTGCTGGTTCTAGTTGCAAACGATTTGCATTTAGAATTATAATGACTCGAAAATCACCTGTCAATTCAGTCTGGAGGGATTGTCATGCGCATGACAAGGCAAAGGAAAATCCTGCTCGGAATCATCGATTCAGCGGGCACCCCTTTGTCAGCCGAAGAAATCATGCAGCATGCCCATCGAGTGGATCCTTCGCTGGCTTTGTCGACGGTCTACCGCAATCTTGAGAAAATGCTCGAGCTCGGGCTTTGCCAGCAAATCCGCTTCCAGGATGGTCTGGCCCGCTTTGAGCCTGCTGGCCTGATCCACCACCATCACTTGGTCTGTACAGGCTGTGGCCGCCGTGAAGCCATCCATGCCTGCCCTCTGCACGAGATCCAGCAGCAGCTCGAGGCTTCTACCGGCTATGCCATCACCAATCATGAAATCAATTTGTATGGTCTTTGCCCGGAGTGCCAGAAAAAGCTTCCCCCTCCTCCGGGCATATCTGAAGCTCCGACGCGGCCATGAGCAAGAGGCGGTGCCGATCAGACAGCACCGCCTCTTGTTCGGGTTGGCAGGCAAAAAGGGCTTCCGGCTCTGCTGACCGGTCGCCCGGCATCCTGGCCGGACGCTATTATGGCGCCTGAATCAGCGCCAGCCCTGCTTTTTCAGCCAGGCCATGCTGCGCGCCACATCGGCCAGGCCGTCCGGCACCGGGTTGTCGTTTTCCACAACCAGCCAGTCGATCCCCATTGTCTCGGCGGCCTCGAGAATCGCGGTGACTGTATTCTCGCCCTCGCCCAGTGCGCAGGGGTGTCTGGCCCGGTCACCGTCCTTGATGTGTAAAAGCCGGATCTGGTCCTGGTGTGAAAGCAGCCAGGCCGGCACATCCTGGCCAGCTGCAAAGACCCAGTACGTGTCCACCTCAAGTCTGACCTGGCGGGCGATCTGCTCGATCGCCAGCTCGGAGCCGACCACCTGGAATTCATGATCGTGATTGTGATATAAAAGCTCGATTCCGGCTGCAGCCAGAGCCGGCTTGGCCTGGGCGATGACGGCGGCCAGCTGGGCAAGGTCAGCTTCACTGGCAGCCGGCGACCAGGCGATGGCGATTTGCCGGCAGCCGATGGTCTGGTGAAAGGCGATGACTTCAGGCAGCTGCTGGGCCAGACGGTCTGGCATTTCGTGGCTGCAGACAGCAACCAGGCCGAGCTCATCGAGGCGGGCTTTGAGTTCGGTGGCCGTCAGGCCGCCAGAGCCAGCCAATTCAACGCCTTGAAAGCCAAGCCTTTTCACGTCTGCCAGCAGGCTGGAGAATGCTGCGGGGGTCGTATAACTATCGCGCAGGGTATACAGTTGCAAAGCGAACTGGGCCATGACAATCTCCTTTGTTGCAAACCAGGCCGGGGATCAAATCTCAACAGCGATCGACTGGCGTTGGGCTTCGGACGCGAAGGCGGCATCGATCACCTTCATGACCCGGAGCATCTGCCGGTCGGTCACTGGCAGGTCTGAGCCCTGTTTGACGGCCCTGGCAAATTGGCGGTAGTAGTCCTTGGCATCACTGGTGACCAGGGGCAAGGGCAGCTCTTCGATCGACTCCTTGGCCCGCGGTGCCATGGTCCGGGTCGGTCCAGCCTCGGTATAGACGATGCCCTCGTCCCAATGGACTGAGAGCGTATTGGCTTTGGCCACCTTGCCATGGCAGGCAAAATCATCGACCTGGGCGGTGCCGCTGGTGCCGGATACATGCCAGCGCGGCAAATTGATGAACGTATAGGTATCCACTTCGACCAGGGCTGAAACATCGTTGGCAAAGCGCAAGGTCAGCTTGAAGTTGTCATCGACACCTGGAAATTTGACGGACAACAGGTGGGCATAGACATCGACCACCGGACTGTCGACCAGTTGCAGCATCTGGTCGATCAGGTGGACGCCCCAGTCGAACAGCATGCCGCCGCCAGCGATTTTCTCGCAGCGCCAGTCGCCGGGAATGCCTTTGGAGCCCTGGACGCGCGACTCGATATAGAATGGCTGGCCGATCGTCCCCTCATCGAGCAGCTTCTTGACGATCAGGAAATCGCGGTCCCAGCGCCGGTTCTGGTGCACCGAAAAGGCCTTGCCGGCAGCCTTGCTCACAGCGAGCACCGCTTCAAGATCGGCGGTATTCATCATGACCGGTTTTTCGCAGATGACGTGCTTGCCCGCCTGGAGGGCTGCGATCGACAGGTCCCTGTGGAAATTGTTCGGGACAGCGAGGATCACCGACTCAATGGTCTGGTCAGCCAGAATCTCCTCCATTGTGTCGAATACTTTAATTCCCGCCGCGCGAGCATGCTCATTGCGAGCCGGATTGATGTCATGGACGGCGGCCAACGTGAATTCTTCCGGAACGGTCAACAGCTGCTTGCCGTGCCACTCGCCCATGCCGCCATAACCGATAATGCCAAATGTATGCATGTGTTTCCTATCTCCTCTTGGGCCGCAGGCGTCAGGCCCAGAATATATTGACTTGGTCGTCTTCGAAAATGATCGTGCGCTTGAGGACCTCGATGGCTTTCTCCAAGCCTTCCTTCGGCGTCATCAGGCCATCCTCATGCTCGATCGAGATGATGCCGTTATAGCCCGCCAGACGCAGCTCCGAGAAGATCGCACGCCAGGTTTCCTCGCCATGGCCATAACCGACCGAGCGGAAGATCCAGGGCCGTTCACCGAGGCTGTCGAGCTTCGATGTCTCGAGCACACCCTTGACCGCACAATTATATGGGTCGATTTTGGTGTCCTTGGCATGGAAATGGTGGATGGCGCCTTTGAGGGCCCGAATGGCGGCAATGGGGTCGATCTGCTGCCAGAACAGGTGTGACGGGTCGAAATTGGCACCAATCACCGGGCCAACCGCCTCGCGCAGACGCAGCAGGGTCGAGGGATTGTAGACATTAAAGCCAGGGTGCATCTCGATCGCAATCCGCACCCCATGGTCGGCGGCGAATTGGCCGGCTTTCTTCCAGTAGGGGATCAGCTTCTCATTCCACTGCCATTCCTTGACAATCTGGTGTTCCGTCGGCCAGGAAGCGACGACCCAGTTCGGATAGGTGGCGGTATCGGAATCACCGGGGCAGCCAGAGAAGGTGACCACGGTTTTGACACCGAGCTTTTCGGCTACGAGAACGGCGGCTTCAAAATCCTCATGATCCTGGCGAGCGATTTCAGCATTGGGATGGACTGGATTGCCATGCACCGACAGGGCCGCGATTTTCAGACCCGAGGCATCAACCGTCGCCTTGAACTTGGCCAGCTCCGCCGGATCGGCAAGGAACTTCTTCGCATCGCCATGCGCCGTGCCTGGATTGCCACCAACGCCGATCTCCAATTCCTGCACACCCTGGGATTTCAGATAAGCCAAAGCCTCGTCCAGCGGCAAATCACCGAGAATGACCGTAAATACGCCTAGTTTCATACTCAATTCCTCCAATTGTGCCGAAAAAGGGACCCGGTCCCTTCTGGCCATTTTTCATTAAGGTTTCGCCCGATCCAAATCCGGCTCAGTCGAAATAGACGGGACGGCCGGTCTTGGCAGACTCGTAGATCGCCTCGAGAATGCGAGTGACGACGGCAGCCTGCTCAGGCAGGACGGTCAGCTGGCCTTTGCCCTGGACGGCTTCGAGGAAGCATTTCTGCTCAAGGACGCGGTCCTTCATGGCATCGCCTTCAAAGAAAGGCACATCGCCGGCTTCGAGCAGCGGCTTGGTGATGTACATGCGGTCATGGCGCACGCCATTGATGCGCAGGCTGTCATCCATATCGGCGCCAGCCTTGGTGCCGCACAGGACGGTGCGGGCCTCCTGGGCATCGATCAGGTTTAAGGCCCAGCTCGATTCCAGGCTGATCGTGGCGCCGTTTTTCATCACGATAAAGCCAAAGGCACTGTCCTCGACTGTAAAATCGTTCGGATCCCAGGGGCCGAACACATTGCCGGGAGCCGTATCCTGGTTGAGCTTATGGTACGTTGTGCCCACGACAAACTGCGGCTCATAGTTGTCCATCATCCAAAGTGTCAGGTCAAGCGCATGGGTGCCGATATCGATCAGCGGGCCACCACCCTGCTCATATTCATTGAGGAAAACACCCCAGGTCGGTACGGCCCGGCGGCGCAGGGCCTTGGCTTTGGCATAGTAGATCTCGCCCAGCACACCTGCTTCGCATTCCTTCTTCAAATACTGGCTGTCCGGGCGGAACCGGTTCTGATAGGCAATCGTCAGGATCTTGCCGCTCTCCTTCTGCGCCGCAATCATAGCCTTGGCTTCGTCATAGTTCATGGCCATCGGCTTCTCGCACAGGACATGCTTGCCTGCCTTCAGGGCTGCAATCGTGATTTCAGCATGGGAACGGTTTGGCGTGCAGACATAGACCACATCGAGGTCCAAGGCGACCAGATCACGATAATCCGTAAAAACCTGGGCCGCGTCAGTGCCGAAATTGGCCCTGGCCTTGATGGCGCGGGCCTCATTGATGTCACAAAACGCTACCAGGTCAATGCCACCCAGTTCCTGGATCGAGGGCATATGCTTATTCGTGGCAATCCCGCCGCAGCCGACGATCCCAGCTTTGATGTTGCTCATAGGTCTTCTCCTTTGCATTCTCAGCCTGGCCGCAAAATTCCAGGCAGAATCGGCGCCCGGACGGCCGGCTGTTTTTCATCTATTACCAGTATAGGAATGCAGCACGGCAAAGTCGTGCTAAAATATGAGCAGCAAGTGACAAAAATCGCTACGTTTCAGGCAGGGATTGGCTATGAAAAAATCAACCACTGGCACCTATGAATATACTCGTGATTCTGACCGGCTGCCGGTCTGCTGGGATTATCCCAATAACCGCTGCCTGCCGCATTTCCACAGCAGCCTGGAGTTCATCTATGTTCGCGGCGGTGAAATGAAAGCGACCCTGAACGGCAAAACCGTCGCGGTTCAGCCCGGCCAGATTGTGCTGGTCCCGAGCTATGCCGTGCATCATTTCTCAACCGAGGTCGAGTCTGACACCTTGATCTTGATCGTGCCGCTGGACTATATTCCGGCCTTTAAAAACCAGTTGCAAAAAAAGACCTTTGTCCGCACGGTGGTCAACGACAGGCAGCTGCCAAGCGAGCTGCTGCATATCCTGGAAATCCTGGCCAGTGATCGTTATGCCCCGGACAGCACCATCTACCGGGGCTATGTCCAGGTCGCGGTCGGGCTTTGCCTGGAGATGGGCCAGCTGGCAGACATTGAAACGGACCAGAACAATGTTCTGGTCCGCGATATCCTGACCTATCTGCAGGAGCATTTTCTGGAAAATCTTGACCTCCAGATCCTGTCCGGCCATTTTGGCTACAGCAAGAGCCGGATCTCCCATATTTTCAATGAAAATTTCCAGACCTCATTGACCGCATACCTCAACAGCCTGCGCTGCCGCCATGCCGCCAACCTGCTCCTGGAAGGCAAACCGCAGCTGGAGGTGGCCCTGCAGTCCGGATTTGACAATATCCGCACCTTTTACCGGGCCTTCCGCCAGTACTATCAGGAAACACCCACCCAGTATTGCAGCCGGATCAGGCAAAGACTTTGACCCGCTGCTCCAGGGGCTGGTACTGCTTCTCACCCGGTTCGGCAACGATCTGGCCGAAGGGCATCTGGGCGACCAGCTTCCAGTGGTCTGGAATCTGCCAGGTCTTGCGGACCGAGGACTCAATCAGTTCACTGTAATGCTGCAGCGAAGCGCCAAGCCCGACCTCAGCCAGGGCAAGCCAGATATTGTTTTGCAAGATCCCGTTGGCCTGCTGGGACCAGACCGGGAAATTATGGGCATAGAGCGGGAATTTCTCCTGCAGGCCTTCGACGATCGACTGATCCTCGAAAAAGAGCACCGTCCCATAGGCACCAGCAAAAGCGGCGATCTTTTCCGCGGTGGCTGGAAACTGGTCGGCTGGAACCAGCGCCTGCAAGGCATCATGGGCCAGTTGCCAGAGTTTGTGATGATGGCCTGAAAGCAGGACGACGACGCGGCCATTTTGCGAGTTGAAGGCGGTTGGCGTATGCTTGATGGCCTGTTCGACGAGCTCGATGACTTTGGCATCCGGGACCGGCGATGATTGGGCCAATTGGTAATGGGTACGGCGTTTCTGCAGCAATTGGATGGTCTGGGACATGGGGATCCTCCTCGAATGGTTTGACGCGCACCTTGATCCGGCTGGCCAGGTCAAACGGCGCTGTGTCAGGAGGTAGGATATCATTGCAATCGACTTGTCGTGAGTAACTTACGACACTGGGACTGCAATTGTCTGAGCATTCGCCATGGAGACCCTGGGGCGTGAAAAAGCCCCGGAACTCGTCCGGGGCCTTCCCGCCAAATGATTTCAGGAGCCAGGCAGATCCAGTCGAATCGCTGGCCAGTGCTGCTTTATTCCTGTTTCCGGCCACACTTGCCACAGAACAAGGTGCCTTCCGCCAGAGGTGATCCACAGCCAACGCAAAAACGGGTACCCGTGCCAGCGCCAGCAGCAGGGGCAGCTGCCGCGGCAGCCCGGCTCGCCTTTTCGGCTTCGGAGGCAGCCTTGATCTCCTCGATCTTGCCCTCCAGCTCGGTGATTTTATCGAGGCGAGCCAGGATTGCCTGGACATCCTCGGCCATCGTGTCCGGAATCGCTTCGCCAGCATTGAACATGGTGAAAATTTTATCGCCCATCTGGATTTTGGTGGCATTGATCGCATCTTTCTCACTGGCGATCGATGATTTGAGTTTATTGATTTCAATCAGCTCGGTTGTCTTTTTCGATGCATCCTGAACGCCGTCTGTGATTTTCTTGCCAAGGTCCTGGAAAAATGCCATAAAACACCTCCGATTGGTTTTTGGTTGAGTCAGCTGTGGATATGATTCATTTTAACAAAACAGAGGGCCATCCTGCCAGCCTCTGATGGCAACTGGTCTCATTTCATTCTCAGAAACGAGCAGGAATTCGCTGCTGATCCGGGTCAAGCCACGCCGGGTGGCCAGCCAATAGTCTCCATCCGCGAGCTGGAGGATCTTTTTGACCTCGTTATCCGACAATCCATCCTTTTCGGTCAAAGTCCTGACCCATGAGTCAGCCACGAATATGGCAATGCCATCGTATTCCGAGCAATACCAGATCCGGCCCGACTGGTCAGCGAAAATATGGCGGACCTTGTCGCCTGCCAGGCCATCCTCGCGCCGCAGGTTCCGTTCGATCGTCCAGCGCCCGGCTGTCTGGCGCAGCAGGCTGGCCCCACCTTCCGTGTATACGCCGCCGCCAACCGCGATGCGGCCATCCGGCAGCAGAGTGATCGAGGTGATGCTATTGTGGACCAGGCCATCGGCCACGGTGAAATATTGCCTGGAACCATCTGGCAGTTGAACCTGGACACCACCGCCCCGGGCATTGTAGGCCCCCATCCAGATCCCGCCCTGGTTGTCGCGAGACATGACCTTGATCGATTCACCAGGCAAAGCCGCTTCGCCACTGAGCCAGCGAATCTCCTGGCCATCCTGAATGACCGCGACGCCTGAATAGGTCGCCGCATAGACGGTCCGGGTGTCAACAGACAGCAGATCAAGCACTCGCGCATCCAGTAGGCCATCGATCTGGCCGATGCGGCGCACCACCTGGTCTGCCGCCAGGATGCTCAAGCCCTGCTCATGGCCGACCCAGAGCTGGCCATTGATGACCTGCAGGGCCCGGACAGACTGGAATGCCTGGCCAGCATCGAGGACTGGCCTGGCAGCCAGGGTCTCAAGGTCGATCTTGAAAAGGCCATTATTGCCGCCAGCATAAAGGGCTGGCCCTTGAGACGCGTCCAGCACGGCCAGGCAGGAGAATTCCTGGTCTGGCAGCAGCTGGTCGATGCCCGGTGGCCAGGCTTTCGCAGCTGCCAGGGCAGAGGCGCTGCCTGCGCGAGGCGGTTCCTCATTCAGCAGGCGGTAGACCCCGCCGAGAAAGACCAGCAGCAGCAAAAACAGGATCAGCTTGCGCAAGACAGCCATGGCCTTCACCGATCCGCAAAAGCCAGTCCAGATGCGCCAAATACCCGCAGCTCTGGCTGAAGACCGGCCACCTCACCTGGATCATGGGTGACCCAGACCACCGTGGCCTGCTGTTTTTCCCGGTATTCAGCCAAGACCCGCACAACCTGGTCTTTCAGCTGGGGATCGAGATTGTTCAAAGGTTCATCCAGTAGCAGATGCTGTGGCCGGACAACCAGGGTCCGGGCCAGGGAAACCCGTCTGGCCTGGCCACCCGACAGCTCAGCGGGTCGTTTTTGCTGCAGGTCGGCGATGGCCAGCGTTTCGAGGATATCGGCCAGGCGGGCTTCCTGGTCTTGCCGCGGCAGCTTCGCCAGGCCATAGAGGATGTTCTGGCGCACCGTCAAATGCGGCCAGAGGGCTGGAAACTGGAAGACAAAGCCCAGCTGCCGGCGGGAGGGATGCACGGCCAGGGCTGGCGTATCGGTCACTTGGCCGTTGATGGCGACCTGGCCGGCTGCGATCGGGATCAGGCCGGCGATGACTTGGAGCAAGGTTGTCTTGCCTGTCCCGGAGGGTCCCGAAATGGCTGTCAGGGATCCCCTGGCAAAGACATGTGAGAAGCCATCCAGAACGGTCTGGCAGCCATAGCGTTGCGTGACTTTTTCCAACTGGATCATCTCTGTTTTCTCCTTGCCAGAAATAAGGCGGCAACCAAGACCAAGGCAATTGTCAGGACAATCAGGAAAGCCAGTCCGAGCACCCGGTCGGTGGCCCCATAATGGAGATAATTATACAGGCGGATCGTCAGGGTCGAATAGCCCGGTGGCACGGTGAGGACCGATGCACCCAGCTCACCGAGTCCCAAAAGGAAAACCAGGGCGGCGCCAGACCAGATCCCCGGTGCCAGCAGGGGCAGGAGAATCCGTCTGGTATTGCGCTGGCCGGAGGACTCGAGCAGGCGGGCTGACCAGATCAGCTGGCGGTCCAGACGCTTGAGCCAGGCAAGAACCACCAGGACCGCCAGGGGCAGGAAGCGGCCCAGAATGGCCAGGACAGGCAGCAGCAGGCTATTGTACAGGCCATTGAGCCAAGGCCGGTTGAAAACATGGATCAGGGCAATGCCGGTCAGCGTGGACGGTACAGCCGCAGGGAGCAAGACCCAGAACAAGGCCGAACGGCTGGCTGGCCGGGCCTGGATATGGCAAGCCATGAGCAGGGCGACTGGACTGCCGATCAGGATCGCCAGGGCACTGATCGTCAGGCTGCTCAGATAGTCCGGCAGGGACTGGCGGATCACAGGGCCCAGTTCCACCCACATGTCCTGGCTCAGCAGGATGACGCTGAGCGGCACAATCATCTGCAGCGCCACCAGCAGCGGCCCCAGGGCGGCCAGCACCCCGAGGGGCGCCGGGAACCGGAAACGCAGCTGCGAGAAGTCCTGCAGCCGGCCGGACAGGAAGACCTGCGGCACCTGGCCGATGATGGCGGCAAGCATCGCCGACTGCAGCAAGACCAGCGGCAGGCTTTTGATCAGGGTGCGCGCCAGGCTGTAGCTGCTGGAATATTCGACAAAGACTTCGATCGCATACGTATTGATCGAAAAGATCGAAGGAATGGCATAGTCATTCAGGGTCAGGATCCAGACGATCGCACCGGCTGTCCAGATCTGTGGCCGCAAAAGGCCAGGCAGGATCCGCCAGACGAAGCGGCTGTCTTTGTCGAGCAGTCTGGCGGCCAGGAATTGCTCCCGGTTCAGGACGAGCATGCCGCCTGCGATGATCAAGACGCCAACCGGCAGCAGAGCCATGCTCTGCACCAGCCAGCTGACGAGCCAGCCCCGTGTCGCCAGGCTGGTAAAGCCGTATCGCCTGAGCAGGCCGAGCCATTTCAGCCAGCCGAGGGCATGGACACTCGAGGGAATGGTCAGGGCAACCAGCACGAGCAGCACCAGTCTGCGAACCTGGCGCTGGCCAGGTCCACAGACATAGACCGCAACCAGGAAGCCAGACAGGCAGACCGCAAGGGCAACCCCGGTGGCATAGGCCAGAGTCTTGGCCAAAAGCCAAGCCTCGCGCCGCCAGTCAAACAGGCGCCCCCCGGCGGCGACCAGATCGGCAAGTCCCAGGCCGGCCCGGCCAGCCAGACCGAGCAGGGGCAGCCAGATCAGCAGGAAAAAGGGCCAGGGCCAGAGTCGCTCCGGCCAGCCGGCCCCCTGGGGGGTCCTCTGGAAGGGCCATTTCTGCGGCCTCACCGGATGAAAATCTGCTTCAGGGCATTCTGGGAGGACTCCAGCTGCTGATAGATCTGGCTCAAGGCGACATCGATCGTCTGGACCTGGTTCCAGTCAACCCCACCCACGGCAGCCAGGCCAATATCGCGCACGGGGGCCTGGATCCAGCCGATTTTTGCCAGATACTTTTCCGTATCCGGACTCAGGAGATAGTCGAGGAATAGCTGGGCATTCTCATTCGGCTGGCTTTTCTTGATCAGGGCGACCGTATTCGGCACGATCAGGGTGCCCGTCTCAGCCGGACCCTGGTCTGGAACGACAATGGCCACCGGATCGCCCCGTTCAACCGCCCCCAGGGCATCATCGGTATCGGTGATCCCGAACATCAGCTGGCCATCGACCACCAGGTCACGAACCACGCCATTGCCGTCAACGATCCGGATCCCCCGCTCCTGCAAGGCTTGGAAAAATGTCTGGGCGGCCGCTGCCCCGTGCCGCGCATACAGGGCCGCGGCATGGGTGGCTGTTGTGCCGAACAAGGGGTATGCCATGCCGATCTGGTCCGCAGGGTAGCGGGGATCGAGGAAATCGGCAAACCGGGCCGGGTAATCGGCTGGCTGCAGCAAGCGGGTATTGACCAGGATCACCCGGGCCCGGCCGCCAAAGGCCGTCCAATAGCCCTCCGGATCGCGGTATTTGGCGGGAATGCCGGCTGCAGACGGCGACTGGTGCGGCATCAGGATCCCTTTGTCCTTCAAAAGCAGGGTCTGGGAGAATTCGCCATTCCAGAACACATCTGCCTGCGGATTCTGCGCCTCCTCGATCAGCTTGTTGACCAGGCCAGTCGTTTTGCTGGCTTCCGTATCATACCCGGCAATGACCCGGATTCCGGTTTTCTGGGTAAAGTCCTGGAAGACCAGTTCCGAAAAATTCCGGTCGACCGACGTGTAGACGGTGACTGTCCTTGGGCGTGGGGCACAGGCGGAAAAGAGCATCAGGCTCCACAACAGGGTCAGAATGAGGAGCAGGATGCGTCCGGATGGCTTCACGTTCATGGATAACCTCGCTGTTCGCTTGAATGGATAGCCGGGGTCAGGTGACTTTGGTGCCGCATTCCTTGCAGAACCGGGCATCAGGCTTGAGCGGACTGCCGCAATTCACACAGAACCGGGCTGCGGTACCGGCTGCAGCCGGTTGCACGGGGGCAGCCTGGGCGGCCAGCGGGACGACGGGCAGGGCCAGAGTCTGGTCCAGCAGCTGGGTGAATTTTTGTTCCAGCTGGCTGGTGGTCAGAGCCTGGTGGTTGACCTTGGCCTTTGTGCTGGGGACTGTCTGGATCTGGACCCAGTGGTTGGCCAGGGCGGTTGGTGCCAGAAACAGGCGCTCGACCGCCTGGATGCCAGCCGGGGCTGCAATCCTGATTTCAAAGCCGGCGGCAATCAGCCAGGTCCGGTAGAATTCGACCCCCATGGTCTGGCCAGCCTCACCAAAACCCAGGACCTGGTCCTGACCACCTGGTTGCGCCGGGAGCGTCAGGAAATTCTTTTCCACCAGCACCCGGGTCTTTTCCGCCTCCAGGTCAAAGGCCTGGGGATCGAGTCCGGGCGTCAGGATCAGGAAGGCCGGCAAGAGCCAGCGGATGTCCCGGCTTTTAACCGAACGGCGCAGGCTGTCCGTGAATTCGGTCAGGCGCATTGTGGGTTTCTGACCAGCCTTGTACTCCAGCATGCCCTTGAAGGAGGCGATCCGGAAGGCATCGATCGCATGCAGCAAATAGAGGAACTCACCGAGTTCGACGGTTGGCGGGATATAATTGGCCACCGTCTGGTCATTCTTGCCGGCATAATGGCTCAGGTACCACTGGACAAAGTCGTGGCTGTCGGCAAATAGCCGGATCAGGACAGTCTGGTCGGCGCCCGCCACGACCATGGCCAGTTCATTGCCCAGTGCCTTGCAGCGGGCCAGCTGGAGCTCCATCAAGTCGACACTGCCACCGCCGATCCGGCCAACGACCACCAGGTCCGGTGTGGCGGCGATCGCCAGGGCCCGGACCAGTTCCGGCTGGCCCAGCTGGGCGGCAAGCTCTGGCGACAGGCCGGCGGCCGGCGCCAGACCTTGCGTCAGGCTAAGCAGAGGCGACAATGGATTCGCGGCGAGTCCCTGTCTGGCCAAGGCGGCCAGCAGCTCTGCGGCATGGATCTGGTAGGTCGGAGCCTCGATCGGATTTTCCATGGTCAGCCTCCCTGTTGCTCAGCTAAAAGCAGCTGTTGGATTGCTTCTGGTGTAAACGGATAGTCGGTTTCGCTCATTGCTGCCGGTTCCTGCTGGGTCCAGACGCGGCCATGCTGGACGAACTGGTTGGCCAAAGGTCCCTCGAGGTCAAGATAGGGGCATGTTTCCAGGTCACTGTGCAGCGTCAGCTCCGGGTCCCCCGGCCGGATCCAGAGCAGCTGTCCAGACTGGATCCAGGGGGCCAAGTCAAAATGCCGCAGGTCATCTGCCGGACCCTCATTGATCCAGCTGCGGCCGGTTTCGTCGGTATATTGATAGCGATTGCTGCCCCAGTCATTGACCCGGGCTTCGGTATAGAGCATCGGATCGGCAAAGTAGGTGACGACAAAGCCGGTATTCTGCCCGACCGGGACGGTGGACAGGACCGCCTTGACCTGCTGGTAGGCCAGCAGGCGGGGCAAGACAAAGGGCAGGCCAGGGCCGGGCTCCGCGATGAAGGGCGCCGCCTCGACCGGTTTTGCCAGTTGCATGGCGCCACTGAAGGCAAAAAAAGTCGGCAGCAGCGGTTCGACCGGACGCTGCGGCGAATCACTGTTCCACCACAGGCCGTCGAGACCAGCCGTGTCCAATGAATGGCTGAAGACATCGCCGGTGAAGGGGCAGCGGGACAAGGGCAAAACCGGAATGCCCGCCACATAGCGGCCGGCCAGGTCCATCAGCTCCTGGCTGATGGCACCATAGGCAGGCGAGTCCAGGCCATCCTCGGCCTCACAGGCCTCAGCTGCCGCGAACAGCTGGAAAATCCGGTCCAGGATTGGCTTTCGTTCAGCACTCGGAAAGGCAGGTGTCATAGGTTTTCTCCTTGCTCAGGTCGAGCGTCCATTCCAGCCTCAGTTGGCAAAATTATGCGTCGGATTGTTCAGCGGATTGAAGGAGGTCACGCCTGAACCGTTGACCAGTTTTCCCTTGTCGTTGATAAAGGTTTGCTTGCCATCATTGATCATGCCTTCGAAAGCCTTGGGATCAAAGTGCGGATCCGAAGGATTCCAGGAGGTCAGGTTGCCATGCTTGACATTGGAAGGACCGATCGATTCCAGCTTTTTCCAGACCTGCTGCTTGATATTTTCCGGCAATGGCTTGCCATCGAAGCTGGTGATGTCATAGATATCGACGTCACCGGTGAAGACTTTGCCCGTTTTTTTGTCATAGATGATATTATCGATGATTTCAACGTTTTTATTGTTCCGCAACTCGTCGATGTATTTGGTGTATTCCTTGGCCCGCTTTTCAAAGCGCTCTTCGATCTTGTCACGCATGTCCTTGCTGAGTCGGTTCATGATATTTTCCGGCGGCTTTTTCGGCTGGAAAATCCCGACCGCGCCTTCCCGGCCCTGCGGTCCGCCGATCAGCTCATCGATCTTGTTCAGGGTCTTGGCCTTGATCTCCATCGGCTTGGGCAAGGCTTTGCCGCTTTCCAAAAGCCGCTTGGCTTCGCCAGTGACCGGCCGGGTATGGATCTGGACGCCCATGTCATCGGCGACCTGCTGGATGGCTTTGGTGGACTTGTCCGTGATGCCGCCCAGTTTGACCGGCTGGCCGGACGGGGTATAGCCTTTGCCGGGATTGACAGCCAGCTTGCCGGGTGCTCCGGTCACGACTTTTTTCGTGCCGGCGGCCGCCCGTGCCGCATCGTCGACCAGACTGCCACCCTTTTTCACCCCTGAACTGACCAGCCGGCCGACATCGTCAACCAGGCTGCCAGCGGCCTTGACTCCGGACTTGATCGCCGCGCCGGCCTGGCCAGCTGTCGCAATCGTCGTGCCGAGCTTGATCGTACCGGTCAGCACACTGCCGATCCGGGTGATCAGGGGCTTGTTGGGATCCCAGGAATTCTGGAAATCCTTGATGCCGACGGCATCCTTGACAAAATCCCAGGCCTTCTGGGGATCCGTCACCGTGGTGTAAATGGCGGAGGCCGCATTGGAAACGATGTTTTTCACGGTCTCGGCACTGCCCTTGAGTGTGTCGAGGATCAGCTCGGGATTATTGTAGATATCCTTGACCGCCTGGGTGGTTTCGGTGACCACCGTGACGACGCCATCCTTGATGTCGCCAGCCGTCCCCTTGACCGTGTCGACCAGGATCTGGGGATCGTTGTAGACATCGACGACCGCCTGCTTGACCTCACTGGCGATCGCGATGGCCCCATCCTTGATCGTCCTGGCGGTGTCCACCAGCTCATTCTTGATATTGACCACGGTGCCTTTGATGATTTCGGGATTCATGAGGTCGCGGCCGATCTGGACAGCCTCGCGGCCAACATCGACGGCTGTATTGGCAACGTACTTGGCGCCATCGACCACCTTATTGCCCACATATTTGCCAGCATCGACGGCCGATCGGGCCGCGCTGGCAGCCGCATTGTAGCCACTGCTGAAAATGCTGCCGAGCATGCTGCCCATGGTGCCCAGAATGCCGGGCCGGACGCCGGTTTTCACGACCTCAGCGGCACCCGGACTGCGGGCATAGGAGGACAAGGTGCCCCCACCCTCCTGCCAGCCCCCGTCATCGGCCAGGATCCGGATGTCGAGTTCGGAGGCGATGGCATAGACCGTCGCCAGACCGAGAAGGAAGACCGCCGTCTGAGGCGAGATTTTGCGGCGGAACAGCAAGATCCCGACGATCACGAACAAGGAGCCGATCACGACCGGCAGCACGGGCTGTCTGGGCAGATAAACCAGCAGGATCGAGCCGAGGATGAAACCGAGCATGGTCAGGGCGATCGAGCCGGTATGGGCAGGCTGGACCGGTCGGCCATGGCGGAACAGGCGCTGCAGGTCAGACCAGATCGCCCGGAACAAAAGCATGGAGAAATCGGTCTGGCCAGCTGCATAGGAGAAAAATAAGCCAATGGCGAAGGTGATATACAGGTAGCGGTTCTGGATGAACAGGCTGGTGAACAGCATCAGACCGCTCGAGATCACCAGCACCGGCAGGGAAAAGCGGCCAGTCTCCCGGAGGGACTGCGCCGTCCAGCCAGGCACGCCGAACAGCTCCTGGAAGAATGGTTTGACCCCACGGCCGCGGATCCGGCCCCACAGGGTCGACAGGATAAACATGCTCAGGAAGCTGAGGGCCGAAAAGGCTGCCTGGTTGTCGCCGATATTCAGCAGCGGATACCAGGGGCTTTCGACTGGCAGAGACATGCCAAAGCCTTCATTCTTGATCGCCATGGCGTAGAAATTGATGCCAAAGACGATCAGGAAGGACAGACCGCCCTGGATCAGCATGCCCTTGATCATCTGCGGCAGGTTCCTGAAGGCACTGACGACCATCAGGCGGATCAGGCCAAAGGTCGTCTGGGTCAGGGCAGATTCCGGGGTCAAGCCAGGCGGGGGCTGAGCCGGCTGTGGACCGGCCGAGGGTTGCGGATTGGCCTGGTGGGATTTTGATGCCGCTCTTGCACTCATGCTCCGACCTCCACAGTTCATTCAATGGGCCGATCAATACCTTTATTTTAATATTCCAGCCAGCAACAATCAACCGATGGACTCCATTTGGGCGTATACTGAAAAAAAACAGACGCATCTTTGTGCTGGAGGCAAGTGATATGGCAAGTCGTGCCGAACTTTTGGCCCAGATTGGAGCAGCGCTCAGTTCAATGCATCTTCCGGTGCGGCAGGATGGCTTCAGTGATCTGGATGTCACAGCCGAATTCCTCAATGCCAGCTGGCTCGGCGGCAAGAAAACGATCACCTTTGAGGGGCTGGTCCGCGCCGATCCTGAGGACCAGACAGTCTATTTCTACAGCATGGCCAGGGAATCCGGATCCGGCTTTTCCTTTGGCAGCTCGGGCAGCGAGTCCTTCCAGTCCGGCAGTACGCTCTATCGCAAGGTCAGGCAGATCCAGTATGGGCTCGACGGCAAAGCCTTTGAGGTCAAGCTTGATCTCGGTGCGATCCCCAGGCAAATCAAGGCCATTGCAGCTGCCCAGGGCTGGCGGTTCAAAACGGTGATCCTGCGCGGCAAAATGGCCCGGCAACAATGACCGGTAACGGTTGCCAGCGGTCGCAGCCCTGAAAGCGGAGTGCTGGTCATTACCGGTCAAAATAGACATCAGTCCCCTTGTTCTGGAACTGCTCCAGGACCGCCTGCTGCAAAGGCTGCTCCAGGTCGAGCGGATTGCCGCTGAGCACCAGCGTTTCCAGCTGGTCCAGGCCCTTGAGCGGCTGGAGATCGGTGATCTGGTTATCACCCAGATCTATAGTCTCGAGTCGCCTCAGGCCAGCTAATGGCCTGAGGTCAGAGATCCGGTTATCGGCCAGAGTCAGGTACCAAAGATCGGTTTTATCAGCGAGGACAGTCAAATCACGGATCTGGTTGTCGGATAAAAGCAGCCAGGCCAGTTTTTTCAGGCCAGATAGCGCAGCCAGATCGCTAATCCCATTGCCATCGAGGCTGAGATTCTCCAGCCGTGCCAATCCCGCCAGTGGCCCGAGGTCGGTGATCTGGTTGTCAGCCAGCTGCAAGTCCCGCAGCTCGGCCAGGCCGGCCAGAGGACTGGCATCGCTCACGCCATTATGATCCAAGGTCAGGGTCTGCAAATGGCCCAGTGAGGCCAGGGGGGCCAGGTCATGGACCTGGTTATTGGCCAGCAGCAGATAGTCGAGCCCAGTCAGTCCCGCCAAGGGCTGGAGGTCGGCGACCTGATTGTCGTCGAGATTGAGCAGCCTCAGCTGGGTCAGTCCGGCCAGAGGGGTGACCGAGGTGATCGCATTGTCATGCAAGTGCATCCGGGTCACACCCAGGGCGTCTTCCAGACCGGTCAGATCGGAAATCCCCCGGCCCTGGAGAAAAAGCTGGGGGCCGAGCGAGGCGATCTGGCCCCGCGTGATCTGCTCCGGTGCCGTGTCCAGTTGCTCGGCAAGGGCCCGGGCCAGGCTGGCATCCGGGATAAAAGCCCGATCCGCCAGAACCGCCGCAGGCAAGGTCGCCAGGGGTGGCCGGCCAGGGAAAGCCAGTCTGCAGCCTGACAGGCCTAGGACCGCAGCCAGAAGGGCTGCAGCAATCCAGATGAGATGAGACCGGCAGGCGATCTTGGCTGGAGCATGATTCATGCTGCACCTCCACAGAGACGTGCCAGGCGGCAGCCCGGCTCAGGCCGGGGGACGCGTCCAGCGAAAGTATTTCGCATCTTCATCTACCAGATGGCCGAGAATGACCTGGTCAACCAGAAAGCTGAAAAAAACCGTCGGCCGGACCTGCTTCTGGGTATAGCGCTGCCTGAGCTGGTGGATTTCCTGGACGAGCCGTTCATGCTCCCTTCGATGGGCCAGAAGGTCAGGATAGCCCGAGGTCCCCATGACCTCCTCCTCGTAGGAAAAATGGTCGGTCACATGGCGCAGCAGCACATCCAGCTCCTGTATGAGTCTGGCCTGGTCTGTCCCATCCAGAGCCAGGTGCAGCAGCCGGTTGGCGTCCTGCATCAGGTCCTGGTGCTGCCGGTCCAGCTGAGGATTGCCGCTGGCCCAGTCCTCCTGCCAGTCCAGATGGACCTGGGAATGAAGCGCCGGATACGTCGACAGGAACGCCTCCCGGAACTCCTCGGTCACCGAGAAGAAATAGCGGACGAATTCGTCAGGCGGCAGTGGTTTGCTGAAATAATAACCCTGGATATAATCGCAGTCGAATTTCATGATGCTGTCGAGCTGCTCTTTGGTCTCGACCCCTTCGATGACGACCTCGAGGCCGAGGCCATGGATGATGGTGACCATCGAGCCGACGATCATCTGCTCCTTTTCACTCACGGCGATATTGCCGATCAGGGACCGGTCCAGCTTCATGATGTCCAGAGGCAGATCCTTCATATAGCCAAAGGACGAGTAGCCGGTGCCGAAATCATCGAGGGCCAGCTTGACGCCGAGTTGTTTCAGCTTCTGGAAAACGGAGACAATTTCATCCAGATCATTGGCCAGCGTGCTTTCCGTGATCTCCAGCTTGAGCCGGGAGGGCGAAATACCGGAAGCC
The DNA here is from genome assembly GCA_964499985.1 of uncultured Mageeibacillus sp. Lineage (GTDB taxonomy): Bacteria > Bacillota > Clostridia > Saccharofermentanales > UBA5734 > UBA5734. The sequence goes on from CAZCMX010000034.1 coordinate 21,481, forward strand.
CGGATGGCAGAGCCTATGAAATCGACCAGCTCCTCGCCGCGATTTTCAATCGACAGGATCGACAGATTGACGCTGACCATGAGCCCCTCCAGACCCAGCTCAGACCACTCGGTGATTTTGCTGCAGGCCTGGCGGATCACCCAGTCCGTGATCGGGATGATCAGCCGGGTTCGTTCCGCGATCGGGATGAAATCAAGCGGCGGAATCCGGCCGAACACCGGATGGTTCCAGCGCAGCAACGCCTCGGCCTGGTCGATCCGGCCGGTATGGACATTGAAGATTGGCTGGTAGTACAGCTCGAACTGGTTCTGTTCGAGCGCAGACTGCAGGTCCAGCTCCAAAAGAACATCACGGGTCCTGGCCCGTTCCATCGAATCGTGATAGACCGCGATCGCATTGCGTTTCTTTTTCGCCTGGTACAGGGCGGTTTCCGCCCTGGTGATGGTTTGTTCGAGTGACAGTCCGGGTTTACCGATGCAAATCCCCTGGCTGGCAGTGATCAGAACCGCCGACTGGTGAATATCAATCTGGCGCCCAATCAATTGCTGGATCGACTTGGCGAGGGCAGACAGTTCGTCCAGATCGAGCGAAGGCACCAGAATCAGGAATTCATCCCCCCCGATCCGGTAGACGCGCTCCTGATCCCCAACGAGGGCGACGATCCGGTCCGCCAGCTGGACCAACAGGTTGTCACCGGCCTGGTGGCCGAGGACATCATTGACCAGCTTGAATTTGTCGATATTGATGAAAAGGACCGACTGGACCAGGTTGCCATCGCCGTGATGGTCCTGGACAGTCAGCTGATTGAGGGCATTGCGATTCATAAGCCCGGTCAACGGGTCATGCTGGTTCAGGTAGAGGATCTCTGCCTCCTTGGCCTTGATCTCGCGGATATCGATCGATGTCGCTGCCATATAGGGCTTCTGGCCCCGTTCCATATCCCCTTCCATATAGGTGCCGGTCATCAGCATCGGAAATTCCTGGCCCCAACGATCGACATGCCAGACCTCTTCAGCCTGGAACCCGCCGGCTTCAATGATTTTCTGGATCAGCCGGGACACCTGCACCAGCTGCCGGGGCGTATGGAAGAGGTTGAGCTTCTGGCCGACCAGTTCCTCAGGCTCGTAGCCATGGATCCGGGCAAAATATGGATTGATGTAGAGCGTGGTGCCATCGAGCTCATTGATGCTCAAGCCATAATTGGCCAGCTCAAACACATGCTTGAAAGGCGCCAGGGCTGCTTCAGACTTCTTGTGGTACTGGTAGAAGGCTTCGAAAAACTCGCGGTTGGTAACCAGACTGGCCAGGGTTTCATCCAGCTGGTGATTGACCATCATCCAGGCGACCTGGTCTGACAGCCCCTGGCTTTCCGGGTCTGGTGCCTGGTCAATTTCTGCTGCCACCGGGATCAAAGGCCAGGCAGCAGCCTGTCTGGGCCGGGTAGCTCCGTCAAAAATCACGGCCTGTTCCACAAAGGGATTCACCAGAGCCGGATCGAAGGCTTGCCCGGACTGGCCGATGATTTGTGCGACAGCAGCTTGCACCGGCAACCCATTCCTGACCAGGATCTCATAATCATTGGCGATCTTGACGATCCGGGCAAGCAAAGGAATGGCCTGGCCTTGGAGACCCTTGGGATATCCCTGGCCGTCAAACCGTTCGTGATGGGCCAGGACAGCCTCAGCGATATGGGCATACTGGCTGGCAGAATGCAGGATATAG
>CAZCMX010000035.1:0-6940 GCA_964499985.1 uncultured Mageeibacillus sp.
TTCAACCGCAAGCAGCAGATTGAATCCGGGGAATCGATCACCGGTGTCCTGGAGATCATGCCGGATGGCTATGGATTTTTGCGTCGCGACAATTACCTCCAGGGCGCCAAGGATGCCTATGTTCCGCCGCAATACATCCGGCGCTTCAACCTGAGACCCGGCGACCTGATCACCGGTCCGTGCAAGAAGCAGCGTGACAATGACCGCTACCAGGCCTTGCTCTATATCAAGGAGGTCAATGGCCAGACCCCGGACAAGATGATCCGCCGGCCACATTTTGACCGCCTGACACCGATCTACCCAGATGAGCGCTATATCCTGGAGACCGCCCGCAACGAGCTGTCCACCCGGATCATCGACCTGGTGGCTCCGATCGGCAAAGGCCAGCGCGGCATGATTGTCTCACCGCCCAAAGCCGGCAAGACGATCCTTTTGCAAAAAATTGCCAATGCCATCAGCACCAATAACCCAGATGTCAAACTCATCGTCCTTTTGATCGACGAACGTCCGGAAGAAGTCACGGATATGCAGCGCTCGATCAATGGCGAAGTCGTATTCTCGACCTTTGACAAGACCCCGGAAAACCATGTCAAGGTGACCGAGCTGGTCCTTGAACGCGCCATGCGCCTGGTCGAGCTCAAGCAGGATGTCGTCATCCTGCTCGACAGCATGACCCGCCTGGCCCGGGCTTACAACCTGACCATCACGCCGACCGGCCGCACCTTGTCCGGCGGCCTTGATCCGGGAGCCCTGTATGGCCCGAAACGCTTCTTTGGCGCCGCCCGCAACATTGAGAACGGCGGCAGCCTGACCATAATCGCCACGTCCCTGATTGAAACCGGCTCACGCATGGATGAAGTCATTTTCGAAGAATTCAAGGGGACCGGCAATATGGAGGTCTACCTTGACCGCAAGCTCTCGGAAAAACGCATTTTCCCGGCCATCGATATCAACCGCTCCGGGACGCGGCGTGAAGAGCTCCTGCTTACGGACAAAGAACTCGATGCCGTCTGGACGATCCGCAAAGCATTCGGCCAGCTCGATACGGCAGCCGTCACCGAGACCATCATCAACCTGCTCCTGAAGACCCAGAACAACCAGCAATTCATCTCCTCGATCAATGTGTCGTTCAACGACAAAAATGTCTTCGAAGCCATGCGTGGCAGCCGGCCCAGCCAGAGCAACGGCAATGCGCCATCATCTGGTGGCTCCGGCAATAACCGCCGCAATTATGAACGAGACAATGATTGACACTTGACAGGAGATCGGGTACTATTATTTGGCATGTTCCATTTTGGTGCAGCATACGTGTCTGGGGCCCTGTGGCCTGATACGCGCTGTATCCCATGAAGAGGTGAAAGCAAATGAAAGACGGCATCCATCCGAAGTACGGCAAGACCGTCATCAAGTGTGCCTGCGGCGAGACCTTCGAGTCTGGCTCGGTCAAGGACAACTTGCATGTCGATGTCTGCTCGAAATGTCACCCGTTCTACACGGGCAAGCAGAAGCTGGTCGATACCGGCGGCCGCGTCGACAAGTTCAAGAAGCGCATGGCGCAGAAGTAAGACTTCAGACCAGAGGGAGGCAGGCGGTGGCAAGCCTCCCTTTTGTTTATCCACGATGATCACCAGCTTGAGGATTTATGAAAAAAAGTACAACCGATAATCAACCTGCAGCTCCCGTCTGCCAGAAGAAAACGACCATCGGCGGCCAGGCCCTGATTGAAGGCCTGATGATGATTGGCCCGGACAAAAAGGTCATGGCCGTCAGAAAGCCGGATGGCTCGATTTATCTGGAAGAACTGCCGATGACCCGCTGGACCGGCCTGGCCAATCTTCTGTTTATCCGTGGTTCCGTGCGCCTGTTCCGCCAGCTCGTCACCGGCACCAAGGCGTTGCTGCGTTCCGCAGAGCTCCTGGACGAGGCCTCAGAGCCCGCCTCCGCCGCTCCGCCCGCGCCGGACACCGCCGCTGAAGATCAGTCTGCTGCGCAGGGCCTTACCGCATCGCAGGGTCAAACCGCATCGCAGGTCCAAGCCGCTGCGAACCCAAAACCTGGCTCCTTCAAGGCCTGGCGGGAAAACCTCAGCCAGCGGATCGACCATTTCCTGACCCACCACTCCGAGGTCATGCTCTACCTGTCTGCCATCGGCGGCATCTTGTTCAGCGTCGTTTTGTTCATCCTGTTGCCGAACCTACTGGCCAGTGGCATCAGTCATCTGACTGGCATCGGCGCCGATACCGGGCGTTCGGCCGCAATCCTGAAGAATCTGATTGAAGGCGTGATCCGGATTGTCATCTTTGTTGGCTATCTGGTTCTGGCTTCCCGCATGAGTGAAATCCAGCGCGTCTGGATGTATCATGGGGCTGAGCACAAGACGATTGCCTGCTATGAGGCCCAGATGCCCCTGACTGTCGAGAATGCGCGCCAGTTCAGTCGCTTCCATCCCCGCTGCGGGACTTCCTTCATGTTCATTGTCATTCTGGTCAGCATTGTGGTCTTTTCCCTGGTTGGCTGGTGGAACCCCTGGATCAATCTGGCGATCCGCTTCATCCTGGTCCCTGTGGTGGCAGGAATTGCCTATGAAATCATCCGTCTGGCCGGCCGTTACAGCAATCCGGTCACCCGGGCAGTTTCTGTGCCTGGCTTGTGGCTGCAGCGCTTGACGACTGCAGAACCCAGTGACAGCATGCTCGAGGTCGCCATCGCCGCCATGGTAGCGGTCATCCCCGAAGAATCCGGCCGCGACCAGTGGTAAGCTGAGCCGGCATGGAAACCGTAGGTGAATGGCTAAAAGGCCTGCGCCTTGCCTTGGCAAGAAACGGGGTCGAAGCGGCCCGCCAGGAAGCGGCCCTGCTGCTTTCCGCCCGTTGCGGGCTGTCGCTGGCCAGGATATACAGCCATCCGGAACAACCGGTCACCTCGGTTCAGGCCGATCAATTGCATGAGGATTTGCGCCGCCGTCTGGAGCATGAGCCTCTGGCCTATATTCTGGGCCAGGCGCCCTTTTATGGCCTTGAGTTTGCAGTCGGTCCGGGTGTCCTGATTCCCAGAGCCGATTCGGAACGCCTGGTTGAGGTGGCCCTGGAACAGATTGAGGCGCATTTCCCGCCAGAACAGTGCCTCAATATTCTCGACACTTGTGCAGGCAGCGGCTGTGTCGGGATCAGTGTGGCTATCCATCTCCAGGCAAAAAAGAGACCTTTCGTCCTTGACTTGGTTGAATGGGATGCCACTGCCATCTCTTATGTCCGGGCCAATGTCGAGCGGCACCAGCTGGCGCAACATGCATTTGTCTGGCAGGCGGACCTGTGGCCCGATCCCATCCTGACCGGGCGCGGCCATTATGATGTGATTACGGCCAATCCGCCTTATATTACCCGGTCGGAAATTCCCGGCCTGATGCCCGATGTCCGCTGTTTTGAACCCTGGCTGGCTCTAGATGGTGGCTCGGATGGCTTGGATTTCTACCGCCGCCTGACCGGAACCGCTGGCCAATATCTGGCAAGACCCGGCCTGCTTCTTTTTGAGCATGGCTTCGACCAAGCCCAGGCCGTGGACCAATTATGTGCGGTGGCAGGCTTTCAAGACCGGCTCGCCGTCTATGACTATGGTGGCCATCCCCGGGTCACGGGCGGCTGGCTGCAGGAATCATAAGACCTGCCGGGCCCATTCTCGGCTTTGCCTGGCCCCAATAACCACCTCAAGAAGGGGGAGCATCGATGCCTGCGCGTTTCAATTTATATCCCTTTGCAGTTGGCGAAATCCTGCTTTTGAAAAAGAAGCATCCCTGTGGCAGCGACCGCTGGCGTGTCGACCGTGTGGGTGCGGATATTGGCTGCACCTGCCTCGGTTGCAGCCATTTTCATGTCTGGCCGCGGCGCCTGCTGGAAAAAGCTCTGAAGGCCATTGTGGAAAGCCCATCAACGAAGCCCTGAATTCATACTGATCGCCAGAGAGTCCCAATCAAAAAGCCATCTTCGATTCAATCAAACCGAAGATGGCTTTTGCTTGTGATTATCAGAGCGGGTCGATGGTGTGAGCGGGTCCTGAGACTCAGACTTCGATTTCGTTGTTCCAGCTCATCATGGCGCGCAGCTCGCGACCGACTTGTTCGACCTGGTGCTCGGTTTCGAGGCGGCGACGGGAAAGGAAATTGGGACGACCGGCCTGGTTCTCGAGGATCCAGTTGCGGGCAAAGACACCTTCCTGGATTTCCTTCAGGACTTGGCGCATTTCGTTCTTGGTCGCATCGGTGATGATGCGGCGGCCAACCATATAGTCGCCGTATTCGGCAGTATCGCTGACCGAGTAGCGCATCAGGGTCAGGCCGCCCTGGGCGATCATGTCGACAATCAGCTTGACTTCGTGGACACATTCATAATAAGCATTTTCCGGATCATAGCCTGCTTCGACGAGAACCTCAAAGCCTGCTTTCATCAGCTCGGCAACGCCACCGCAGAGGACGGCCTGCTCACCGAACAGATCGGTTTCGGTTTCTTCGCGGAAGGTGGTGCCCAGAAGGCCGCCGCGGGCACAGCCAATGCCATAGCCATAGTCAAAGGCCTTGTCCTGGGCTTTGCCGGTCGCATCCTGATAGACGGCGAACAGACCGGGCACGCCACGGCCCTGCTGGTACTGGAAGCGGACCGTATGGCCGGGACCCTTGGGGGCGACGAGGATGACATCAACGTCAGCCGGCGGCACAATGCGGTTGAAGTGGATATTGAAACCATGGGCGAAGGCCAGTGTCTTGCCAGCGGTCAGGTGTGGCTTGATGCTCTTTTCATAGAGCTCGGGCTGCTTCTCGTCATTGATCAGGATCATGATCAGATCGGCCATGGCTGCAGCATCGGCGGCAGTGGCAACCTTCAGGCCGGCGGCTTCGGCCTTGGCCCAGGATTTGCTGCCTTCATACAGGCCTACGACCACATTGAAACCGCTCTCATGCAGGTTAAGGGCATGCGCATGACCCTGGCTGCCATAACCAATGATCGCAATGGTCTTGCCGTCGAGGGCGTGGGTGCGGCATTCGTCAATTTTGTAGATTTTCTTCATGATCTAGCCTCCTTGGCAAATACTTGGGATATACCCATAGATTTTGGAATATCTGGTCTGTTTGAAAAAATGAGAGCCTGTCCAGAGATCTGGCGATCGGATCAGTTGTTTTGAACCTCGACATTCATGCAGAGCTCGCCCCGCTCGATGGCAATGGTGCCAGTGCGCACCAGCTCGAGGATGCCATAGGGCTCGAGCAGCTCCTGCAGGGCTTTGATTTTACTGTCATGGCCGGTCAGCTCGATCGTCAGTGTGGTCGGAGACACATCGATGACATGGCCACGGAAGATATCGGCAACCTGCAGGATCTCGCCGCGGTTTTCCGGTTTGCAGCGGACTTTGACAAAGACCAGCTCGCGAGAGAAGTGGTCGGATGGGGTCAGGTGACGGACGATCAGGACATCCGGCAGCTTATGTAATTGCTTGGTGATCTGGTCGACCAGGCGTTGATCGCCGTCAACTGTGATGGAAATCCGGGAAATGGCAGGATTCTGGGTGGTTCCGACTGCCAGGCTCTCGATATTGAATCCGCGGCGGGCAAAAAGGTTCGTCACGCGGGTCAGGACACCGGAGCGGTTTTCAACCAGAACGGATAAGCTTTGCAGCATCTTCTGACCTCCAATTTTACTGTTCCATCAAATTAGCATGTTTGACAGCTGCGGGGCAACTGCTTTGGTCAAGTGGTTTAAAAACGACCAGAAAAAGTGACGCCCGCAAGGGCTGGCCTGCGGGCGGCTGGAATTGGTCTGCAGATGGGTAAAGCCGTTTACTTTTTCAACAGATCGCGAATTTCTTCGAGCAGCACCACATCGTCCGGCTTTGCTGCTGGTGCAGCAGGCTCCGGGGGTTTTTCCATCTTGGCCCGCATCTTGTTGATGGCTTTGACCACCAAGAAAATGGAGAACCCGATCAGAATGAAGTTGATTATGACCTGGATCAGCTTGCCATAGCCAATGGCGACCTCAGGCTTGATGATTTCACCATTTTCCAGGACTGCCGCAGCCAGTATGATTTTCAAATCGACAAAACTGATTCCGGCGGTGGCAAAGCCGATGATCGGCATAATGATGTCATTGACCAGGCTGGTGACAATCGCCCCGAAGGCAGAACCCATGACCAGGCCGACAGCCAGGTCGATCACATTGCCGCGAATCATAAATTTCTTGAATTCACCGATCATAATGGCACACTCCTTTTAAAATATTGGGATTTTCATATAGTTTTTCTCTTGAAAACTGGGGCCCCGCCAAGGTGCCCCAGTCATCTGGACGGAATGATAAAATTAATGGCAGACGTATGAAGAGAAGCGACCGAACAATCAGCAATACTGGCGGATGCCTTCTGGCAGGGTGGCCGGGTCCGCAGAAAGAATGATCGTCGCGTTCAGGTTGTTCTTGACTGAGAATTCTTCGAGATCACGCAGGAATTTTTCCAAGTGAGCCAGGTCGGAATCTTGGGCGACCTTGGTAATCGAGTCGACATAGAGGTGAGTGAGGTCGAAATCTTCGGCATAGATGCCGGCGATGAAGGCGAGCAGCTCGCGATAGCCTTGGACGGGATATTCGAGGATGTCAATCAGGCGAATTTTGTACTTGACCATCCGGTTGAGTCGGCCGCCATATTCGATGCAGACCACATCTGCGGCGTCATTGTAGGCCTGGGCGTTCAGCTCGTCGACCAGCTGGCTGGTCTTGCCGCTGCCCTTGCCACCCACTATTACCTTGACCATAAGCATCTCTCCCTTGACTGTTTATTCTGTCGCCAGATGCTCTGAGTGTTCTGGCTTACAGCCATTGTAACCCAACGTGCGCCGGAAAAGAAAGACCTTGACAAAGAGAATGGAAAAGACCTAGCCTCGCCGCTGGTGCAGCGGGGAAGGGGT
>CAZCMX010000035.1:7040-10605 GCA_964499985.1 uncultured Mageeibacillus sp.
CGGCCTCCCGGCCCCGGCCCTCGTCGCGCCGCCCGCCGGCCTCCCGGCCCCGGCCCTCGTCGCGCCGCCCGCCGGCCTCCCGGCCCCGGCCTTCATCGCGCCGCCCACCGGTCCCCCGGCACGACGCGCCCGGCTGCCAAGCCACAGGCTTTCAGCTGACAGGCCAATGGCATATAATTGGAATGATGAAACTGGGCTCAGTTAGGAAATTGGATCTAGATGGATCCAGGGCTTCTGGATCTGGGATTTATGAATTGCTGGTCAGGAGGTATTCCCATGGACAGACCATTCGAACTAAAAGAGTTGCCGGAACGTTATGCTTTAGTGGTCCATCGGACCTTGCCGCTGTCCGACCTGCCCCAGGCGATCGGGGAGAGCTATCATCTGCTGGCGGTTTATTTGGGGCAGTTGGGGGAAAAGCCTTGTGATGTTCCTTATACGGCCTACCTTAATATGGACATGGCCCATCTCAGGGTTGAGCTGGGATTTCCGACTGATCGGCTTTTACCTGCCCAGGATCCGATTCAGGCGGTCACGCTTCCTGCCGGACTGGTGGTCAGCGGCCTGTACAAGGGTCCTTATTCTGGCATGGAATCCTTTTATCAGGCGATGAGCGAATGGGTCGGACAGCAGCATTTGGTCCCGTCAGGCGTCTATTTTGAGTACTATTACAATTCTCCTCAGGATGTACCGGAGAGTGAATTGCTGACCCGGATTGAATGGCCGGTGGCAAAGCTTGCCATTGTACCGGAGGCATGATATACTTCATTTGTTCGGAAGTTTCTTTGCAAAGAGTGGGGCTCGCCCCGCTCTTTCTTGTTAAAAGGTGGTTTATGGCAGAAAGATCCCGTCATGCACAGGCAGTTTATGATGCACTTTTGGAGCGGGTAGAGGCTCTCGGGGTGGATTTGGTCGATGTGGCATTTGTCCGTGAAGGACCCTCGACGATCCTGCGCATCCTGATTGACAAGGATGGTGGCGTGACCCTCGATGACTGCACGGAGGTCAACCATCTGGTCGACCCGATCATTGACCATGAATTGAAGCTCTCCAGCCACGATTACCTCGAGGTATCTTCGCCAGGTCTGGAGCGGCCGCTGAAAACGGACCGTGAGCTGGCTCGCTACCAGGGTGTGCCTGTGGAATTTTCCCTCTACCAGGCTCTGGCAGGGCAAAAGAAATTCACCGGCAAGCTTGGGGGCTTCACCACAGAGACGGTCACACTCATCCTGCCCGATGGCCAGGTCCAGGAATTTGCCCGGGACAAGGTCGCCAAAATCAAACGCATTGTTGTATTTGAATGAATTAAAAGGAGAATCACAAGACATGAACGCAGAGCTCATCGAAGCCATCCGGTTACTGGAAAAGGAACGTGGTATTGACGCGGAAATCCTCTTCGAGGCGATTGAAGAGGCGCTGGTCTCGGCTTACAAACGTGAATTCGAAGCCAAGACAACCGACAATATCCGTGCGGAAGTTGACCGTGAAACCGGTGAAATGCGCGTCTTCCTGACTAAGACGGTCGTTGAGGTGGTCGACGACCCGAATGCTGAGATGTCCCTTGAGGAAGCTCGGGCCTTGTCTGAGGACTTTGATCTTGGTGACATGATGGAATACCAGCTCAGTCCGCAGGATTTTGGCCGCCTGGCTGCCCAGACCGCCAAAAACGTCATCAACCAGAAATTGTCCAGCGCGGAACGGGAGCGGATTCAGAACGAGTTCTCCAACCGGGTGGGTGAGCTGGCCGCTGGTGTCGTCCAGCGCAAAGACCGCCGTGAGGTCATTGTCGATATCGGCCGTGCCGAGGCTGTCCTGCCCTATAATGAGCAGGTCCGCCTCGATGGCTATAATTTCAACCAGCGCATGCGCTTCTATATCCTGAAGGTGGACGAGAAGAAGGGCCGCCCGATTGTCTATATTTCGCGCAGCCATCCGAATCTGGTCCGCAAGCTGTTCGAGCAAGAGGTGCCGGAAATCGCCAGTGGGATTGTCGAGATTGTCTCGGTAGCCCGCGAGGCTGGCTCCCGTTCCAAGATCGCAGTGGCTTCCCGTGATGCCAATGTCGACAGTGTCGGTGCCTGCGTCGGTCAGCGTGGTCTCAGGGTCCAGTCCATCATGGACGAATTGATGGGCGAAAAGATCGATATCATCGAATGGGATCCGGATGCGACGGTTTTCATCAGCAATGCACTGAGCCCGGCTAAGGTTGTCAAAGTGGACATTCTACCGGAGGAAAAAATTGCCCGGGTAGTCGTCCCCGATCATCAGCTTTCCCTGGCGATTGGCCGTGAAGGCCAGAATGCCCGCCTGGCTGCCCGCCTGACTGGCTGGAAAATTGACATCAAGAGTGAATCCCAGTACCGTGAAGCTGTCGAGAAGGAATTCATGAGCCATTTCACCCAGGCTGTCGAGGAATCGATCGCCCAGGAAGACGAAAACTGAGCTGAGGGAATCTAGCAGAACATGGCCAAGCATATCCCGGTCCGCCAATGTGTCACTTGCCGCACAGCACGTCCCAAACGGGAACTGCTGCGTGTCGTCACGGATGCCAATGGTGTGATCAGTCTCGATCCTACTGGCAAGAAAGCCGGCCGCGGTGCTTATGTCTGCCGTAACCGCCATTGTCTCGAGCAGGCCATCCGCGGCCATAAGCTGGATCGCAGCCTGAAAACCCGGGTTGATGAAGCAACGATCGCGGCCCTGACCGCGCAACTGGAGGCCTTGCCGCCCGAAGAGGACAACAATGACCCAGACTGACCCGACCCCTGAAGCGATCTACCGCCTGATTGGCCTGGCCCGGCGGGCTGGCCGCCTGGTGCTGGGCAGTGAAGGTGTCGAGAAGGCAGCCCGCAGTGGCCAGCTGAGCCTTTTGATCCTGGCTGGCGATGCCGGACCCAATACAACTGGACGGATGGAACAAGTGGGACGCGTGACCCAGACGCCTCTGCTGGTGGTCGGTGACCGCCAGATCCTGGGCCACTGGACAGGACAAAAGGAACGAGTCGTGGCCGGGTTGTCAGACCCTGGGTTCGCCGGAAAGATCCTGTCCCTGGCCGCAGAGGCCAACAAGCAAATGAGTGATTAATGACGTTGGAGGATACTGAAACGATTATGGTAAAAAAAGACGGAACTGGATCTGATAAACATGTTGGGTCCGAGCAAGATGTTAAAAACGCTGAGCAGAAAAGAGGCCAGAAGCCTCATGCGGATGCGTCGATCGAGCAGCATGCACCCATTCACCCGGGTGAAATGACTGCTGCCCATGCCCAGGATCAGACCTCTGGCCCGACCATCACCATGCAGGGGGTGTCGGGGAAAAAGATCACAGGCGTCGTCAAAGTTGTCAAGGTAGCCAGGCCAGAACCCACTGAGCCTGCTGCGCCAGAGGCTGCCGTCGAGTCTAAGCCGGCAGCTGAAGTGATCAAGCCGGCAGAACCTGCATCAGCGCCAGCTCCAACGGGCGTTGCGGCCAAGGCCGATCAAACAGGTTCGCTGGCTGCCAGCGCAGAAGCTGCACCGGCTGCGCCGGCCCCGGCGGCATCTGCCGCTCCTGCGGCCCCGGCCA
>CAZCMX010000035.1:10705-22729 GCA_964499985.1 uncultured Mageeibacillus sp.
GAAGCCCCAGTGGCCCCGGCTGCTCATGCAGAGCCTGCGATTCAGGCCAAAGCCCCAGCTGCTCCAGCGGCAACATCCGGTGCGCCTGCCTCCGGGGCCGCACCCCGGGCCCCTGGCGCCAGCCCCTATGGCACACCCAACCGCCCCCAGAGCGGCAACTACAACCGCGACCGTGCCCCCGGCCAGGCAGGCCCCGGCCAGTCACCTTATGGCACACCCAATCGCCCCCAGAGCGGTAATTATAACCGCGACCGTGCCCCGGGCCAGGCCGGCCCCGGCCAGTCGCCCTATGGTTCAGCGAACCGTCCCCAGAGCGGTGATTATAACCGCGACCGTGCTCCAGGCCAGGGCGGGCCCAGCCAGTCGCCCTATGGTTCAGCGAACCGCCCCCAGAGCGGCAACTACAATCGTGACCGTGCCCCGGGCCAGGCCGGCCCCGGCGGCTATAACCGTGGCCCCGGCCAGGGTGGTCCCGGCGGCCCTGGCGGCTATAACCGCGGCCCCGGCCAAGGCGGCCCGGGTGGCTACAATCGTGGCCCCGGCCAAGGTGGCCCTGGCGGCCCCGGCGGCTATAATCGCGGCCCCGGTTCCGGTGGTCCCGGTGGCTATGGCAGCCGTCCGCAGGGCGGCGGTTTTGGCGGCGGCGGATTTGACAAGGACAAAGACCGTCCGGCGACCCCCTATGGCAGCCGGCCCAGCGCCCCGCGTCCGAAACCGGCCGTACCGGTGGAATTGCAGGGCAAGGAAAATACGGTCCGCCCCCGTCCGGCAGAACCCAAGCGTGATGATCGCCGTGAACCTAAAAAGGAAGCCTTCAAGGCGCCTGGTGATATCCGCGACAAACACAATGTCCTGCGCCAGCAAGCGGCTGTTGTTTCAGGCAAGGGCATCAATGAGGCTCTCAGTGATGACACCGTGCTTGACACCTTGTACACCGACAATATCAAAGGCAAACGCAGCAGGGGCAATTTGCGCCGGGCTGCCGAGGCGCCTGTCCGGGCCGTCCTGACCCAGGTCTCGCTGCCGGAATCCCTGACGGTGAAGGAATTTTCCGAAGCCATCAAGAAAACCACCGCTGAAGTCATCAAGAAATTGATGAAAAACGGCGTCATGGCCACCCTGAACCAGGTGCTCGACTTCGAAACCGCCGCTTTGATTGCGGATGAATTCGGCATCAAATGTGAAAAACTGGTTGAAGTGACTGAAGAAGACATCCTCTTCGACGACACGGAAGACGAAGACCAGGACCTCAAGCCGCGTCCGCCGGTTGTCGTGGTCATGGGCCATGTCGACCATGGCAAGACCTCGATTCTCGACCGCATCCGCTCGGCCAATGTCGCCTCCGGCGAAGCTGGCGGCATCACCCAGCATATCGGCGCCTATACCGTGCGGGTCAAGGGCCGCCAGATCACCTTCCTCGATACGCCTGGCCATGAGGCTTTCACCACCATGCGTGCCCGCGGTGCCCAGGTCACTGACATTGCGATCCTGGTCGTGGCTGCCGACGACGGTGTCATGCCCCAGACCATCGAAGCGATCAACCACGCCAAGGCGGCCAATACCCAGATTGTTGTCGCGATCAACAAAATCGACAAGGATGGGGCCAATATCGACCGTGTCAAACAGGAGCTGTCCAAGTATGAGCTGATTCCGGAAGAATGGGGCGGCACCACCGTCATGGTGCCCGTCTCGGCCAAAGTCGGCACCGGGATGGATGATTTGCTGGAGATGGTGCTTTTGACCGCCGATATCCTGGATCTCAAGGCCAATCCCGACAAGCAGGCCAAGGGTACCGTCATCGAAGCCAAGCTCGACAAGAACCGCGGCCCGGTGGCCACGGTCCTGGTCCAGCGCGGGACCTTGCGCACCGGGGACACCCTGGTCACGGGTTCGATCATCGGCAATGTCCGGGCCATGTCGGATGACAAGGGCAACCTGGTCAAAAAGGCTGGTCCCTCGATCCCGGTCGAAATCCTCGGCTTGCCGGAAGTTCCGGAAGCTGGCGAAATCTTCTATGCGGTCAAGGACGACAAGGTTGGCCGGGCCCTGGCGGATAAGCGCCGCATCCAGCAGCGCGAAAAGCAGCTCAAGGCCAGCTCCCATGTCTCGCTCGACTCGCTGTTCTCGAAAATGGCCGCCGGCGAGGTCAAAGATCTCAACATCATCGTCAAGGCCGACGTGCAGGGCTCGGTTGAGGCTGTGCGCCAGTCGCTGGAAAAACTGACCAATGAAGAGGTCCGGGTCAATGTCATCCACGGCGGTGTCGGTGCCATCACCGAATCTGATATCCGTCTGGCCGAGGTGTCCAATGCCATTGTCATCGGCTTCAATGTCCGGCCGGCAGCCAATGTGGCTGACCTGGCCAAGGAAACCAGTGTCGACGTCCGCCTCTACCGCGTCATTTACAATGCGATCGAGGATGTCGAAGCGGCCATGAAGGGCATGCTGGCCCCGAAATTCAAGGAGAATGTCCTCGGCCACGCCGAGGTCCGCCAGGTCTTCAAGGTCACCGGCGTCGGCACAATTGCCGGCTGCTATGTCACCGATGGCAAGTTCCTGCGCGCTGCCGAGGTCCGTATTGTCCGGGACGGCATTGTCGTCCATGAAGGCAAGCTGGCTTCGCTCAAACGGTTCAAGGATGATGTCCGCGAAGTGGCGACCGGTTACGAATGTGGTATCGGCATTGATCGTTTCAACGACATCAAGGAAGGCGACGTCTTCGAAGCCTTCGAAATGCAGGAAATTGAAAGGGGCTGACCAGCCATGCAAAGATCCGACCGCGTCGGGGACGAAATCCAGAAAGTTGTGGCTGACCTGATCCAGAATGAAATCAAGGACCCGCGCCTCCCGCCGATGGTATCGGTGGTTGAGGTGCGGGCCTCCCGCGACTTGTCCCATGCCCATATCTATATCAGTGTCCTTGGCACCGACCAGCAGAAGAAGGACTGTGCCGCAGCCTTGAGAAGTGCCGCCGGCTTCATCCGGCGCGAGGTGGCCCGCCGCGTCCGCTTGCGCATCTCACCGGAATTGCATTTCATTGTTGACGAGTCGATCGAGCGTGGAATCCGCATGAGCCGCCTGATCGACGAAGCCATGGAGGGAATAGGATCGGATGATTCCGACACGTGACCGCATCACAGCGGTTGTCCTGGACACCATTGCCCAGCGCGGTGAGATCGGGATCTACCCCCATGTGGGTGCCGACGGTGACGCCCTGGGCAGCGCGATTGGCCTGGCCCTGGCTTTGCAAAAAGCCGGTGCCACCGCTCGCATTTTTGTCGATGAGTCCATCAATCCACGCCTGACCTTTTTGCCAGCCCTGGACCTGATCTGCGTTTTCGCCGACCTTGACAACCGCAATTGGCCGCAAAACCAGTCCCTGGCTATTGCGGTCGACTGCACCGAACCGGAACGGCTCGGCTGCCGTCAGGGCATTTACCTGGCTGCCCAGACTCAGGCGGCCCTCGACCATCATGTATCCAGTGGCGAATCGGGGGGCCTGCGCCTGATTGATCCCGCGGCAGCCGCAACCGGCGAGCTGATTTTCGAACTGGTCCGGGATCTGGAAAGCCAGCTGGGCCTGCCTCTTTTGACCCAGGCAGCTGCCATGGCCTTGATGACGGCCATCGTTTCCGATACCGGTGGCTTTGTCTATTCCAATACAACTGCGCGCACCTTTTCGATCGCCTCCCACTTGATGGCCTATGATCCGGATCTGCGCCAGATCACCTACCGGCTTTTCCACGAGTCCACCCGGATCCAGTTGCGCCTGCAGGGCCAGCTTTATTCCCAGGCCGAATTTCTTTTCGATGACCGGCTGGTTTTGGCTCGCGTGGACCAGGCTCTGATGCAAAGCTTGTCCGCAACGGATACGGATCTCGACGGCATCGTCTCTGAATTGCGCAGCGTTGCCGGCGTCGAGGTGGCATTCCTGTTCCGGGAACTGACCGATGGTGGTGTCCGGGTCAATATCCGCAGCAACGAGCATTTCCATGCCGCCGATTTTGCCCGCCCCTTTGGCGGCGGTGGTCATGCCAAAGCTGCCGGGATGACGATCCGGCATCAGCCGCTCGCCGAAGTCGTAGATCTGGTGGTCCAGCAGGCTGGCCAGTGGCTCAATGGCTGAACCGGGAAAAAGCGGGATTCTCCTGCTCGATAAGCCGCGAGGCCTGACATCATTTGGTGTTGTCTCGCGATTGCGGCGCCTGATCGGCGAAAAGAAAATCGGCCATACCGGCACTCTGGATCCATTCGCTGAGGGCTTGCTGGCCATCTGTGTCGGCAAAGCAACCGCTGCCGTCCAATTCATGGATACCTACGATAAAACGTATCAGGTGTGCATCCTTTTTGGTGCAGCAACCGATACAATGGACCTGACCGGAACGGTGACCGAATCCCATGCGTTTGTCCCTGGCGAGCTGGACCGGCTGAGGACCTCTGATTTTGCCGTCATCCGCCAGGCAGTCCTTGCCCTGCCGGGACCGCATTGGCAGCTGCCACCGATGTATTCGGCGGTCAAGATCGATGGCCAGCCCTTGTATGCCCTGGCCCGGGCCGGCCAGACCATCGAGCGCCAGCCACGGCCCATTGTCATCCATCAGGCCTGCCTGGACAGCATCGATTCACGATCCGAAACCGAGTCCGGAGGGCCACGCCTTTCTGTCCAACTGACTCTGGCAGTGTCTAAGGGCACCTATATCCGGGTCATTGCCGATGAACTGGGTCGTCAGACCGGCTATTTTGCCCATGCAGAACAGCTGGTCCGGACAAAAGTCGGCCCTTTTGCTTTGGCCCAGGCGATGAGCCTGTCCAGTCTGGAGGCCCGCTTTGAAGCTCTGGCTGACCAGGTCCGTGCCTCTGGCCAAGATCCGGCTGACCGGCCTGTGCGACGCCAGATCCAGGACCAGCTCTGGCAGGAACTGGCCACTTCCGGTCAAGTCCATGGCCTGGATGAGGCATTGGCAGGCTTTCCAGCCCTGCACCTGCCGCCTGAGAGCATCCGTAAACTGGTCCAGGGGCAAATCCTGGTCATGACTGGCGAACAGATCCTGGCCAGCGCCGGGCCCGGGCTTTCGCTCGGTGCAGAGTTGCGCCTGACCCTGTACGGGCCAGGCGGCCTGGCCGGAATCGGCCGGCTCAAGCCAGTACCGGAGGCTTTGAGCCAGACCTTCCAAATTGTAACGGAAAGGATATTCATCCATCATGAACATCTTCTATCCGACTGATGCGATAGATTCAACCATCAAGCGAGGCGTCGCCCTTGGCTTTTTTGACGGGGTGCATCGCGGCCATCAGGATTTGATCCGGACCATGGTCTACCAGAGCCATCTCCAGCAGCTGCGCCCGGCCATTTATACCTTTCCCGAGCATCCGCTGGTCACCTTGTCGCCTGAGGGACAGTTTGCCGGCTATCTGTCAACCCTGGACCAGCGCCTGGAGCGGATAGCCGCCACCGGTGTCGAGGAAGTCTGCCTGCAGCCTTTCACGCCGGAATTTGCCGCCATCCCCGCCACCACCTTCCTGGACGAGGTACTGGGCAAAAGACTCAATGCCCGCCTGGTTGTGGTCGGTAAAGATTACCGGTTCGGCCAGAATGGTGAGGGGGACATCGATTTGCTCACCCTCTGGGGGCAGCAAAACCAGTGTGAAGTCATCATTGTGCCGCAGGTTCGCCTTTATGGGGACAAGGTGTCCAGCTCGAGGATCCGCCACTTGATTGCCGAGGGTGACACCCGGATGGCGGAAAGCTGTCTTGGCTTTCCTTTTGCCATGACCGGAACCGTCGTCGAGGGCAAGAAGCTTGGCCGCAAACTCGGTTTCCCAACGGCCAATATCGCCATCGATGATGACCTGGCGGTCCCGGCTTTTGGTGTCTATGCAACCCGGACCCGGGTGGGTGACCGGACCTATGAATCGATCACCAATATCGGGATCCGGCCAACCATCCAGGATGAGAGCCCCAGGGCCAATATCGAGTCTTTTCTGTTTGATGCCAGCATGGATCTCTATGGTCAGAAAATCACCGTCGAGTTCCTGTACCGCCTGCGGCCAGAAGCTGTCTTCGATTCACTGCTGGACCTCGTGGCCCAGGTCCAGGCCGATCTGGTCCAGGCCAGAGCCTACCACCGCAGCTCAGAGCAGGGCTATGAACTGGCTCGCGTCCATGGCATTCCGGTCCGGGTCATCCGGACGACCCGGTTCGCCCAGGCAACTGCGATAGTGACCTACCGCACCCGGATCAACCGCAAAAATGCCAGCCTGTTATCTCTGCTTTCCCGCGTCCTGTCGGCCAGCTGCCAGGCTTATCCCAGCCGTTCGAGCCTGTCTGCCGCTCTGGACAGCTTGTATGGCGCCAGCATCGAGACCGAAGTCAGCAAAGACGGGGACTTGATCAGCTTTCATATGGCCGTCAATGGTCTGATGAACTGGACCGACCACTCCTCACCCTTTGCGGCTGCGCTGAAGGTGTTTTTCGAATTGCTGACCCGGCCTGATTTCGCCCCGGACGGGATGTTCCAGCCGGTGTTGTTTGAAGCCGAGCGCGCCGGCCTGCAAATGGAGCTGCTGGCCAGGGAAAACGACAAAGCTAAATTTGCCCTGGACCAGTGCATGAAGCTGCTCTGTGGCGACCAGCCGTTTGGCCTGCTGGCTGCTGGAGACCAGGAAACCTTGCAAAGCCTGACTCGGCAAGAGCTGACAGAGGCTTATGACCAGCTCAGGACCATGGATTGCCAGGTGGCGATCGCAGGCGACCTGTCAGAAGCGCTGCTCGAATCCCTGCTGGAACAGGTGGCTACCTTGCGGCCCGCCGGCCTGAGGACCGATGAGCTTTTGCCTTCCGCCTTCAAACCCCTGCCACCAGCGGAGCGACAGGACACGAAAAAGGTCGAGCAAGCCCGGATTTGCCTGGCCTTTTCAGGATTGCATCCCTATTTCAGCCACCATTCCATCGTCGATACCCTGATGAATTCCATGCTCGGCGGTGATGTCCATTCCCTGCTCTTTGACGTGGTCCGGGAACAGTTGGGACTGGCGTACAGTGTCTATTCGGTCAGCAGCCGCTACCTGTCCACCCTGCTGGTGATTGCCGGTGTTTCGCCGGATCGGGTCGAAGAAGCCCGGCAGGCGATTTTTGCCCAGATTGAGCATCTGGCGCATGGACAGTTCAGCGACCAGCTGCTGGAGCGGTCAAAAACGCTTGTCGAGAGCCATATCCGTTCCATTCCGGATGATCTGGACAATATGCTGTCGCACCTGATGAATGGCGTGACTCTGGGCCGGACCATTTCCGTCCAGGATTCCCTCAGCCTTCTGGAGCGTGTCGACCGCCAGGCCATTATTGAAAGAGCTGGCCAGCTCAAGCTTGCCGCCAGCTTTATCCTGACAGCCAAGGAGTCCACTGATGATTGACCGCATGTCAGCCTTTACGCTCTCGGAGTCGATCGACCCATTGACTGGCCATGAGCTCCATACCTGGCGCCACCGGTCCGGCTTTGTGGTCAAGATTTTGCCGCGTCCCGGATTTTCCCGTCATTTTGCTGCCCTGACCGTTCCTTACGGCTCCATCCATACCCGGTTTGAGCAGGCAGACCAGTTGCACGAGGTGCCGGATGGCACCGCCCATTTCCTCGAGCATTGCGTTTTCAGCCGTGATGAGCAAGGCGGTCTCTTGGGCCGGCTTTCAGCCCTGGGTGCCTCGGCCAATGCCTATACCAGCCATACCCATACCATGTATTATTTTTCGAGTGTTTTCCATTTCGAGGCCGCACTCGACCTCTACCTGGACGCGGTCCTGTCGCCCTATCTGGGTCCGGACCGGGTCGAAGCTGAGCGGCCTGTCATCCTGGCCGAGCTCGACCAGTATCTCGATGATCCGGATACCGTCTGCTATGTCCAGCTGCTGAACCACTTGTATGTCAACCATCCGGTTCGCCAGGATATCGGGGGGACTGCGGCATCTGTCAAGTCAATCACCAGTGAGCATCTGGAACGGGTCTGGTCGACGTTCTACCAGCCGGGCAAATTGTCTCTGACCCTGGTTGGCGAGATCGATGAGGCGCCAATCCTGGCCAAGCTGGCCCATCGCCTGGAAAATAGCCTGGAAATCCACGGCCAGGTGATTTTGCCAGATGAACCCTCGCATCCGGACAAATCTCTGGTCAGCCGTGCCATGGATGTCTCCGCGCCATCCTTCCTGGTCGGGATCAAGGACCCGGGCATCCTGCCGCAGAGCCCTCTGCAGGGCCGCGAGCTCATCATGCGCCAGCGCATGGCCCGCCTGGCCTTTGACACATTGCTGTCACCCGCTTCACCCCTTTATGACGATCTGTTTTCCCGTGGCCTGATCAATGATTCCTTTGGCTATCACTATGCCTGTGAACCCACGTTTGCCTTCCTGGCGGCCGGCGGCGAATCCAGAGACCCCGAGACAGCTGGCAAGGCCCTGATCGAGGGCCTGCAACAGGTCTTTGCCGCAGGCTTGGACCCGGACTTGTTTGAAATCCAGAAACGTGCTGCTGCCGGTGATTTCATCCGGTCGCTGGACTCGATCGATCACAGTGGCCTGGTCCAGGCCCAGTGCAACCAGCATGGCCTTGACCTGTTCGACTACCCATCCTTATACGATAAAATGGATGCAGAAATGGCAGCCCGGCAATTGGCCTTCCTTTCTGATCCCAATAGCTACACCTTGTCGATCATCAATAGTCAGACGGAGGAATAATATGTCCATTGTACAAGCCCTCACCAGCGCATTCATTCCAGTCAGCTTTCCTGGCCTGGGGATTGAAAACCTCCCGGTCAACCGTGTCGCCTTTTCCTTGTTTGGCATCCCGGTCTACTGGTACGGGCTGCTGATTGCCGTGGCCATTATCCTGAGCCTGTTTTTGTCTTCCAGCCAGGCTGATAAATTCGGCCTGAAATCAGATGATATCCTCGATGTCTACATCTATCTGATCCCGATGATGATCGTCTTTGCCCGCCTCTACTATGTCGCCTTCGAATGGGATTATTACCGGGCTGACTTGCGGCGCATCTTCAATACCCGGGAGGGCGGGCTGGCCTTTTATGGCGGCGTGATTGGGGGTGCCCTGGCGATCATCCTGGTGGCCAAGTTCAAGAAAATCAAAATCGCCGATCTTTTGGATTTCATCATTGTCTATGTTCCCCTGGCCCAGGCCATTGGCCGCTGGGGCAATTTCTTCAACCAAGAGGCATTTGGCACCAATA
The DNA here is from genome assembly GCA_964499985.1 of uncultured Mageeibacillus sp. Lineage (GTDB taxonomy): Bacteria > Bacillota > Clostridia > Saccharofermentanales > UBA5734 > UBA5734. Next base: position 19,934 of record CAZCMX010000035.1, read on the forward strand.
CCACCTGGCCCTGGGGCATGATTTCCAGCCAGACCACCGCTTATCTGACCCATATTCCCGGCACCGACCCCTTTGCCCCCGTCCACCCCACCTTTTTGTATGAATTCATCGGCAACCTGGTCATCTTCTTCATTTTGCTGAAAATCCGCAGCAACCGGCGCTTTTCATTCCAGGTCCTGCTGTCCTATCTGCTCGGATATGGCGTGCTCCGGTTTTTTGTCGAAGGTATCCGCACCGATGCCCTGTTTATCGGCGAGACCACGCTGCGCATCTCCCAGCTGCTCTCTGCCGCCATGGTTGCTGTCTCTCTGATCCTTCTGGTCGTCCTGGGCCAGAAAGCCAGACATGGCCACCTGGCTCAGCAGGCGAACCAGGCGGATTTTGTCGAAATCCCGGTTGCAGACCAGTCGGCTGCGACACCTGCTGCGGCACCTGTTGCGGCACCTGCTGCGGCACCGGCGGCTGCTGATCAAGACGCTGCTGAAGAAGGTTCCCAAGATCACAACCATGGCTGATACGGGTGTCACACAACTGAAACGCGATGGCTATTTCAGTGCGATCGACTACTGGCTGTTGATTCCTGTCCTGGCAATCACCCTGATCGGCCTGTTTGTGCTCAACCGGGTCCTCGGCACAGGCTTTGAAGATTACCCCCAGAACCTGTACAAGCAGGTCGGTGCGGTCCTGATCGGACTGGTCCTTGCTTTAGTTCTCGGCCGGATCGAGCTGCCATCCCTGCGCCTGGTTGGCTATGTCATTTATGGCACCAGTGTCTTGCTGCTGCTGCTGGTTCTGGTCGACGGTTTTTCGATGGAGAGCACATGGGGCGCAGACAGCTGGCTCAAATTGCCAGCCCTCGGAACGTTCCAGCCATCGGAACTGACCAAGATCGGCCTGGCCATGGTCTCGGCCAACCTGTTTGAGGCCATCGGCCAGAAACGGATCGGCCAATGGACCGGGTCAGCCCTGATGGCTCTGGTCTACCTGGTCCCGGTCGGCCTGATCATGATGCAGCCTGACTTCGGCACGACCATGGTCATTGTCTTCATGTTCGTCTGCATGCTGTTTGTCTTTGGCATTTCCTGGCGAGTGGTCCTGCTCGGCGTCTCGTCAGCGGTCATTGCCATTCCTCTGGCCTGGATTTTCTATTTTGGCGACTACCAGAAAAACCGGATCCTGACCTTTCTGTACCCGGGCCATGATCCGGACGCCTCCTATAATTTGCTCCAGGCCAAGGCTGCCATTGCTTCCGGTGGCCTGGCTGGCAACCAGGGCGGTGATCCGATCCACGTCCCGATCAAATGGTCTGATTTCATCTATACGGCTGTCTCCGAGCATATGGGTTTCATCGGGACAACCGCGCTTTTGATCCTGATTTTCTATTTTCTCAGCCGCAACCTGTATATTGCCGCCCAGATCAGCCCCCACCGCCCGGCTGCCGCCTATATGGTTGTCGGACTGACGGCTTCACTGGCCTTCCACTACATCGAAAACCTGGGCATGTGTGTCGGCCTGATGCCGATCACCGGGATCCCGTTGCCCTTTGTCAGCCTCGGCGGCACCTCGATGGTCGTCAATTTTATCGGCCTGGGGGTCATGCTCAATATCTCTATTGAACGGAATCTGATCCGGCGTTAGGAAAGGGCGATTGGCACCAGTAGCGGACGCTGCGTGCGCTCGCATTCAAAGCTGCCGCGATTTCGTTCACGGCATAGCCCTGGCCCAAAGCCTGACAGGCAAAATCGCGCCGCAACCGGACGATTTCTGTAGTTCGCAGTTCCGATTGAATCTGGTCCAGGCTGATGGTACTCCCCAAACTCGCCAGAAATGACGCCAGTTGGGCCTCCAGCAGCTTTTGTTTTCTTTTGAACCGGAAGTCACTTTGCCGCGGAACAGGGCTTGGTTGTGCGTCTGCAAGCTGAATCATTTCCCAATACAGGCCACGTCCCCTTTCGGGTGTCCGGCCCAGGATTTCGAAAAATCGCTGACTATGAACCAGTCCATTCTTTTTCTGGATCAAATCCATATGGGCGCTCCACCGGTAATCACCAATTCTCTGGACGATGCCAGCTCTGACCGGATTCAAAGCGATGTATTTGATCACAGAACTGAAATAGTCCGGTTCACTGACCTCTTCAGCCGTATATCGATTGCCAAACAAGGCTCCGGATGTGTGATAGGTGTGGGCAAAATACCGACCGTAACTGGTATTGAGCCGCTGCATGATCACATGGATCGGGGTCACATTCATTTCCAGCAACAAATGATAGTGGTTGTCCATCAGGACATAATAGAGGAGCTGACCGGTTGTTTCCTGGAGGATTTTCTTGAGGCTGTCAAGAAAAATAGCCTTATCCAGGTCATTTTCAAAAATGTACAGCCGATTGTGCCCGCGATGTGTGATGTGGTAAATACGCCCGGACTGGAAATCTCGTGGTTTTCTTGACATGGTCTTCGTTTCTCCTTTTCATCCGATTGACTTTACGTCAGGGTCCAGCCAGCCGGCTGACCTTGACTGTAACTGCGCAAATGAAATGAAGAAACTGAACTGATGTCTCTATTTTAGCGCTTTTAAGGGAAATTGAAAGATTCTACTGCCGGTTTTGTGCTTGCATGGCGGCAATTGCCGGGGAAGGGGTCGGAGGTGGCGCGAAGGGTGGCACTGATGGCGGCAATTGCCGGGGAAGGGGTCAGAGGTAGCGTGAGGGGTGGCACTGATGGCGGCAATTGCCGGGGAAGGGGTCAGAGGTGGCGCGAGGGGTGGCACTGAAGGCGGCAATTGCCGGGGAAGGGGTC
>CAZCMX010000036.1:0-22679 GCA_964499985.1 uncultured Mageeibacillus sp.
GGGGGGGGGGGGGGGGGGGGGGGGGGGGGGGGGGGGGGGGGGGGGGGGGGGGGCCCGGGGGGGGGGGGGGGGGGGGGGGGGGGGGGTTGGGCTGGGTGTGACGGTGGGTTCAGGCACCTTAGTCGTGAGGGCTGTGGGTGCGGTTGTTTCGGCCTGCCGGGTTGTCTGGCCGGATGACTGGTCTGGCGTTGTCTTCTGGCTAAAAAAGGCGCTGGCAGCCACCAGGCTGGTCACGGCCAGGATGGCGACGGACAGGCCAATGAGTATTTTGAAGGTACGGTTCTTCCTTTTATGTTTTTTCATGATGGTTCAGGACTCTTTCGCGGCAGCGGCCGGATATTCTGTGCAGAGCAGGCGGTAGGGCGCCTCATCCTCTTCGATTTCCGGGAAGCGGCCGATCGGCTCATAGAACCGATTGTCATGGTCATCGTCATTGCACATCGAGACCTCGCCCAAAAGAACCGGCCCGCCTTCTGCCGGCACGATGAAATCGTGATACAGGTAGGGGTCGATCGTGATGCTTTCACCGGGGGACAGCCTGACCTTTGTCCCGGCCGGAACAGTCTGTTCGCGGCCATCGAGATGGACCACGACATCGGTGTCGAGGCGGGTGCCATCGGCCGCACCATTGTAGACGGTGATGAAGACCACATTGCCCCCCCGGTTGATGATGTCTTCCATTTTGGACCAGTGGAAGTGCAGCGGTGCGGTCTGGCCCGGGTAGAGCATGAGGATTTTTTCAGCATAGGACTTCTTGTATCTGGCGTCATGGTAATTGCCATTGCGCAGGGTGAACAGGCCAAATCCGATCTCGGCAAAGCGCCCCAGGCCATAGTCGGTGATGTCCCAGCCCAGCTTATTGTTACGGATTTCGTCATAATCAGAGCCGGCCACGGCCCAGTCTGAGGATTGCCAGCTGGCAAAGGGCGGCAGGGCGAACCGGTATTCCTGGGCCAGTTTTTCCATATCGCGGATGACGGCATTGATTTCTGAGCGTTTCATGATGTGATCCTCCTGAGGGCGGGTTGGTATGAAAGCAAGCGGGGGCTAAGCGGTTATCAAGGGATGGACGTTGCCGGGGAAATCTCGTTTCATTTTAGCAAAAATTCCGGAAAGGGAATGCGTATTTCGCCTGGCGAAGCGACAATATTGATTCTGGCTCGGACTTTGGTCGGGGATGGCCGATCGCTGGCATAGGCCTAGCCACTGCTCCTGGCGATTTCGTGCAGGAATCGACTGCCATAGCGCTGGGCTTTCTGGATCCCGATCCCCGAGACAGTGAGCAGCTGGGCCTGGTTCTGCGGTTTCTTCCGGCAGAGGTCATTTAAGGTGGCATCGGTGAAGACCATATAGGCGGGCACGCGTTCTTCCCTGGCGATGCTGCTGCGCAAGGCCTTCAGGCGGGCGAACAGATCCTGTTCAGTCTGGGGCGCCGGTTCTGCCTCGTCCGGATGTCGCGGCGCCTCTGTCCTGGCTTTGGTCCTGGCCTGTGGCTTAGCCTGCAATACCTTGATGAAGACAGGCTGGTCGTCCTGCAGGATCTCCCCCGATCGCCCGGTCAGTGCCAGCACGGGATAGGTCGTGCCGGTCACAGCCAGATACCCTTGTTCCTGAAGCTGGTCCAGGATGGCGGTCAGCCTGACCCGGCTGGAGTCCTGGAGCAAGCCATAGTCGCCCAGTGTGTCGAGCTGGGCACGATAGATGCGCTCGCTTTTGCTGCCGAGCAGGATGTCCATGATCACGGTCTTACCAAACTGCTGCCGGCGCTGGGCGAGGCGGTAGATGAGGGACAGGATGGCCCGGGCTTCACGAGTGGCATCGACCCTGGCGTATTCGGCCTGGCAAACGGAGCAGTGGCCGCAGTCTGCATGGGTCGTTTCGCCAAAATAACGCAGGATATAGGCGCGCAGGCAGGTGTGGCTATTGCAGTAGACGGTCATGGCCTTCAGGCGATCATGGTCACGCTGGCGCGCGAGCATGCTCTGGAGATCTGACAGGTCGGGATTGGTATCCTTGCGCTCGATCAGGAAGGTATTGGTCTTGACATCCTGGCCGCTGTACAGGACGACGCATTCAGCCGGCGAGCCGTCGCGCCCGGCCCGGCCAGCCTCCTGATAGTAGCTTTCCACATCCATCGGCATATTGTAGTGGACGACAAAGGAGACATTGGATTTGTCGATGCCCATGCCAAAGGCATTGGTCGCGACCATGACGATGGCCCGGTCATAGAGGAAATCGTCCTGGTTCTGGTGGCGCTCAGCCTCGGCGAGGCCGGCATGGTAGCGGGTCGCCTCGATCCGGTTATGCTGCAGGAAGTCGCAGACCTCCTCGACCGCTTTCCGGGTGGAACAATAGACGATGCCCGTTTCACCGCGATGGGCCCGGATGATTTTCAGCAGCGCCTCGTCCTTGTCCTTGGGTTTCTGCACGGCAAAGAACAGATTTTCCCGGTCGAAGCCGGTCACGATCCGGCGCGGGTTGTGAAGGCCGAGCAGATGGACGATGTCGTCACGGACTTCGGCCGTTGCGGTTGCCGTGAAGGCACTGATCACCGGCCGGGCTGGCAATTTGGCCAGGAAATCCTGGATTTTCATATAGCTGGGCCGGAAATCATTGCCCCACTGGGAGATGCAATGTGCCTCGTCTATGGTCAGCATGGCCACGGGCAGCTGCTGGCAGAGTGTGAGAAAGGCCGGGGTCAGCAGCCGTTCCGGTGCAATATAGATCAGCTTATAGTGCTGGCAGGCTGCGCGCCGGATCACTTCCGCAATCTGGGCTGAGGTCAGGGAGCTGTTGATATAGGCGGCGCGAATCCCGCTCTGGCCCAGGGCCTGGACCTGGTCCTTCATCAGGGAAATCAGCGGCGAAACCACCAGGGTGACCCCAGGCAGCAGCAGGGCCGGAACCTGGTAGCACAGCGACTTGCCTGCTCCCGTCGGCATCACCCCCAGCACATCCCGGCCCGAAAGCAGTTCATCGATGATTTCCGCCTGGGCAGGGCGAAACTCGGCAAAGCCGAAGGTCTCTTTCAGGATGGTGTGCTTGTCCATGGTCCTCCAATGCTGTGTCGCGCAGGGTGGGTATAGTTTACGGGTTTGGACCTGCGACTTCAATGTTTGCGATGCCAGGGTGCGATGCCAAGGTGCTGCCTGCGCAAGGGCGCTGCCGGCATAGAGGTCGCAGGGGCAAACATAGGCAATGTTTCCTTTGCGCAAAAGCTTGTAATTCTGCCAGAACCTTCTATAATTTCTCCAGTTATGCACTCCCCTGTAGAAAGGGCTCAAACCTTTGACCAGAGATCGAAAAATCGATATTCTCCGTACCCTGGCGCTGATCTGCATCATTTTCGCGCATGTGGATTCGCCGGATATTGTCTATAACCTGAGGAATTTCGACGTTCCATTAATGGCTTTGCTGATGGGCGCCTCGTTTTATCTGAGCCGGAAAGATAAATCGGTCCGTTACCTGACTTATTTGCAGCAACGACTCCGGCGGCTGGTGCTGCCAGCCTGGAGCTTTCTGACGATCTTTTTTGTCCTGTTCCGTTTGATCGCCTGGATCCGGGCAGACAGCTCCTATTATAGTCTGGACCAGATCATCAAATCTTATGCTCTGGTCGGCGGCATCGGTTATGTCTGGATCATAGCGGTTTTTGTGTCCATTGCCATCTTTAACCCCATCATTCTCGCAGCCAGCCAGAAGGTGCCCAGCCAGAAAGTGTATCTGTTGGCTCTGATGGGCATTTATCTGCCTTATCTGGGCCTGGTTCGCCTGGGTCAGGCCTTGAGCACCACCTGGCATCTGTTATTCCAGCATTTCGTCCTCTTCCCGATCAGCTATGGCCTGGTGGCTGCGATTGGGATCCGCCTGTTCACCTTGAAAAAGCAGGAGATTGCGGCACTGGCCACTGCTTTTCTGGCCATTTTTCTGATCATAGGCTCCTGCAATGGCTTCCTGGCGATCAGCAAGGCCAAATATCCTCCCACCAGCTACTATCTGGCATACTCCCTGTTTGTCAGTCTGGCTTTGTTCCTGCTGCTTGATATCAAGCCGATCGCCCACCTGCTCGATAACCGGCTGGCTCAATTCTGCTCGAAAAATTCTTTGTGGCTCTATCTTTGGCATATCATCCCGATCACCGTCCTCGAACGGTTCGGCTCCGCCTGGCCGATTCTGAGCGAGTCCTTTCTGGCCCGCTTCGCCCTTGCTTTCTTATTCGCTTTAGGGGTGACGGCGATCCAGCGGCTCGTCGGCCGTCTCGCCGATATTCCCCGTTGACACCCGCCAAGAACTCGTGCTAAATTGACAATGTAGGACCGCAAATCATTACAAAAATTATTAAATACTGACAAAAGGCGACGCTAGTCTTTTGCCGAAATCGTGAGCTATGTAGCTCCCAAGAGATTTTTTTCTTGGGATTTTTTATTGGGACGATAACGGCAAGTGCTAAGGGGGGTGCGCCAGTTGATCGAATTGGATGAAAAGAAGCGGATTATCCAGGAATTTGTCCCTGGTAAGCAGGTGACGCTGGCGCATGTGATTGCGCACCCAGATAATTCGCTCTATACCAAGCTCGGTCTGATCGACACGAGAGGGGCGATCGGCATTTTTACGATCACACCTGGTGAGGCTGCCATTATAGCAGCCGATGTGGCGACGAAATCGGCCCATGTCAGCATCGGATTTGTCGACCGTTTCAGTGGCTCTCTCGTTGTGACCGGTGATGTTTCCTCTGTCGAGGCCGCATTGCGGGAAGTGATGCGCACACTTTGTGACCAGATGGGGTTCACCCCTGCTCCGGTCACCCGCTCTTAAAAGGACAGCCTGCACGTGATGACAGAGATAAGCATTCTTCCTGCCTCAGACAATGGACCTGGCGAGGGTCTGAACAAGAAAGTGATCCTGATCGGCCGGACGACCGCAGGGAAAACAACGTTGTGCCAGTATATCTGTCGTGAGGAGCTGCAATATGCCAAGACGCAGGCGGTGCAGATTTTCAAGGACAGCCTGATCGATACCCCTGGTGAATACCTGGAGATCCGCCATTACCGCGGTGCTTTGCATGTCACATCGACGGATGCCGATGTGATTGTCCTGGTCCAGGATCCCACCGAGGAGGGGTCGATGTTCCCGCCGGCCTATGCTGGCAGCTTTGCCAAGCCGGCGGTGGGCGTGATCACCAAGCAGGACCTGGCCACACCTGAGCAGATCGAGCGGGCCCGGCAATATCTTGTGGCGGCGGGCGCTCAGGCGGTTTTTGTGACAAGCAGTGTCGACGGCACCGGTTTTGAGGCGCTGTATGACTATCTGAACCAACCGTGAGGTCTGGCATGGAAAATAACAAATCCTTGCGTGTCCTGATTGCTGAAGACGAACCGATTACCCGCATGGACCTGCGGGAAATGCTCGAGCATAGTGGCTACCAGGTCGTCGGCGAGGCGTGGGATGGATTCGATGCCCTCGAGCTGTGCAAATCAGTCCAGCCGGACCTGGTCCTGATGGACATCAAGATGCCCCTGCTCGATGGTCTGTCGGCGGGGCGGATTGTTTTGGAAGAAAAGCTCTGCGATGCCGTCATCCTGCTCACGGCCTACAGTGAACGCGGATTTATTGAGCAGGCCAAGGAAATCGGCATCAGTGGCTATCTGGTCAAGCCGGTCGATGAAAAGGCGCTCGTGCCGAGCATCGAGCTGGCCGTCGCCCGCAGCCGCGAGGTCAAGCAGCTGAAAAATGACATCGAAAAGGTCTCCGAGCGGCTGGAAAACCGCAGCATCATCGAGAAGGCCAAGGGGATCCTGATGGCCCGGGAAAAAATGAACGAGCAGGATGCCTACGATTATATCCGCAAGATCAGCTGTGCCAAGAATATCTCCATGCGCCGGGTAGCCGAAATCATCCTGCTGCGCCCTGAAATCTCCAGCCGGAACCCCTGAGGACAACGCTCATGAACGAGATTGAACGCCTGTGCAAGCGCCACACCAGCCTCAATGATGATGATATCCGGATCATCATTGCCATGGCTGCTGTTTTGCAGCCGCTGGCCAATCTGGAGGATGCTGACGTCTTTGTCGACTGTCCCTCGGTGGATGAAAGTGCGGCCATCGTCGTGGCCGAGGCCAAGCCGGACTATGTGCCATCCTCCTATAAGAAAACGGTCGTCGGCCTGATGGCCCTGCAGGAAAATGAACCGGCCGTGGCCCGTTCGCTGCGGCTGGGCGTGGCCACCAAGCAGATGAAGGCGGTCACCCAGGAAAGCACGCATGTCATCCAGTCGGTCGAACCGATCAAGAATGGCGAGCGGGTGATCGGGGTCCTGATCCGCGAGAAGCGGGTCGATGAGCAGCGCGCCAATAATGAGCATCTGCATTTTTCCCAGCAGGGCTATGAACGGATTGCCAATGCCCTGACCCATATGGCCAGTGAAAGCACCTGGCTGACGGAATGCATCGACGAGGCCCTGGTCATGGTCAATCACAGCGGTATCGTGGCGTTTCGCAATACCCTGGCCCATGAGCTGTTCCAGAAGCTGGGCTATATCGAGGACATTCTCGGCCAGCGCTATGAAAATATCCGTCCCGTCGAGCCGGAACAGAACCGCGGCGACAGCCGCTATACCTTCGTTGAAACAACAGTCGGCAATCTGACCCTGGCCATCAAGCATGTCCGTCTCAATACCCAGGACATAGCCTTTGTTGTCGTGATCCGCGACATCACCTGGAATAAGCAGCAGGAAAAGGAGCTGATCCTGAAATCCGTCGCGATCAAGGAGATGCACCACCGGGTCAAGAACAATCTGCAGACGATTGCCAGTCTCCTGCGCCTGCAGGTGAGGCGGACAGAGAATGACGAAACCAGGGCCGTCCTGAGCGAGAGCATGAACCGGATCCTGTCGATTGCCGCGACGCATGAGCTTCTGGCCCAGAGCGGGGTCGACCAGGTCAAGATCGGTGAGGTGCTGATGCATATCAAGAGCAGCACCGTGCGCTATTTCGCCCGGCCCCATTTCAATGTTTCCGTGACGGTCGAAGGCGATGACTTCTATGTCGATTCGGATATTGCGACCTCGATCGCCCTGATCATCAATGAATTGCTGCAAAATTCCCTGCAATATGCCTTTGAGGGCATGAATGAGGGTCTGGTGCGGATCATCGTCAAGTTGGGCGACCTCTACTCGAAGATCCAGGTCATCGACAATGGCTGCGGCTTCGATGTCACCAATATCCGTCAGAACCGGCTCGGTCTCAATATCGTCCAGACGCTGGTCAAGGACAAGCTCCGAGGTAACCTGGCCTTTGATTCGGGGCCAGGAGGAACCACCGTTACGCTGGACTTCAAGAATCAGATCATGGACATCGTCGGTGTGCCGTAGCACCGGCGAGCAGGAACAACAACCAGGCGACGTTAGCCCGGCTGCAGGATGACACCTGCGCCGGGCCATTTTTTTGCAAAGGGGGTGTGGATCATGCATGAGGTCATCCTGAGTGTCGGGATCGATATTGGCACGACCACCACCCAGCTGGTCTTCAGTCGTCTGACGATCGAAAACCTGGCCAGCAGCTATACCGTGCCCCGGATCACCATCGTCAATAAGGAGATCGTCTACAAAAGCCCGATCTATTTCACGCCCTTGACCTCACCGGTCGAAATCGATGCGGAATCGGTCAAGAAGATCGTCGAGCTGGAGTATGCGGCTGCCGGCATGAAGCCGGAGGAAATCCATACCGGGGCTGTGATCATCACGGGAGAAACCGCCCGCAAGCAAAATGCCAATCTGGTCCTCTCTGCCCTGAGCAAAATGGCCGGTGATTTTGTCGTGGCAACGGCCGGACCAGACCTCGAGTCGGTCCTGTCAGCCCGGGGCGCTGGCGCGGACCAGCTCTCGACTGAGCACCGGACGACCGTTGCCAATCTCGATGTCGGCGGCGGCACCACCAATATTGCGATTTTTGAACGCGGAGGCCTCCGGGGCACTTGCTGCCTGGACATCGGTGGCCGCCTGGTCAAGGTCAAGGACAACCGGATCGACTATATTTTCCCGGGCATCGCCCGCCTGGCCGCCAGGCATGGCCTCGATTTCCGTCTGGGCAGCCAGGCCGATCTGCACCAGCTGCGCCAACTCTGTGGCCTGATGGCGGACCAGCTGGCGATGGCCCTGCATGTCCTGCCGGCGGATGAAACCCATCCTCTGATGTACACCAACCAGGGCCGCCCTCTGCCGGAGCAGCCGGTCATCCAGGCGGTCACCTATTCCGGCGGGGTGGCGGATTATGTCTATTCGCAGGCAAGCAGTGACTGGTTCCGCTATGGTGATATCGGCATCCTGCTCGGCCAGGCGATCCAGGAGCAGCCGCAGCTGGCCCGTCTCAAGCGCTATGTTCCTGCCGAGACCATCCGGGCGACCGTTGTCGGCGCCGGCTCGCATACCACCGAAATCAGTGGCAGCACAATCACCTATGTCGAGCATTGCCTGCCGTTGAAAAATATTCCCATCCTCAAAATATCCGAAGCCGACGAGGCCGATTTCAACCTTCTGGCCACGTCCATTGCCACTCAGCTGCCCCTGTACATGCCTGAAGGCAAGCCTGAGCCCGTAGCCATCGCTTTCACCGGACGCGGCCGGAGCCGTTTCTCCGAGATCCAGTCCCTCGCGAAAGCCATTATCCAGGGAGCCAAGGAGGTGATTGAACACAGGCACCCGCTGATCATTGTGGTGGAAAACGATATCGGCAAGGCACTCGGACATGCGATCCGGGTCTTGCTCGGAAAACCCAAGGACGTGATCTGCATCGACAGCATCCGGACCTTGAGCGGTGATTACATCGATATCGGCCAGCCCATCGCCGACGGGCGTGTCGTCCCGGTCGTGATCAAGACCCTGATATTCAATACTTGACCTGTATCCAGATCCAACTGCCTAGGAAGAGAGGTGAACAACTTGATTCTGAAAACCAAGCTTTTTGGCCACATGTACGAATTCAAATCACTGCGTGAAGTCATGGCCAAGGCAAATGAGGAAAAATCTGGTGACAAACTGGCTGGCATCGCCGCCGAAAGTGCCGAAGAACGGGTTGCCGCGAAGGTTGTCCTGTCCCACATCACCCTGGCGGACCTGCGCAACAATCCAGCTGTCCCCTATGAAGAGGATGAAGTGACCCGGGTCATCCAGGATGCTGTCAACGAGAAGATCTACAACGAGCTCAAAAACATGACGGTCGCTGAGTTCCGTGAATGGCTCCTCGACACCAATACCACCGGTGACATGATCCGGCGGGCCTCGCGTGGCATCACCAGTGAGATTGTTGCTGCGGTCTGCAAGCTGATGGGCAACCTCGACCTGATCTATGCGGCCAAAAAAATCCGCATCACGGCCCATGCCAATACGACCATCGGCAAACCAGGAACGTTCTCATCCCGCCTGCAACCGAATCATACGACCGATGACCTCAAGGGCATCATGGCCTCGGTCATGGAAGGCTTCAGCCTGGGCTGCGGCGATGCCGTACTCGGCCTGAATCCCGTCGATGACTCCGTGGAAAATGTGGCCCGCATCCTCAAGGCCTTTGACGAATTCAAGAACAAATGGCAAATCCCCACCCAGATCTCTGTTCTGGCTCATGTCACGACCCAGATGGATGCCATCACCAAGATGGGCGCGCCGGCGGATCTGGTCTTCCAGTCGATTGCTGGCTCCCAGAAGGGCAATGATGCCTTCGGTGTGTCCGTGGCCATGATTGACGAAGCCAGGGCACTCCTGCTGTCCCAAGGGACGGCGACCGGGCCGAACGTCAACTACTTTGAAACCGGCCAGGGATCCGAACTGTCGTCTGATGCCCACTTTGGCTGGGACCAGGTGACCATGGAAGCCCGCTGCTATGGCCTGGCCAAGCGTTACGACCCCTTCCTGGTCAACACCGTGGTCGGCTTCATTGGTCCGGAATACCTGTATGACTCCAAGCAAGTCATCCGGGCCGGCCTCGAGGACCATTTCATGGGCAAACTGACCGGGATCTCAATGGGTTGTGATGCCTGTTATACCAACCACATGAAAGCTGACCAGAACGATATTGAGAACTTGGCCACTCTGCTGGTCGCAGCCGGCTGCAACTACGTCATGGGTGTACCTCAGGGCGATGACTGCATGCTGATGTACCAGTGCACAGGCTATCACGATTCAGCAGCACTCAGGGAAACCTTCGGTCTCAGGCCGGTTCATGAATTCGATCTCTGGCTTGAGAAAATGGGCTTCTCGGAAAATGGCAAGCTGACTCCATTGGCTGGCGATGCGTCGGTCTTCATGGCGAAGTAAGGAAGGAGGATCAGCTGAACATGGATGCTAAGGATTTAAGGCAAATCATCGAGCAGGTACTCTGCGAAATGAACATCACCGGCGATTCCGGCCAGGCCAGCAGCTTGACCAGCGCCGTCCAGTCCGCCCTGGGCAAGACCAGCACGGTCGTGGAGGAAGGATACATTCCGGACATCACGGAAGATGACATCAAGACCCAGTACCTGGTGGAAAGCCCCCGCTACCGCGATGCCTATCTGGAGCTCAAGCTGCGGGCCCCGTGCCGCCTGGGCATTGGCAAAGCCGGTGCGCGCTACAAGACGCTGCCACAGCTGCAATTCAGAGCAGCTCACTCTGCAGCCCAGGATGCCTGCTTCCATGACATCGATCTCGACTATGTCACGGATAAGCTCGGCCTGTTCTATGTCCAGACGCAATGTGACAACAAGGATGTCTACCTCACACGTCCGGACCTCGGCCGCAAGCTGACAGCGGATGCCCAGAAGACCATCCGGGAAAAATGCAAGAAGAACCCCACCGTCCAGCTGGTCGTTTCAGACGGCCTGTCCGGTTCGGCGGTGACCGCCAATGTGGTTGACCTGCTGCCGGCCATTATCCAGGGCCTGGCCAGCTACAAGGTGGATGTCGGCACGACCTTCTTCGTCAAGTATGGTCGCGTCGGTGTGATGGACGAGATTTCGGAGCTGACAGGGGCGGATGTCACCTGCATCCTGATTGGCGAGCGGCCAGGCTTGATCACGGCAGAATCCCTGTCGGCCTATTTTGCCTACAAGGCCACCGTCGGCATGCCGGAAGCCCGGCGCAATGTCGTCTCGAACATCCATAAGGCCGGCACCAGTCCGGCGGAAGCGGGCGCCCATATCGCCGAAATGATCAAGGTCATGCTGGACAAAAAAGCCAGTGGCACCGATCTGAAGTTTTAAGCAAGGGAGGATAGAACATGAAACGAGATCCAATCAAGGCCAATGTGCTCGCGACAAAAATCATCCCGAATGTCGATCCTGAGCTGGCCAAAAGTCTGAACCTCGGACCCAATGACCGGTCCCTGGCCCTGATCACCACCGATTGCGATGATGTGACCTATACCGCGCTCGATGAAGCCACCAAGGCAGCCGATGTCCGCGTGGTCTATGCCAAAAGCTTTTATGCCGGCGCTGCCAATGCCAGCACCAAGTTGGCCGGCGAAATCATTGGCATCCTGGCCGGACCCAATCCGGCCGAGGTCAAGAGTGGCCTGGCGGCAGCAGTGGATGTGATCGAGAATGTGGCCCATTTCGTCTCCGCCAATGACGATGATACGATCCCCTACTATGCCCATTGCATTTCCCGTACGGGCTCCTACCTGTCAGCGGGCGCCGGCATTACCGAGGGCGAGGCCCTGGCCTACCTGATCGCCCCGCCGCTGGAAGCCATGTATGCAGTGGATGCTGCGATGAAAGCTGCGGATGTCAAGCTCTGCGTCCTCTATGCCCCGCCATCCGAAACCAACTTTGGCGGCGCCTTGCTGACCGGAAGCCAGTCAGCCTGCAAGGCCGCCTGCGAAGCCTTCGCCGTGGCAGTCGAGTACGTCGCTGACAATCCCAAGGTCTGATCCATGAAGGCGTTGGGCCTGATCGAGGTTTATGGCCTGGTCACTGCCATCGAGGCTCTCGATGCGGCGGTCAAGGCGGCCAATGTCACCCGTCTGGGCATCACCCAGGTCAAAGGTGGCCTGGTCTGCGTCCAAGTGACGGGGGATGTCGGGGCCACGCGGGCTGCGATCGATGCTGCTGCGGCAGCTGCGGCCAAGGTCGGCAAGGTGGTCGCCGTCCATGTCATTCCCCGGCCAGCCGAATCGATGGCCGACCTCCTGAGCCCGCAGGGGCCAGGGCAAGGCCAGAAGCAACCCCCGGCGGATCTGACCAGTGAGCCGACCCAGGCCAGCGGACAGGCAGCCGGTGCGCAGGACAGGGAGCCCTGGCCGGAACCAGAGCCGGAACCAGAGCCAGCCCCTGCAGTTCCGGCCCATGCGGAGCCGGCCAATGGGGAGCCAGTCGACGATCTCGATCATCTGACAGTCGCCCAATTGCGGACCCTGGCCCGGGAGATGGGAGTCAATACCCTGTCGAAACGGGACATCCGGTTTGCCAAGAAAGAGGAACTGCTGGAAGCCATCCGCCAGTTCCGTGAACAGGGGAGTTGATCTATGCAGCTCTACGACAAGGATCTACTGTCCGTCCAGGAAGTCCGTGAGCTTGTCGCGGCGGCCAAGAAGGCCCAGCAGGAGCTTTCCGGCAAGACCCAGGCTGATGTCGACCGGATTTGCCGGTCGATCGCCACAGCCGGGGTCCGGAATGCCCGCCGTCTCGCGGAAATGGCCGTTTCAGAAACGGGCTTTGGCATCGTGGACGACAAGGTCATCAAGAACATTTTTGCCAGCCGCATGGTTTTCGACCGGGTCAAGGACATGAAAACCATCGGTGAGGTCTCGCGCGACGACACGCTGGGGATCCGCTCCTTTGCGATCCCGGTCGGTGTCGTGGCCGGACTGATCCCCTCCACCAATCCGACCTCGACCGCTTTGTTCAAGGCCATCATCGCCATCAAGGCCGGCAATGCCATCGTCTTCTCGCCACACCCGAATGCTCAGCGCTGCATCCTGCAGACGGTCAAGGTCATCCGGCAGGCGATCATCGAGGCGGGCGGCAATGAAGACCTGGTCGGTTGCATCACGATCCCAACCATCCAGGCGACGGACAACCTGATGCGCCACCCCGATACGGCGATGATCCTGGCCACGGGCGGAGCCGCCATGGTGCGGGCAGCCTATTCCTCCGGTACGCCGGCCATCGGTGTCGGCCCCGGTAACGGTCCGGCTTATATCGAACGTACGGCAGACCTCAAGAAAGCCGTGCGCCAGATTCTCGAGTCGAAAACCTTTGACAATGGCACGGTCTGTGCTTCGGAACAATCGGTCATCTGTGAGACAGACATGAAAGAGGCGGTCAAAGCGGAGCTGATCCGCCAGGGAGCCTATTTCCTGTCACCGGACCAGGCCAGGAAGCTGGGCAAGTTCATCCTGCGCGGCGATGGGACCATGAATCCCCAGATCGTCGGCCGCAGTGTCCAAGTGATTGCCCGGCTGGCGGAAATCGACGTCCCAGCCGAAGCCCGGGTCCTGGTCGCCGAGGAAGACGGTGTCGGCCGCGGCCATCCGTACTCCAATGAAAAACTGGCCCCGATCCTCGCCTTTTACTGCGAGGACAATTACCAGAAAGTCTGCGAACGCTGCCAGGAAATCCTGCGCTACGAAGGAGCCGGCCATACCTTCATCATCCATACCCAGGACACAGCCATGGTCGACTATTTCGCCCGCAATATCCCGGTCTCCCGGATCGTCGTCAATTCACCCGGTGCGCTGGGTGGCATCGGCGGCACCACCGGTCTCTTCCCCTCCCTCACCCTGGGCTGCGGGGCGATCGGTGGCAGTGCGACCTCAGACAATGTCGGTCCGATGAACCTCCTGAACCTCCGGCATGTGGCCTGCGGCATCCGCGAGCTCGACGAAATCCGTGCCGGCGTGCCGGATTGCCCGGAAGGCATCTGCCGGACAGACACGTATCCGCCCATTGATGTCGATGCCATTGTCCGCAAAGTGATTGAACGCCTGCAGCTGGCCTGAGGCGGTCAAACGGCCAGACAGCCAGACAGCCAGCCTTGACTGGCCTGGCCAGAGCAGTATTTTCCCAAACCAGCGGCAAAGTCCGCAAGAATAGCCAAGGAGGCAATTATTATGGCAACTCTGCAAGCTCTCGGCATGATCGAAACCAAAGGTCTCGTCGCTTCCATCGAAGCCGCTGACGCCATGGTCAAGGCAGCCAATGTCACCCTGATCGGCAAGGAACATGTCGGTGGCGGCCTGGTCACCGTGATGGTCCGCGGCGATGTCGGCGCGGTCAAAGCAGCTACCGATGCCGGTGCCGCCGCCGCCGAAAGAGTCGGCGAAGTGATTTCTGTCCATGTCATCCCGCGCCCGCATGAGGAAGTTGAATTCATCCTGCCCACCCTGAAGAAATAAGCAGGCCTGAAAGCCACTGAAAGCCTTAAAGCCAGCGCTCCTGACAGGAGGTGAAGCGTTTGAAGGTCATAACCGAAAGTATCCTGCGCGACCAGCTCAGAGCCAGCCAGCCGGAAACCTATTACATTCCGGAGGGCAAGATCCTGTCACCGGCGGCGCGCGAGTACCTTCAGCAACGCAAGATCGCAATCGGCAAGGGGTCCGCTCCATCGGCCCCTGTGCCGGCCCCGCCCCCCGGCAACCCATCCGGTGTCGCCTCGCCTTCCTCGGCGACACCGGGTCGGTTCGTCGATTTTGAAACTGGCTCCTTCTATCTGGAGAAGCCAGAACACATGACACATCTGCATGGCAATGTCCTGGTGCCCAAAAACCATCCCCGGATCGTTTTCCGGGGCAAGCTGGACAGCCTGCAGGCCCAGATTGTGCTGACCCAGGCGATCCTCGCCGAGACCTCTCCCAAAGATGGCCCCCGGCTGATTGAAGATCTCGGGGGCATCCTCCACATCCTGCGCGAAATCATGCGTTGCGATGTCCAGGAGGTCCCCCTGGAAAACCTGGCCATCCTAGGCCTCGACCATGCCCAGCTGCGTGAACGGTCGCACAATCCGGAAAAGTTCTACAATATCCGGCAGATGGTCCTGCCTGACTACACCTTTGGCCGGGCCTATGCCTTGCTCAACCAGATCCGCACCGCGGTCCGGGAAACCGAGACTGCAGCGGTCGATGCCTATCGCGAGGGCACCCGCTACACCCGGGCTGACATTGTTGAAACGTTCAACCGGTTGTCCAGTGCCCTGCATATCGTGATGTGCCAGTATCTGGCCGGAAACTACCGCAAGGAGGGTTGAGAGATGGAACAGCAGGTCGTGAATGCAGTTCTGGAAGCCATGCTTCGTTCAGGGCTGGTCCAGGTCGAAGTCTCGGCCAGGCATGTCCATCTCTCGGCTCAGGATCTGGCCACCCTGTTCGGTCCCGGTGCTGCCCTGACCTCTATCCGTCCCCTGTCCCAGCCGGGCCAGTTTTTGGCCGGCGAGCGGGTGACCGTGATTGGTCCCAAAGGCCGCTTCGAACGGACAGCCATCCTCGGACCTGTCCGGGGCAATACCCAGGTCGAGCTGGCCATCAGTGACCTCAGGGTCCTCGGCATCACAGCCCCGATGCGCGAATCCGGCGATGTGCAAGGATCAAGCTCGGTCACCATCGAGGGTCCCTGTGGCCAGGTGACGCTGCAGCAGGGTGTGATCATTGCCAGGAACCATATCCATATGACCCCGGAGGCAGCCCGGACATTGACGCTCCAGGACAAGCAGAAGGTCAGTGTCAAGGTTCTGACCGAGCGGCCGGTCACCTTTCACGATGTGATCGTCAGGGTCAGTGAAAAATTCAGCTGCCGCGTCCATCTCGATACCGACGAGGGCAATGCGGCCGCTGTCAGCGGCTTCACCCTCGGCATCATCCTCCGCTGACCGCAAAATTCCAACCGGCAAAGCCGGCGGCTGCACAATAGCCGGCATGAGGTGCCCCATGATCGACCTGGAACGGATCAACAGCTATATGGACCGTGTTGCCCAGTCGGAGATGACAACCTTCGTCCCCGAAGGGCAGCGCCTCAAAGTCGGCCTGGACCTGGGCACAGCCTATATCGTCCTAGTTGTTCTGGATGAATTCAACAATCCGGTAGCCTGCGAAAAAAGGGCAGCCAATGTCCTACGCGATGGCATCGTGGTTGATTTCCCGGGCACACTCAGGATCGTCAAGCAACTCAAGGCCAGGCTGGAGGAGCGGATCGGCCGCGACCTCACCCATTGCGCCATTGCCATGCCAGCCGGTACGGAAAGCAGCGCCCGGACTCACCAGTATGTCGCCGAAGGTGCCGGTTTTGAAGTGACGGCCATTCTCGATGAACCATCGGCAGCCAATTCGATCTACCAGATCGAAAACGGCGTCGTGGTGGATATCGGGGGCGGTACGACCGGCCTGGCAGTTCTGGAAAACGGCCAGGTGACTGCGATTTATGATGAGCCGACCGGTGGCACCCATCTGACACTCGTTCTGGCCGGCAATTACAAGATCCCCTTTGCCCAGGCCGAATCGATCAAGATGGACTTCGCCCGCCATCGCGAAATCCTCCCGGTTGTCAAGGCCGTGGTCGAGAAAATGGCGACCATTATCCGCCGCAATATCGATCCGTTCAAAACAGATACCATCTATCTGTGCGGTGGCACCTGCTGCCTCACCGGCATTGAAACCATCATTGAACACGAGACGGGCATTCCGACCGTCAAGCCGGAAAATCCGTTTCTCGTTACACCGGCAGGCATTGCCATGAATTGTCTGCCCTGATTTTCAGAAGAAAGGAGGTTGTTATGGATTTTTCAAACCTCGTCGATGAAATCACCCGCCGAGTCCTGGCCAGGATCCAGTCGTCAGGTGAGGGGCCTGAAGCGTCAAAACGCAAGCTTCTGGTCCTGACGGCTGCGCGAAATGCACGTTTCGACCATTTCCTGTCCACCACACGGCTCAATGACTGTTTTGAGCTCACTTGCCTGCCTGACCCCTGCCCAGAGGAAAACCTGGACCTGTATGAGGCACTGGTCCTGTTTGACTTGCGGATCGAAGAGCTCGGCCGCATCAGCTCCGGGGTCTGCGGCTCACCCTATTCCTGCCTGGTCACCCGGGCCATCCTCACTGGCAAGCGCATCTATCTGCCAGCCCGTGAAATCGAGCTGCTCTGCTATGAACAGTCTGCCCCGCCGCGCTATTTTGCCATGATGAAGGAAAAGCTCGACCTGCTCGAGCGGTCCGGCGTCAAGATTTGCAGCCTGGAAGATCTGGAGGCAGAATTGCTTGGCCTGGCCAGCGGTTATGCGGTCAAAGCCTGCCCAGCCCCAGTTGGCAAGACCTGCGAGTGTCAAGCCGGTAGCGGCCAACGTTCGCCAGCCCCTGCCTTCAGGGTCGACAAGCGCGTCCTGACCGAAAAAGACCTGATCGAAGCCCGGATGAAAGGCTCCACCGAAGTCCTGATCCGGCAGAGCTGCATCATCACCGATCTGGCCTGTGAATATGCCCGGGCCCGCCAGATGAAACTGGTCCGAGACGCATGAGTGTGAAATCAGCAGCCTATAGGTCAGCAAAGGAGGCGAACATATGATTGTCGCCAAAGTGATCGGCAATATCTGGGCGACCCGCAAGGAAGACAAGCTCAACGGGTTGAAGCTTTTGATCGTCCAGCCCCTGAATATCCTGGATGACTCCAAAAGCGATGCACCGATCGTCGCCGCAGATATCATTGGCGCCGGGATCGGTGAGACCGTCCTGGTGGTCAGTGGCAGCTCGGCCCGCGGTGCAACTGGCAATATCCAGACTCCAGTGGACGCAACCGTAGTCGGTATCGTCGATGATCGAGAGATCGATCCTTCTGTGATCTGAAATCCGGAGGAACACCCGCATGGAATTTCTCAAAGCCATTCAGGAAGCAGGCGTTGTCGGTGCCGGAGGTGCCGGTTTCCCCACCCATGTCAAGCTGGCTGGCCAGGCCCAGACTTTGATCATCAATGCTGCCGAATGCGAGCCATTGATTGAGACCGACAAGTACCTCTGCCGGACCCAGGCCGCGGCCATTGTGTCAGCGATCCATGCAGTCAGTGGCCAGATCGGGGCCGAGCGGCGAGTGATCGCACTCAAAGGCAAATACCAGGCCGAGATCGAGGCGCTCCGCCAGGCCATTGCTGCGGCACAGGCCCAAATCGAGATTTTCGAAATGGGCACCTATTATCCGGCCGGCGACGAGCAGATCATGGTCCAGCAGATCCTGGGGGTGACCGTGCCTGAGCGGGGAATTCCACTCGATGTCGGCGCCGTGGTCAACAATGTCGGCACACTGATCAATATCGCCGACGCCTTGCGTGGCCAGCCTGTGATTGACAAGTATTTGTCCATCGCTGGCGAGGTGGATACGCCGCTGATGTTCAAAGTACCCATCGGCACACCAGTCTCAGCCATCCTCAGCCAGGCCGGCCTCAGGGTTTCCGATTATGCCCTGATCCTCGGCGGGCCGATGATGGGACTGCTGATGGTTGACCCCCAGAAAATCGCCTCAGCCGTCGTCACCAAGACACTCGGCAGCCTGATCGTCTTGCCGGCCGGGCACACCATGGTCCAGACCTGGCGCATGCGCCAGAATGTCGGCCGCCTGCGCCATCAGACGAAAAGTGCCTGCATCCAGTGCCGGATGTGCACGGACCTCTGCCCGCGCTATCTGATCGGCCACCAGATGCGGCCTCATCTGGTCATGCGCAATTTCTGGCGCGAGGATGCCATTACGGATCCCGACGAATATATCCGGGCGTTTGGCGACGCCGTCAATTGCTGCGATTGCGGCATCTGTGAAGAATTTGCCTGTCCGATGGGCCTGTCGCCGCGCAAAGTGAATGACCATTTCAAGCAGAGGATCCGCGAAAAGGGGCTCACCGTCCCCAGGAATCTCCAGCCCACGGCCCGGCCGGGTCTCAACGAGGGGCGCACACCAACCTCTCGCCTGGTTGCCCGGCTCGGACTTCGCGATTACGAGGGACGCCATGCCACGGACTATCGCGAGCTCACCCCAGATTCTGTCTTCATCCCGTTCCGCCAGCATATCGGTAAACCGGCCCTCCCGGTCCGGCAGGCCGGTGACCTGGTCCGGCGAGGCGATCTGCTCGCGCGGGCCGACCCTGAAGGTCTCTCAGCCAATATCCACTGCAGTATCGATGGTATCATCACGGAAATCAGCGCTACCGGTGCCCGCATCAGCCGGAAGGAGGTATGAAAGCGATGGGAAACGCAATCGGCATGCTTGAGTTCACCAGCATTGCGCGGGGCATCGAGGCCAGTGATTTCATGGTCAAGGCTGCCCAGGTCGACCTGATCCGGTCTTCCACAATCTGTCCTGGTAAATATGTGGTGATCGTAGCCGGCAATACCGGCGATGTCACCGCTGCCATGGCAGCCGGCGAGAAAAAAGGTGAAGGTTATGTGGTGGACCAGCTCCTGATCCCCAATATCCATCCCCAGCTGATTCCAGCCATCAACATGACCGTCCAGGTTGACCAGCCTGGTGCGGTCGGAGTCCTGGAGTATTTCTCGGTTGCTTCAGCTATCCGGGCCGCCGACATTGCGGCCAAAGCTGCCCAGGTCACCCTGATCGAGGTGCGGATCGGCTTTGCCATTGGCGGCAAAGGCTATGTCACCCTGACCGGGGATGTCGGTGCCGTCCGTGCTGCTGTGGCAGCCGCGATCGCCCAGACGGAGCTGCTGGTCGGCAGCGCAGTGATCCCCAAGCCTTCACCCAAGCTTTTCTCTGCCCTGTTGTAAGTTCAATGAATCCAAATTGAAAAGGAGAATCGGCATGTTTCAGGAATTAATTGACAATGTGACCAATGTCGGCGTCTTTACGGAAAGCTTTTCCGGCTGGATTTCGAATCTCTCCATCAACTCGGTCATCATCTTCATCATGATGATCTTCATGTTTGTCGGTGCGATCGACAAGATCCGCGGCAACAAGAAAGGTTATGGCGAGGAATTTGACAATGGCTTCAATGCCATGGGCCCCTTGGCCATCGCCATGGCTGGCGTCGTCGCCGCTGCCCCTGTCCTGGCTGTGATTTTGAAACCGATCCTGGTCCCTGTCTATGCCATTTTCGGCGCAGATCCCTCCATGTTCGCCACCACCTTGCTGGCTTGCGACATGGGCGGCTATCCGCTGGCCATGCAACTGGCAGCCAATGAAACCATCGGCAACTTTGCCGGCCTGATCCTGGGCACCATGATGGGCCCGACGATTGTCTTCACCATTCCGGTTGCCCTTTCGATCATCAAGAAGGAAGACCGCCCCTATCTGGGCGCTGGTATTCTGGCCGGCATGATCACGATCCCGATCGGCTGTATTGCCGGTGGTATCCTGATGAACCTGACCCCCTACAAAATCAATATCGGCACGATCATCATCAACCTGATCCCGGTCATCATCATCGCCGGCCTGATCGTCCTCGGCCTGTGGTTCATCCCCGCCAGAATGATTTCCGGCTTCAACAAGTTCGGCACCGGTGTCACCGTCACCATCACCGTCTTCACCGCTCTGGCCGTCTTCCAGTACCTGACCGGCATCCGTTTCCCGCTCCTTGACCTCATGGTCGACCGCGAGAAAAACGGCGGCTCGGTTCCCCTCGAAACCGGTCTTCTGATCTGCGGCCAGATCTCCATCGTCCTGATCGGCGCCTTCCCGATGGTCAAATGGATCACCAGGACCTTTGGCAAACCGCTGCAGGCAGTCGGCAAAGCTTTTGGCATGAACGACATCGGCTCCACCGGCCTCGTTGCCACTCTGGCCAACAATATCCCGATGTTCAATATCATGCATGACATGAACCCGAAGGGCAAACTGCTCAACGTCGCCTTCGCCGTATCTGCTGCCTTCGTTTTTGGTGACCATCTCGGCTTCACCGCTGGGGTCAACAAGGATATGATCTTCCCGGTCATCGTTGGCAAGCTGGTTGCTGGTATCACCGCCCTGATCCTGGCCAATATCCTCGCTCCGAAGCTGCTGTCGAAGATCAAGACCAGCGATGAAAGCACCGAGCAGGCCTGACCATGAACATCAGTGAAGCGCTGGTGCGCGAAATTGTTGAGAAAGTTGTCCAGAACATGCTGGCCGATTCTGCCGGCCAGCCGGCTGCAGAGGATTTCGTCAAGTGCAAGGATCCCAGTGGGGTCCTGATGGTTAAAACCGATACCGTCCGCTGCGAGCCGTTCGGCGGGGTGCCCGGTGTGGCCCTGAAAGACATCGTCACCCTGCAGGAAGCGCCGCGCATGGGCGCCGGGATCATGGAGCTCGACCATGGCGCCCAGTTCGAGTGGACGCTCAATTATGACGAGTATGACATCGTCCTCGAGGGTACGCTGGAGATCAAAATCGACGGCCGTGCCGTCAGGGGCCAGCGGGGCGACATCATCTACATTCCCAAGGGCAGCCATATCTTCTTTGCCACCCCTGATTTTGCCCGCTATGCCTATTTCGTCTACCCGGCCGACTGGCAGTCCCAAGGCTGAAGCGAGTCGGGCACAAAGCTCAAACCATCCCCGCCAAGCGGCTGCTGTCCACCCGGTCAGCGGCCGCTTTTTCATTATTTTTCACCTAACCCCTATTGGGCTGGTCCACGCCAAACACGATCCCGGCTTCATGCCGGGCCTTCTCCAGCACTTCCATGACCAGCAGCGATTCATCGAGCCAAGCCTGTGCCTGGCTCCAGTCTTGCCTGTCCAGGCAAGCGGCAAAAGCCTCGATTTCATAGACCAGCCGGTTTTCTTGGATTTGCAGGTTGACCTGGTCCTGGCGCGATCCTGTCCTGATTGCATAGAAGGGGCAGCTGTTCACTGGACCGGCCACATCGAGATACCCCTTCTCCCCCTGGATGATCTGGAATGACCGGCTGGCTGAATCTTTGGCTGCTGTACAGGTGGCGATGAAGCCATCGTATTCCAGTACCACGGTGCCAGAGGTGTCGATGCCATTGAATGCCTTGTTGGCATAGGCATGGACCGCCTGTGGCCGGCCAAACAGGCCGATCACAAAATGCAGGTTGTAGATATTGAGATCGTAGAGGCAGCCGCCAGAAAAGGCCGGATCGAAAATATTGGTCACTTCACCGGCCAGAAGCTGGGTATAACGGCTGGAATACTGCGAATAGTTGCATTGGACCAGACGGACCGGGCCAATATCAAAGAGATCCTGCCGGATGCTCCGGTAATTGGGCAAATGGCGGGTGGAAATGGCTTCGAACAGGTAGAGTCCTTTGGCCCGGGCCAGGTCAATCAGCTGCCTGGCCTCAGCCAAGGTCGAGGTCAGGGGTTTTTCCAGAATCACATGCTTATTCGCCTGCAAAGCCTGCGCCGCCTGGGCGAAGTGCAGGCTATTGGGCAGGGCGATATAGATCGTGTCGATAGCCGGATCACCCAGCAGATCGTCCATGGTTGTACAGGTTCTGGCAATGCCGAAACGGCTGGCCAGGGCGGCTGCTTTTTCGCCGCTGCGCGAATAAACGGCGCCGACCTGCACGGATGGCAGCTCCTGGCAAGCGGCAAGAAATGTTTCAACAATGGGTCCGGTTCCGATCGTACCGATCTGCATATCATACCTGCTTTCTGGCCAGTCTCAATGGGAGCTGGCCAGGTTTTTTGTATTCATGATAACACCAGAACCCAGATAAGAACCGAATGGATATCGTTTTCCATATCTGGCAATATTTTGCTTCACTTTTGAGTAGATTTTGGTGCTATAAT